>CANPZZ010000031.1 GCA_947589125.1 uncultured Lachnospiraceae bacterium
ACCTTATCCTGCGCGGAGATCATACGGGTGGAACCGCCTACCAGCAGGACCTTGCCCAGCTCGGAAGCCGTGATGCCTGCGTCGCGCAGCGCGTTCTGCACCGGGACCGCCGTCTTCTCGATCAGGTCATGGGTCAGCTCATCGAATTTCGCCCTGGTCAGGTTCATATCCAGATGCTTCGGTCCGTCGCTGGTGGCCGTGATGAACGGCAGGTTGATGTTGGTCGTGGTCGCGGTGGAAAGTTCCTTCTTCGCCTTCTCAGCCGCTTCTTTCAGTCTCTGAAGGGCCATCTTGTCGTTGGACAGATCCACGCCCTCCGCCTTCTTAAATTCCGTGATCATCCACTGGGTCACGCGGTTGTCGAAATCGTCGCCGCCCAGATGGGTATCGCCGTTGGTGGACAGAACCTCGATGACGCCGTCGCCGATCTCGATGATGGACACATCGAAGGTACCGCCGCCCAGGTCGTATACCATGATCTTCTGCTCTTTCTCATTGTCCAGGCCGTAAGCCAGAGCGGCCGCCGTCGGCTCGTTGATGATACGCTTAACATCCAGGCCCGCGATCTTGCCGGCGTCCTTGGTCGCCTGACGCTGCGCGTCGTTGAAATACGCCGGAACCGTGATGACGGCCTCGGTAACCGGCTCGCCAAGATAGCTCTCCGCGTCGGCTTTCAGCTTCTGCAGGATCATGGCCGAGATCTCCTGGGGAGTATATCTCTTGCCGTCGATGTCTACCTTATAATCGGTTCCCATATGCCTCTTGATCGAGGAAATGGTCTTGTCGGCGTTGGTAACGGCCTGACGCTTGGCCGGCTCGCCTACCAGACGCTCGCCGGTCTTCGTGAACGCCACGATGGACGGGGTCGTGCGGACGCCCTCCGCGTTGGCGATAACGGTCGGCTTGCCGCCTTCCATGACTGCTACACAACTGTTGGTTGTTCCTAAATCGATTCCTATGATCTTGCTCATGATTTTTTCCTCCTACATATATATTTGAAATTGATTATTTCCGTTCGCTAAGTCTCGGGAACGACGTTCGCACTAACCTCGCACTTCGCCTTACGGCTCGCGCTCGCTAAGTGCTCACAGTCAATTCGCGACCTGCACCATGCTGTGCCTCACAACGGTGTCGCGGTAGATGTAGCCTTTCTGAAACTCCTGGGCGACTACGTTCTCGCCCAGGTTCTCATCCTCTACGTGCATCACTGCGTTGTGGAAGTTGGGATCGAAGGGCTGGCCCACGGCCTCGATGGGCTTCACGCCGGCTTCCTCCAGATTCTTAAGAAGCTGCTTGTAGATCATATCCATGCCTTCGGCAAATGGAGTTTCCTTGGCGTCCTCCGGAACGGTGGCCAGGCCCCGCTCGAAATTGTCGATCACCGGCAGCATCTTCTCGATAATGCTTCTGGCTCCGACCTCGAACATGGCCGACTTCTCTTTCTCGGTGCGCTTGCGGAAGTTGTCGAACTCCGCCATCTGCCGCTTCAGCTGATCAGTCAGTTCCTCGATCTTCTGATCCTTCGGATCCTTCTTCTCTTTCTTCTTGCCGAATACGTGCCATTTGCCGTCGGACGCGGGCTCCGGGCCGTCCTTCGCGCTGTCTGCGTTCTCTTTCGGTTCGTCTTCCTGCGCGTCCGCCGCGGCCTTCCCGGTTCCGGCATCCGCATCCGTCGCTTTATTATCGGTTTCCGCTGTCTGAACGCTTTCCGCTTCGGCGCCGTCTCCGGTCTCCGTATCGGCTTCGGCTTCCTCCGTCTGCTCCCCGCCTGCGGCGTCTGCCGCCTCGGCATCGGACCGGCCGTCATCCTCTGCGGGCTTCCCTGGTTCCGCCTTATTCAGCTCTTCCTCATATATCTCCTCATGTTCCCTGTTGTCCAAATCTCATCTACCTCTCTTCTTTTTTAAAGGTGGCCTCCAACTGGGTCATCAATGTCCGCAGCGTCTTAAGCACCTTCTCGTAATCCATTCGCTTGGGTCCGATGATTCCTATAGTTCCACGAATGCCCTCTCCCAATTCATAATTGGCAGTCACCACACTGCAGTCCCTCATGGCCTGCACCGGTGATTCTTCTCCGATATAGACCTGAATCCCGGTTCCATTCTCTCCGTCGTCGCCGGTATCCACCAGATCCTTCAGAAGCTCCGTGTGCTCCAGCGTCTGCAGAAGCTCGCTGGCTTTCTGGTTGTCGCTCAGCTCCGGATACTTGAAAATGTTCGTGGCGCCGCTGGTGTAGATCTGCAGATCCTCCGAATCCGCCCGGATCACTTCCGCCACCTGCTCAAGCACCAGATCCACCACATCCGCGTGGCTTCCCGCCTGCTGTTTCATGCGGCTGATCACGTCCAGATTGATCTCCTCGATCGTCAGGCCGTTTAAATTACTGTTCAGCAGGATATTCATGTTCAGAAGCTCATCTTCATTCAGAATATCCTTCACATGGACGATCGTGTTCTTGATCAGATTGCCCTCCAGCACCGTGACGATCAGAAGCTTATCCTCATCCACCCGCGAAAGCTGGATGAACTTCAGCTTGTTCTGCTGATAACGGGGGCCGCTTATGAGCGCCGCATAGTTGGTATCGTTGGCCAGAAGCTTCGCCAGCCGCTTTAACACCGACTCCAGACGGTCGATCCGCTTGATCATGAGTTCCTGAACTTCGGCTGCCTCACTGTCCTTTTCCAGCACGATCTGATCCACATAGAAACGGTAACCCTTATCCGACGGAATCCGTCCCGCGGAAGTGTGAGGCTGTACGATATAGCCCATCTCCTCCAGATCGGACATCTCGTTGCGGATCGTGGCGGAGCTCCACTTATTGTCCACATATTTGGAAATGGTCCTGGATCCCACCGGCTCACCGGTATCCATATAATTCTTGATGATCGCCTTCAATATGGTGATCTTCCGTTCATCCAGTTCCATGTTCCCGCTCCTTTCATCCGTTTCTTTTTGGTTGTTAGCACTCATCAGCTTCGAGTGCTAATTCCTACGTTCTTAATATATTACTTCCCCCAATATTTGTCAATACCTTTTTCCAAAATATTTTTGTTTTATTCCGCTTTGTTCTTTTGCCGCAGATTTCTTACGCTTTTCCTACATTTCCTCATTGTACTTGACTTTTAACACATTTGTAATATAATTGTAATCGGTAGACTTTACACAACAAAAGAAAAGTATGCGAGGTATTCATCATGAGGATTCCTATTAGAAAATACCTGACCGCCGCGCCTCTTGTTCTGGCCCTTGGCATTGCCTGCAGCATTCCGGCCATGGCAGAGCCCTCCGGTCATCTGGATTGGGCCAACCGCTCTGTGATCACCGGATGGTCATGGGATGCGGCTGATCCTGACCAGGCCATAGAAGTAAAGATCGATATCACGCCGGCAGGCGCCCAATCCGCAGTTAAAACCCTTACCGTCACCGCGGAGAGCTATCGCGGCGACCTGGTATCCGGGGACAATGACGGCAATCACGGATTCTTCTGTCCTGTTGACTGGACGCAGTTCTCCGGCGATTCATTTACAGTAACCGCTTATGTCCTGTCCGGTGACAAGAAGTTTCCGCTCACAGGCACGATCTCCTATAACACTTCCGCGGAAGGGCCGGTACTGGCCGTCATTTCTGCCGATACGCAGACTGCTTCCGGATCCGGAACGGCCGGCGTCATCCTGGGGCCTGTGGCCGGCGGTGGGTCCGACGCTAGCGGCAGCGTCGAAAGCACGGAAGAAGATAACAAGGGAGACAGCACTGAAGCCGGACATGTGGAGGAAACAGACGAGAAAACCGGCACCGATGCCGGGCAGACGGAAGAAAGCAAAAAGAATTTCATCGCCGGTCCCGTTTCCGGATCCTCCGATCCCACATCAGACTCCCCGAAGGAATCTGCCTCCGAATCCGGATGGAAGAAGGGTTCGTCCCTGGGATATTTCACCATCACCGGTTACTGCAGCTGCGCTATCTGCTCCGGCGGCTGGGGACTGACCTACAGCGGCACTGTGCCTCAGGCGAATCACACGATCTCCGCCGACCTGAACGTGCTTCCTCTCGGAACAAAGGTCATGATCAACGATATCGTCTACACCGTCGAGGATAAAGGAAGCAGCGTGAACGGCAACCATATCGATATCTACTACGCCACGCATGCGGAGGCCGAAGCCCTCGGCACCATATCCGCAGAAGTATTTTCAGTGATCGCCGAATAAGATACGGCTGACCCGATCATTAAAAGACACGGTTTGCACCGTGTCTTTTTTTGCGGGCATGCACCGGCCACCGCAAAACATTTTCACACGCGGCGCCTCCTACGATTCTGCTTTTCTTCATAACAACCCCAAACCGCGAATATATTATATCAGGTCCCCGGATCGAATCTTAAAAGAAAGGACAAACATGTATGATGAAAATCCGCAAAAGGCCGGCCGCCCTGACGGCGGCTTTCTTCATGATTCTTTTATGGACAATCCCGGCGGAAGCCGGACAGCATACGACCGGATATCTTGACTGCACAGACAGCCAGACGGTCTACGGATGGGCATGGGATCCCGACAGCCCCGCTTCCGCCGTAGAGGTGCAGATCACTGTCAGAAACACGGAAGACAATTCTTTTCTTTACACGCAGACATGCACCGCCGGCCTGTACCGGGAAGACCTGGCGCATATCGGAGGCGGCTTTCACGCCTTTGCCGCAGACCTTGATCTTTCTCCGCTAAGCGGCGGTTCCTATCTGATCGAAGCCTCCTCCCGGGGCATTCCTCTGAACGGAACTTTGTACTGGCAGGGAAATGCTTTTCCGATAAAGACTGAAAAAAAGGATCCGCCGGAAATACCGCAAGGGCCGCTGGGCCCCTTAGACGAATCCGATAATGAACCTGCGGCAGCTGCCTTCTCCACAGACAGCGCCGCAGAAGCCGCTTTCTCCGCAGGAAACGCCGTGACTGCCGCCTTCTCCGCAGATAATGCCGCGGCAGCAACCGCCTCCACAGATGACGCCGCGGCAACGGCCGCCTCCACAGATGACGCCGCGGCAGCAGCCGCCTTCTCCACAGATAATGCCGCGGCAGCCGCCTCGCCTGCTGCTTCAGAAGATATCGCGGCTCCGCCTCTGACATCTCTCGGCACTTTCCGAACCACCGCCTACTGCTCCTGCCGCCGCTGTTCCGGCCGCTGGGGACGACTTACAAGTACAGGCGCTCTCGCTGTATCTGGTCATACGGTCGCCGTCGATCCGAAGGTCATTCCCTGCGGCACAAAGCTTATGATCGATGGAATCGTTTACACGGCCGAAGATGAAGGCAGCGGAGTCAAAGGCAGACATATTGATATCTATTGCGATACCCATGCTGCGGCTGCGGCCTACGGTATGCAGAATAAGGAAGTCTTTCTCGTTCCGTGACCCGCGGTTACATTTGCCGCGTCAAGTCTGATCCGAAGATCCGAACCGCGTGAAAATACCGCTATAGCTCCTTACCCTCACGGCTCCTCCAGGAACCGGCGAAGTTCTTCAATCCGTGCCTCAGCGTCCGCGCGTCCCAGCTCGTAGGCCCGCGTGACCTCCTGCGGATCGCTGCAGGTACGGCTGATCGTCATCACCTGGCTGGGACAGATGACAAACACGCTGCCCTCCTTCTCCAGCCTGCGGATCAGGCGGATCGTCTCGTTGTAGGTCTTGTGCCGGCGGTTCATGGCCGCCGTAAAACGGGGATAACGGCAGTACAGGATATGCCCCGGCCCCACATGCTCCGGCGGCTTCACATAGGAAGCGTCGCGGGTCAGGACCACCACATTCTTTCGATAGCCCATCCCGATCATTCCCCGGATCGGAATGCTGTCGGTACAGCCTCCGTCCAGAAGTTCCATTCCCTGATAGCGGACGATATGGGAGACAAACGGCAGGGAAGCAGACGCCCGCACCGCATCGATCTGGGCCTTCATATCCGTAATCCGGATAAACTCCGGCCGCCCGGTCCGAAGATTGCTGCATCCGGCGTAAAACCGGGTCGGCGACGCCGCGAATGCCTCGTAATCATAAAGATCCAGCTTCTCCGGGATCTCGTGATAGCAGAACTGCGTATTCACCAGTTCACCATGGCGCAGCAGATTGGAAAAGCTCATAAATCGTTTATCCTGACAATATTTTTTATAATAACGGATACTCCGGCCGCGCTGCCCGGAGACATAGGAGCAGCCGTGGATCGCTCCCGCGGACACGCCCAGTACGCCGTCAAACGCGATCCCATGCTCCAGAAATACATCCAGAACTCCCGCCGTGTAGATGCCGCGCATTCCGCCGCCTTCCAGCACCAGGCCCGTTCCGTAAGCTTTCTGAAATGCCAGCCGCTCCGAACCATCTTCCAAATGAATGATCCCGCAGTACGCGAATCCATTTTTCTTAAGCATCCCCTGCATCACCGTGTTATCCCGGTGAGTGTCGATGCGCAGATTCCCGCAGCGGCTGAAAGCCCATCTCACGCAGAACGAGCCGGCCCCTTTCGCAATACCGGAGGACGCGATCCGGTGTACCACGCCGTAAGGAGCGCCGCTGAGCCACTGACCGTCCTCGATCACGCGGTAGGTCGGATCCTCTCCCTCCCTGTAATAAAATACCGCGGCGATCTCTCCGCCTGCCATACAGACATAGGAATTGCCCTCCTCGATATCCTGCCGCACCTGCCATTCAGGCGGATCCGATGTCCCCCACTGGTTCGGATTGCCGTGCTCCGCCATGAAACCGCGGGCACGCTCATAGACCGCCAGAACCTTCTCAAGCTGTTCCGGCCTGGTCTTCTCAACGCGCAGACCGCAGCCAGCCTGTATATCCCTGCTCTCTTCCATTTTCATATTCCTCAAACATGTTCCATTCTCACCGGTGAAAATAAATTTTACCGTCAACAGAAAAAGTATAGCACGATCCGCCGCACATTAGTACTATTTATTGCTATTTATTTTTCATTTTTCTCTTCCAAAGTGTGCCAAACTTTTGTATACTAAGTCTATCGGCGTTAGCATCGATCAACGCCGTAATCATTCAATATATCTGCAAAAGGGGGGCTTACCATGAGTGAACAGAAGATGCAGTCTTACGCAAATGAAGCAGAGGAACTCGCCGCCATTATGAAGCGGATCGAAGCAAGCAATGCGGCCCAGGAACGCTACGCGAAGAAACAGTATAAGATGTCGCTGATCAGCGCCGGAGCCAATGTGATCGTGCTTTGTCTTGCCATATTCCTGATTCTTACGCTGCTGCCGAAGATCAACTCGACCTTCGAGGACCTGAACGCGGTCATGGAGAATGTGGAGACGATCACCGAAGAATTGACGACTGTCGACATCGAAGGCATGGTGGGTAATATTGACGATCTGGTGGTCGGAAGCTCCGACAGTCTGACCCAGGCCATGAAGAAGATCAACGCCATCGATATTGAAAAGCTCAACAACGCAATCGGGAATCTGAACGACGCGGTAGAGCCTCTGGCCAAATTCGCTAATATGTTCAAGTAGAGAATATGAACTGAGCGTCAGCGGCACTCTCTTCGCACATCAAGGCAAACCGAGTGCCGCTGACGCTCCAACCGTATGAAAGCACCGACCCGCGCGGGCCGGTATTCTCAGATACCGTGACCGGCGCGGGCCGTTTCTGCCTGCTCTGTCTTTGTCCGTTCCGTTTCTGTATATTCCGTCTCCCGCGGCTGTTCCCGCGGTTTCATTTTCGATGAACCTACTTCACCAGCTCCGTAATATCCTTCATCACCTGGCTGATCTTAATGTGCTGCGGGCAGATCTGCTCGCACTTATGGCAGCTGTGACACTGAGCCGGCCCAACTTCGAACGCCTCGCAGGCCGTCTTGACACGGTTTTTGCTTCCGTGAACGCCGAAACCGTTGTACGCCTTGAAGATCTCCGGAATATTCAGTCCAAACGGACACGGCATGCAGTACGCGCAGCCGGTGCAGCCGACCATGGACATGCTGTCATAGATCTCCTTGACCTTTCCGTAAGCAGCCTCTTCTTCGTCACTGAGCATTCCGACGCCGCTCCTGGATGCGTAGAGAAGATTATCCTCCACCTGCTGCCTGCTGCCCATGCCGCTTAAGACCACGCCCACCTCCGGCTGGTTCCACAGGAAATCGAATGCGTGCTCCACCGGGGTCTTGCCGGCCGGGAACGCCGACGCCACATGCCCGGCCAGATTGGCCAGACGTCCGCCCAGAAGCGGTTCCATAATGATGACGCCCAGACCCTTTGATGCCGCGTAGCGCATGCCCTCGGTGCCGGCCTGGTCGTTGATATTGATGTAATTATACTGGATCTGGCAGAACTCCCAGGCATCCGTATAGTCCACGATCTCCTTAAACGCCGCCAGGCTGTCGTGGAAGGAGAAGCCGATGTGGCGGATCCTTCCGTCCGCCTTCGCCCGCTTCATATGATCGACCAGATGAAGGGACTTTACGGTCTGCTCCAGCCGTTCCCTGCCCATCGCGTGGAGAAGATAGAAATCGATATGGTCTGTCTGCAGCTTCTGAAGCTGCTCATTTAAGAGCCGGTCAAAATCCGCTTCCTCATGCACCGACCATAACGGCAGTTTGGTAGCCAGATGGACCTTCTCGCGGTAACCGTCCTGAAGGGCCTTGCCCACGACGAGTTCGCTCTGCCCGCCATGATAAGGATAAGCGGTGTCTATGTAATTGACGCCCTCGTCGATCGCGTGACGGATGATGGAAATGGCCTCCGCCTCATCCACGGAACCGTCCTCAAGAACCGGCAGGCGCATACAGCCGAATCCCAGAGCCGAAACCTCTGCCCCTGTGTTGCCAAACTTACGGTACTGCATAATACAAAACTCCTCCTTACATATACTTTGCATTTTACAGAAAAGGACAGTTCCGGATCCTTGCATTCCGGCCGCTGTCCTTTCCAGGCTGAATTTCTTTATTCCGTCGTTATCTCTGCACTCTTCCGGAACCGTCTCCGCCGGCCAGCGCATCCACATCAGCGCGGGTCACCAGGTTAAAGTCGCCGGGGATCGTGTGCTTCAGCGCGGAAGCCGCCACCGCGAACTCCAGAGCCGCCTTCATGTCCTTGCCGTCCAGCAGGCCGCAGATCAGGCCCGCCGCGAAGGAATCGCCGCCGCCGACACGGTCCACGATCGGAGCGATACGGTACTGTCTGGAATGATAGAACTCACGGGTCCTGCCGTCCATGATGCAGGCGGACCAGCCGTTGTCGGAAGCGCTGTGGCTCTCGCGCAGGGAGCTGATGATATACTTAAAGCCGAACTTATCCGCCATCTGGTTGAAGATATCCACGTATCCGGCAAGTTCCAGTTCGCCGGAGGTCACATCCGTATTGCCGGGCTTGAAGCCCAGGACCTTCTCCGCGTCCTCTTCGTTGCCGATGCAGACATCCACATACTGCATCAGGTTCGTCATGACCTTCTGGGCTTTCTCGGAAGACCACAGTTTCTTGCGGAAGTTCAGATCCACGGAAACCGTCACGCCGTGAGCCTTGGCCGCCTTCAAAGCCGCCTCGGTCAGCACGATGGCGTCATCGCTGACTGCCGGCGTGATGCCGGTGAAATGGAACCAGTCGGCGTCCTTAAAGATCTCGTCGAAATCGAATTCCTCCGGTTTCGCCGTGGAAATGGAACTGTGGGCTCTGTCATAGACCACGGTAGACGCACGCATCGCGGAACCGGTCTCCAGATAATAGATACCCAGGCGCTCGCCGCTTCTGGCGATATGCTTCGTGCCTACGTTGTACTTGCGCAGGGCCGCCACGGCGCACTCACCAATGGGGTTCGCCGGAACCGCGGTCACAAACTCCGCATCGTGGCCATAATTAGCCAGCGACACAGCCACGTTCGCCTCGCCGCCGCCATAATTGATGTCGAACTCGTCTGCCTGAATAAATTTCTCGTTGTTGGGGGTGGACAGCCGAAGCATGATCTCACCCATTGTAACTACTTTTGCCATAAAACCTCGCTCCTTGTATAATTTCTCTTATTTCGCACGGGCCGCGGCCACCGCCTCGACGAACTCCTTCGCCTTCGCCGTCACTGCCGCGAAGTCGCCGGTCTTGGCGCCCTTGGTCAGGCTGCTGCCGGTTCCGACCGCGTACGCGCCGGCCTTGATCCACTTGTCAACGTTGTCCACATCTACGCCGCCGGAAGGCATGAACTCGCCCTGGGGAAGCGGTCCCTTGAAGGAACTGATCGCCGCCGGTCCCACGATATTGCCCGGAAAGATCTTGATCACATCGCAGCCGGCCTCCAGAGCCGTAATCGCCTCGGTCGGCGTCATAACGCCGGGAAGCATGGGTACGCGATAGCGGTTGCACAGCTTGATCGTCTCTACATTCAGTCCGGGGCTCACGACATAATTCGCACCCGCCAGGATCACCTGTCTTGCCGTCTCCGGATCCAGAACAGTGCCCGCGCCGATGACTACCTTGTCGTTGTCCTTATACTTCTTCGCCATAGCCGCGATGAAATCCACCGGGTTGCCGTCGTCCATGGTCATCGTGATCTCGATAAAATTGATACCCCCGGCGATGATGGCGTCGACTACCTTCTCGCCCTGCTCCAGATTCTTCGCACGCACAACCGCCACCAGACAGTCTTCGCGCATTCTCGATAATACCTGTTCTTTCTTCATGTTCACCCTTCTCCTTCTTCTTTATTTGCATATCCGGCAGACGCACGCCCGCCGGACGAGCGGATAATATTCCGCTCTGAAGCTAATTTAAGTGTACTCCTTTTGCACAATTATGTCAATATTATCCAGCCGCCGCGGCTGCCTTAAATACTGGAGCCTTCGGCATCTTCCCCTAAAATGTAGGGTGTCGTCTGATACACGTAGTAATTCAGCCAGTTGCTATAAAGCGTATTGGCCGTGCTTCTCCAGCTTAAGACCGGCCTGGACAGCGGATCGTCATTCTCGTAGTAATTGATCGGCAGCTTCGGGTTCAGGCCGCGGCCCATATCGCGCTGGTACTCGTTATTCAGCGTCATCCGGTCGTACTCCGGGTGGCCCTGGACGAAGATCTGGCTTCCATCCTTCCTCATGATCAGGAAGATCCCTGCCTCCTCCGACTCCGCCAGCACCAGAAGTTCCGGGTGCTTCTCCACGTCGCATCTGCGGACCTCGGTGTAGCGGGAATGGGGCGCCATGATATAATCGTCCATATTCCGGGTCAGCGGCAAACGGTGATGCAAAACCCTGTGCCGGTAGATGCCGCTCAGCTTCTCATCTCTCTTATACTTGGGGATCCCGTAATGGTAGTAGAGACCGGCCTGGGCCCCCCAGCAGATATGCAGCGTGGAGGTCACATGGGTCTTGCTCCACTCCATCACCCCGCAGAGCTCCTGCCAGTAATTGACTTCCTCATATTCAAGCATCTCCACCGGCGCTCCCGTGATGATCATACCGTCGTAATACTTGCGGTGGATCTCGGAAAACGTCCGGTAGAACTGTTCCATATGGCTGGCCGATGTGTTCTTGGACACATGGGACTCCAGCATCATGAACGTGCAGTTAATCTGAAGCGGAGTGTTGGAAAATGACCGCAAAAGCTGCAGTTCCGTCTCCTCCTTCACCGGCATCAGATTTAAGATCAGTATCTCCAACGGCCTGATGTGCTGACTCACGGCCCGCTCTTCGTCCATGACAAAAATATTCTCCGATTCCAGGATCGCCTTGGCCGGCAGATCGCTCTGTATCTTGATAGGCATATGGTTTCCTCCCGCTGCAATTCAAATCATTTATTATCCGCTCCGTCTGCCCGCCGGCAGACGGTTGGAAATTTATTCTATCATACTCATTCAGCGCCGTCCAGCAGTTTCAGAAAATCTTCTTCCGACAGGATCGGAATTCCCAGTTCCCTGGCTTTCTTATTCTTCGACGACGCGGAATTCACGTCATTATTGATCAGATAGGTGGTTCTGGCCGTCACCGACCCGGCAGCCTTGCCCCCCTTTGCCTCGATCAGTTCCTGCAGTTCCTTCCGGTTGGCGAAATGTTCCACCGCCCCGGTGATCACGAACGTCATCCCTGCCAGCGGCTGACCGCCCGCGCCTTCGCCGCCGTCCTCCGGCATCTGCCCGATATCCAGTTCCGCAAGCAGCCGGTCTACGATGGCGTTGTTCTTCTCAGACGCAAAATACCGGCACCAGCCGTCGGCCAGAACTTCGCCGATGCCGTCGGCCTCCTGAAGTTCCTCCGCGGAAGCGCGGCGCATTTTCTCGAAATCGTAACGGAATTTCCGGCACAGTACCTTGGCGTTGGCCAGACCGATGCCGGCCACGCCCAGCCCGTAGACCACACGCACCAGCGTCGTGTGGGACGCTCTTTCGGCAGCCTGGATCAGATTGTCATAGGACTTCTGTCCAAAGCCTTCCATCGCCACAATGGCGTCCCTGTGTTGGTCCAGATGGAAAATATCCGCGTACTCGTGGATGAACCCGGCGCCAATGAATTTCTCCAGCGTCATCTCCGACAGGCCGTCGATGTTCAATGCGTCCCGGCTGACGAAAAGCGTGAAGCTTTTGATCTTCTTGGCCTGGCAGTCGGGATTCGTGCAGTAGAGAGACTTCACGTCATTCTCCTGCCGGATCACTGTCTCGCCGCCGCAGACCGGACAGATCTTCGGAATGCCGCGCACGCCGCTGCGGGTCAGGTTGTCGGCGATCTGGGGAATGATCATATTGGCCTTATAGACCGTGATCGTATCCCCCGCCCCAAGTTCAAGCCCTTCCATAATGCTGATATTGTGGACGCTGGCGCGGCTGACCGTGGTTCCCTCCAGTTCCACCGGCTCGAACACCGCCACCGGATTGATCAGTCCCGTTCGGGACGGGCTCCACTCAATGTAGGAAAGCGTCGTCTCAGCCGTCTCGTCGGCCCACTTAAACGCGATGGAATTGCGGGGGAATTTGGCCGTACGGCCAAGGGACTCGCCATATGCAATGTCCTCATAGGTCAGCACCAGGCCGTCGGATGGAATATCGTAATCCGCGATGGCATGGGCGAACTGCGCTACCGCGTCAGGAAGCGTCTCCGCCGTAACCTGTTTATGCTCCACAACCTCGAAGCCCTGCTGCCTAAGCCAGGCAAAGCGGCTGCTGACGGAATTGCTCAGATCCCGGGCGCTGCCCACTGCTGCTCCGTCCGGCGCCTGCGCGGCGCCGTCCGAGAATTCCCCGCCTTCCGCCTGCACCAGTGCGAAAATAATGCAGTTCACATGGCGGCCCGCTGTAACCTCGCTATTAAGCTGTCTTACAGACCCGGAGCAAAGGTTACGCGGATTCTTATATTTTGCGTCCGCATCCTCGATTTCCGCGTTCATTTTCTCAAAATCCGAATAGCGGATCACCGCTTCACCCCGCAGGACAAGCCTGCCCCTGAACGCGATCTGAAGCGGAATATTCTCAAATACTCTGGCGTTGGGAGTGATCACCTCGCCGATCTCCCCGTTGCCGCGGGTGACGGCCTTGACAAGCTTCCCATCCTCATAGGTCAGCACCACGGTCAGGCCGTCCAGCTTCCAGGAAAGCACGCCTTCCTGCGGTCCGAGCCATTCCTGCAGAGCGCCCACGTCCTTGGTCTTATCCAATGAAAGCATCGGCGACGGGTGCGCTTCCTTGGGAAGTTCACTCAATACCTCGTATCCTACCCGCTGGGTCGGGCTGCCCGCCAGTACCACACCGGTCTCCGCCTCCAGAGCCAGCAGTTCGTCGTAGAGCCTGTCATATTCAAAATTGCTCATGATCTCCCTGCTCTCCTGATAATAAGCCTTCGAAGCCTCGGAAAGCAGCGCGGTCAGTTCCTTCATTCTCTGGATCTTATCCTGCATGGATCTCATTTCCTCCCATGGAAATATTCAGGCGCACCCGTCATCAAAGCAGCCGCCCGGTGTTCATACCCCGGCTTCTTCTCCTGCAATGTCCGCATCCTCTGCGTCTTCAAGCAGCGCAAGAAGTTCCTCATATTCCTCTTCCGTCACCTTGCGGAAGGTTCCGCTCTTTAGTCTGCCCAGCCGTACATTCATAATGCGTATCCGGGTCAATGACTGCACCTGATAACCCAGAGCGCCGCACATCCGCCGGATCTGCCGGTTCAGTCCCTGGGTCAGTATGATATGAAATTCCCGCTTGCCGGTGATCCACGCCCTGCAGGGCTTTGTCGTCACATCCAGTTCCTTCAGCCGGACGCCGGCTTCCATCTCTCGGATGAAATCCGCGGTCAGCGGCTTATTCACCACGACCACATATTCCTTCTCGTGGTTATTGCTGCCCCGCATGATCCGGTTGACCAGGTCTCCCTGGTTCGTCATAAAAATAAGCCCCTCCGAGTCCTTATCCAGTCGTCCCACCGGATAGACCCGCTCCGGATAATGAACCAGCTCCACGATATTCATGGCCCGGTCCTTCTGCGACGTAGTGCAGACAATGCCGCGGGGCTTGTTGACCGCGAGAAGCACCGGCTTCGGACGGACGGCAACCGTTCTTTCAGAGTCCGTCTCCGGTTCTGCCCCACCGGCACGGCTACGCCGGCCGGACGCTTCCGCCTTATCCGCGCGGCCATGCCGTCTAGAAGAAGCAGCCTCTGTCTTCGGCCTTCCCACGGGCTTTCCGTCGCAGATCACTAACTGCCCGGCCGTTACCTTCATGCCGGCAGAAGCCTTCTCTCCATCTACCAGCACCTTCCCCGCCTCGATCAGGCGGTCCGCCTCCCTGCGGGAGCAGACGCCCATTTCACTCAAAAATTTATTCAAACGGATCTCTTCCAAAATATGCCTCTCTTCATTCCGCCGCGCCGGTGCCGCTCCGATCCTGCTCCGGCACTGTTTCTTCGCACATTCTTCCGCTTTTCCTATGCGCGGGCATCCGCCGTTTTGCCGACTCCATCCAGAATGATCATGGCGTCGCCGAACGAAAAGAACCTGTATCTCTCACGAATCGCCTCTTCATACGCCGCCAGCACATGCTCCCGTCCGGCCAGCGCCGACACCAGCATCACCAGCGTGGACTCCGGCAGATGGAAGTTGGTGATCAGTCCGTCCAGAAGCTTAAACTGATACCCCGGATAGATAAAGATCTCCGTCCACCCGCTGCCCGCTTTCAGAAGCCCGCCCTCTCCCGCCGCCGACTCAATGGTCCGGCAGCTGGTGGTTCCCACGCAGATCACACGGCCGCCCGCAGCCTTCGTCTCATTGACCTTCCGCGCCGCGTCTTCATCCACCATATAAAATTCCGAATGCATATGATGATCCAGAACATTCTCCACCTTCACCGGGCGGAATGTTCCCAGGCCCACATGCAGCGTCACCCGGGCGATCTTCACGCCCATTTCCTCAATCTGCGCCAGCAGTTCCTTCGTAAAATGAAGCCCGGCCGTAGGCGCGGCGGCCGATCCTTCATGGACGGCATACACCGTCTGATAGCGGTCCTTATCCTTCAGCTGGTGCGTAATATAAGGCGGCAGGGGCATCTGCCCCAGCCGATCCAGAATCTCCTCGAAGATCCCCTCATAGGAAAACTGAATCAGTCGGTTCCCCTCGTCCACCACTTCCAGCACACGGCCCTTCAGAAGTCCGTCCCCGAAAATGATCTCCGTCCCCGGACGTGCCTTCTTCCCCGGCTTCACCAGGGTCTCCCACACATCGTTCTCTCTCCGCTTCAGAAGAAGCACCTCGATCTTCGCGCCGGTACCTGCCTTCGCGCCGTAAAGCCTGGCAGGGATCACCTTCGTATCATTGATGACCAGACAGTCGCCGGGGCGCAGATAATCTGTGACATCCCGGAAATGACGATGAATAACCTGCCCCGTCGTCTTATCAAGTACCAGAAGCCGCGACGCCGACCGGTCCTCTAAAGGATCCTGGGCGATCAGCTCCTGGGGCAGCTCAAAATAAAAATCCGATACGTTCATGTCATACAATTCTCCATTCTGTCTCTGCAGCTTACATTTGCGGGCTGCTCTATACCGGTACTGCCGGCTGCAAGGCCGTCCTTTTATTCCATCACAGCAGTCTGCAGGCTGTTCTTCCATACAAGCCAACCGTTCCCGGCAGACATTCCGCCAGCCGGCTCACCAGCAGACGTTCGCCGACCGGCTTCTGCTTTGGCTCAGTCGCCGATCACAACCTCCGACTCGCCGCTGTAGATACTCTTCAGTTTTTCATCCGAAGACACTGCCTCAGCCATGGCGTCCGCGACCTGCATCCTGAGAGCCGTCACATCCTCCCGCTCTCCGATCCGGGCGATATATGCCGCCACGTCTTCACTGACTTCCTCGTTCATCACGAAGCTGCCGTCTTCCAGCTTCGTCACATAAACCCAGGTCAGCTGCGGCATTAATGTCTCCGCTTCGCGGTACCGGAGTTCAAAATACGGAAATACCACATAGGAGTCGGGCTCCGGACCTTCGATGGAATAGCAGGAAATATTCTCATAACGCTTAATGCTGGCTTTCACCAGTTCCATCCGCTCTTTCTCCGCCGCGATCTCCTCGTCCGTCAGACCGCTTCTGCCGAATAATCTGGCAAGCAGTTCCGGGTCGCAGTCCTCCTTCGCCTGACAGTAGGTCCTCACAAGGGCCAGAAGTTCCGGAACCTCATCCCGTTTCAGCGTATACTGCGAAATATCGATATCCGCGTATGCCTGGCCCGGCGCACTTTCCTTCACACTCTCCGTTTCTTCGGAGTCTGTATCATCTCCCGGCGCTCCTTCTCCGATCGCTGCCACGCCGCTCTCCGATCCCCCGTCCGGCAGAGCCGCGCCATCATCCGCAGAGTTCTCATTTTCTGAAAGCAAAGTCCCGCCGTCCGGATTCTCCCAGGCATCTGTCGCATCCCCGGCCAGCACCGTCTGCGCGCCTTCTCCCTCCGCGCCGCTTACGTCCTTTCCTTTATCCACACGCATGATCACCGCGATCAATATCACTGCAGCCAGCGGAATTACCGCAAACCGCAGGTAATGCATCAGGTCGCTGTTTGCGAACCTTCCGCTGAAATTCCATTTATCCTTCATCAAAACGCCTCCCGTTCCGAGTCTTGTTCTATTCTAACAAAAAGACCTGTAAAATGCAATGCAGGAAAAATTTTTCCGGCATCTTTCATTTTCTGCTTGCATCCCCCGGCAGAACGTAGTATTATATATATGATGCGTCTGTAGCTCAGTGGATAGAGCAGTGGCCTCCGGAGCCGCGTGCGGAGGTTCGATTCCTCTCAGACGCATTTTTATTTTCTCTCTTGTCAAATGATATTTAATCCGTTATAATAGGGATATCGATCAGTTTATTCATTTATTTCAATGTTTCACTTATCACAGGCCGAACCGGCCGGAGATTCCACAGACTGAAGAACAGGCAGGGTGGTATGTTACTGTGCGCGCAGTTTACATAATTATATCAATTAAGGGGGTATACAATGATGTACAAAGCATTTCAGGATGCGATCACTTCCAGGCTGCAGAGCCGCCTGGGAACCGGTTACCGGCTGATCGTCAGCAAGGTACCAAAAAACAACGGACTGCTCTTAGACGGTCTCACCATCACGCTAAGGGGCCAGACCGCGGCGCCGGTCATTTATCTGAATCACTATTACCAACGTTTTCTTGGCGGACACCCGATCGATACTCTTGTTGAAGAGATCGTGGACATTTACCGGGAAAGCGCCGGCATCCTTCACGCGGACTTCTCGATACTCAACGATTTCGAACGGCTGAAGGACAGGATCACCTACCGCGTGATCAACACAAGAGACAATCTTTCTCTTCTGAAGGACACGGTATCATTTCCATTCCAGGATCTGTCCATCGTTTTCTATCTGTTCCTGCAGCAGAGTCCCATAGGGCAGATGACCGCTCTGATCCACAAGCGCCATATGGAGCAATGGCACACGACTCCGGAAGAACTTCTGGCTCTGGCAAGGAAAAATACGCCGCTTATCCTGCCTCCGGAATTGAAAAGTATGGATGAGGTCATGGACGAGATCGCCAAGGCACATATGGAAGACGACTATTATCCCGGCGTGATCGACACGCTCTTCCCGGATCAGGAATATTCGCCGCTCTATGTGCTGGGCAATACTACCGGGCTTCACGGCGCCTGCGTCATGCTCTATCCGGATGTATTAAAAAACTTCGCGGACCGGCTGGACCGCGATCTAGTGATCCTTCCGTCCAGCATCCACGAAGTTCTGCTGCTGCCTTATGATGACAGCATTACATTCAGCGAACTGTCCGATATGGTGAGCGAGATCAACCGAAATGAAGTCTCCGTGGAAGACCGGCTGTCCAATCATGTGTATTTCTATTCACGGATGGCCGATGAGATCATTCTGGCGCAGGATTCCGCCTCCGCATATTTATCGTAGACGTTAAAGCGCAGATCCGCATCTCGACGTCATAAGCGTATGCATAGATCCGCGTCCCAAAGCCTTCGGCATAAGCGCAGATCCGTATCACGAAGCGCCTGCTGCTTCCCGTCCTGCCCTTTATCTGCGTAAATCACTCTCCTCCCAGATATCCCAGCTTCACCCGCAAAATCCTCCGTACCGATTCATCGATTCGTTCCTCCGATAAAGAGCCGTTTGCGACGGCATCCAGCACTCCCTGATAAGCCGCCGCAAAATCTTCTGGCATCAGCAGGAGATCCGCCCCTGCCTGTAATGCCTTCACCGCGGTCTCCGCGGATGAATATTCCTGCACAATAGCGCCCATATCCAGCGCGTCGGTGATCACGACGCCATCGTAACCCATCTCCCCGCGCAGGATACCGTCTATGATCTCTTCCGACAGAGACGCCGGAACATCGTTCCCCGTCACATTCGGCAGGGAGATATGGGCCGCCATGATAAATGGGATCCCTCTGGCGATCCCGTCCTGAAAAGGCACCAGTTCGCTTTCCAGAAGCTGCTCTTTCGTCCGCTCCGTATAAGCATACCCTTCGTGGGTATCCGCTTCCGTGGCCCCATGTCCCGGAAAATGCTTATACGTCCCCAGGATCCCCTGCGACGCCAGACCATAGGCAACGCTGGCCGCCATGTTGGCTGTCACATTCGGATCATCCCCGAAGGAGCGCAGCTTCACGACCTGATTGTCCGGGTTGGTGAGCACATCTGCAACCGGAGCAAAGTCCACATTAAAACCCAGATCGTGAAGATACGTGCCTATCTTCACGCCCACATCATAGGCTCTCCTTTCCAGTGTTCATCATGGCTTTCAGGCGTTCCA
>CANPZZ010000032.1 GCA_947589125.1 uncultured Lachnospiraceae bacterium
TTCTGCCGGATGGCCGGCGGCCAGGAGGACACCTGGTACGCCACCAACATTCAGATCGTGGATTACATGAAGGCCGCGAAGGCACTTCAGTTCACCATCAACACCGATAAGGTGTACAACCCCAGTTTCCAGAGCGTGTGGATCAAGGTGGACGGGGAGATCGTGGAAGTACCGGGCGGAACGCTCTTAGACATCTGATTTTCTGTAAATTTTTTCTCTCCCGCGGGAGTTCTGCTGTTTCCGCGGGAGAATTTTATTTCTCTTTAAAGCGACTATCCGGATTTTCATGCAGGGAAGATGCCGGAAGCCCATTCCCGGATTCGTGAAGAAACTGTGAAATATGCCCCGCGATTCTTGACAATAAAACACAAATAAGGCTACAATAATAATACTTGCGGCAAGTGACTGAAACACGGGAACTGACGGGAAAAATACGCGGGCGGTGACATTTTGAGCTACATATCCTTTGAGAATGTGAAGAAAATATACCAGATGGGCGAAGTGACCATCAACGCGGTGGACGGAGTGGATTTCGCCATCGAAAAGGGCGAATTCGCCGTGATCGTGGGGCCTTCCGGCGCCGGCAAGACAACGGTGCTGAATATGCTGGGCGGCATGGACGCCTGCTCCGGCGGCACGATCATCGTGGACGGCGCCAAGGTCAGCGACTATAATTCCAGGCAGCTGACCGGTTACCGGCGGCACGATATCGGTTTCGTGTTCCAGTTCTACAACCTGGTCCAGAACCTGACGGCTCTGGAGAATGTGGAGCTGGCGGCCCAGATCTGCGACGACCCGCTGGACGCGAAGACCGTGCTGGAGCATGTGGGTCTGGGGGACCGGCTGGGGAATTTCCCGGCGCAGCTGTCCGGCGGCGAGCAGCAGAGGGTGGCTATCGCCAGGGCGCTGGCGAAGAACCCTAAGCTTCTGCTGTGCGACGAGCCGACGGGGGCGCTGGATTATGTGACCGGCAAGGCGATATTAAAGCTTCTGCAGGATACCTGCCGCCAGGGCGGCATGACTGTGGTGGTCATTACCCATAATACGGCGATCACGCCCATGGCGGACCGGGTGATCCATGTGAAGAACGGCAAAGTAGCGGCGATCGAGCAGAACGGCCATCCGACGCCGGTGGAGGAGATCGAATGGTAGGCGGAAAAGGGCGGCGTCCGGGGCGGAAGTTCCTGCGCAGGAACCGCCTTACGACGGATGCCCTCCGTGAGGTGAAGAATACATTCAGCCGCTATCTGTCTATTTTAATACTGTCCGCGCTGGCGGTTGCGTTTCTGGCGGGTCTTCGGACTACGGCGCCGGATATGCAGTATACCGCCGATATTTATTATGACCGGACGAACCTGATGGACGCCTATGTGATCTCCACGCTGGGCCTGACAGATGAAGACCTGGAGGTGCTGGCGGCTTCTGACGGCATTGATCAGGTGGAAGGCATCTGGTCGGTGGATGCCATCGCTCAGGATGCCATTGTCAGCGTCCGCTCCATGCCCCGGGAACTGAATCTTCTGGAGGTTCGGGAGGGGCGGCTGCCGGAGGCTGCGGATGAATGCGTCACGGAGCGGCTTCTGCTGATCGAACTGGGCCTTCAGGTGGGCGATCAGATGAATCTGGTCCTGGATGAGGACAATGAAGGCGATCTGGAGAATCTGTCCTATACGATCGTGGGTATCGTGGACAGTCCTCTTTATGTGGGAACCGACCGTGGAACATCTTCCCTGGGCGGCGGTTCTGTCGATGGTTTCTTATATGTTCCGGAAGAGAATTTCCATTATGATTATTATACCATGGCGTATTTTACCGGCGATGGTCTGAGGGCGCTGGACAGCTATGGGGATGAATACGACAACCGGCTGGACGCGCTTTTGGACAGCCTTGACGGGCTGGCGGATGAGCGGGCCCAGCTTCGCTATGCCTCTGTGGTCGGAGACGCGCAGGAGGAGATCGACGACGCCCAGGCGGAGTTGGACGATGCGCGCCAGGAACTGGCGGATGCCCGCGCGGATGCGGATAAGGAACTGTCAGATGCGGAGACGGAGCTGGCGGACGCACGGCAGGAGCTGGACGACGGCTGGAAGGATTATTACGAGGGAATCGACACATACAATGAGGAAATCGCCGACGCAGAGCAGGAACTGGCGGACGCCCATCAGGAACTGCTGGACGCGGAGCAGGAACTGGCCGATGGGAAACAGGAATACGCCGAGGGCCTTGCCGAGTACCAGGACGGGCTCACGGAGTATGAGGATGGCGTGAAGGATTATGAAGACGGCAAGGCGGAATATGAGGACGGCCTGAAGGAATACGAAGATGGCCAGAAGAAATACGCGGATGGCCAGACGGCGCTGGCCGACGGAGAATCGGCCTATGCATCCGGTCAGAGGGATTATGAGGCCGGGAGAATCCAGTATGAGCAGGGACTGGCGGCGTATAATGAAAATGCAGCGGCGCTGGACGCAGGGCAGGCGCAGTGGGAAGCCGGGAAAGCGGATTATGAAAAGGGAATGGAAGAACTGACGGCTGGGCAGCAGCTGCTTGAGGAGAAAAAGGCAGAATTGGACGAGAATCAGAAGCAGTATGATGCCAGTAAGGCGTTGTTCGACCAGCTTCCGGAGAGTACTCCCGGATACGCGATGATGAAAGAACAGTTGGAGAAGGCGGCAGCAGATCTGACTGCCGGCAAAGCGCAGTTGGAGCAGCAGCAGGCCGTGCTGGATGCAGGTCTGGCTTCCGCCGCTGTGGCGAAGAAAGTTCTTGACGATACCGAGACTACGCTGAAAGCAGGGTATTCCCTCCTTCCCGCGGCCCAGGCCGAACTGCAGGCTGCGGAAAATGAACTGCGCTTCGCCCAGTCCCAGCTCAGTTCCGCCCAGTCCGAACTCGATTCCGCCCGCTCCCAGCTAAAAGACGCGAAGAAGGAACTGGACGACGCGAAGAAGGAGCTGGAGGACGGCAGGATCGAACTGGACGACGCGGAGAAAGAACTTGCCGACGGTAAGATTGAGCTGGACGACGCCTGGAAGGAGCTGGAGGACGCCCGCATAGAGATCGAGGACGGCGAGCGCGAACTGGCTGACGGCTGGGACGAGTACAACGACGGCGTGACGGAACTGGAGGACGCCCGCGTGGACGGGCAGAAGGAACTGGACGACGCATTGGCGGAACTGAATGACGGCGAGCAGGAGTACGCTGACGGTCTGGTGGAATACGAGGACGGCAAGAAGGAAGCCGACGAGAAGATCGCCGACGCCCAGAAGAAGCTGGACGACGCCCAGGCCGAACTGGACGACGCCAGGGCGGAGCTTGCCGATGTGAAGGAATGCGAATGGTATGTTCTCGGACGCAATACCAACGCCGGTTTCGAGGGTTACGGCCAGGATTCGGAGCGCATCGGCAATCTGGCGAACATTTTCCCGGTGATCTTCTTCCTGGTGGCCGCGCTGGCCTGCCTGACCACGATGACCAGAATGGTGGAAGAGCAGCGTACCCAGATCGGTTCCTTAAAGGCGCTGGGCTTTTCACGGCTCGCCATTTCGAAGAAATATATCGGCTACGCCTTTTCGGCCAGCCTGATCGGCGGCGTGCTCGGCCTGGTGCTGGGCTGCACGCTGATACCCGAAGTGATCGCCAACGCGTTTAATATCATGTACAATATCCCGGCCCTGCGGTTTAAGAACCAGATGGCGACCTATGTCATATCGGTGCTGGCGGCCGTGGTCTGTACCACCGGCGCGGGGCTCTGGGCGTGCCTGTCCACGCTGGTGGACACGCCGGCCAATCTGATGCGTCCCCGCGCGCCCAAGCCGGGCAAGCGGGTCCTTCTGGAGTACATCCGCCCGCTGTGGAGCAGGCTTTCCTTTACATGGAAGGTGACCATGCGCAACCTGTTCCGCTACAAGCGGCGTTTCTGGATGACCGTCATCGGGATCGGCGGCTGCACGGCCCTGATCGTGACCGGCTTCGGCCTGCACGATTCTATTTTCGCGATCCTGAACAAGCAGTTTGACGAGATCTCCCTCTATGACGCGACGGTCGGCCTGGACGCCGACGCGGATCCGGAGGAGCTGGCTCAGGCCGAGACGTATCTGGCTGACAATGAACATATCGAGAGTTATCTGATCTCCAGCCAGTCCATGGCCGAGGCGTCCACGACCGGTCTGGCCTACGACGTGAATGTGTTCGCGATCGAAGATATGGACGAATTTACGCAGTTCATCGATCTGCGCCATCGTCTGGACGACGGAGAGGTGACGCTGCCGGACGAAGGCGTTCTGATCAGCGAGAAACTGTCGGAACTTCTGGAAGTCCATACCGGAGACACTATCACGCTGGAGAAGGACGACGAGCGCGTCACGGCCGTGGTGGCGGATATCGTGGAGAATTACGTGCAGCATTACGTCTATATGTCTGAGGCTGTCTACGAGAGCCTGTTCGGAGAGGCACCGGAGAAGAATGTAGCCATGATCCGTTACAATGACGCCGCCGGACTGGCCCAGTCGGAGAGGGTGTCGGTGGATCTGATGGAAATGGACGCGGTTACATCGTATTCCTACATAGCTACGATCCGCGACAGCTTCACGGACAGCATGAACGCTATCGATTACGCGGTCGTCATCATCATCGTGGCGGCGGCGGCCCTGGCGTTCGTGGTCCTGTATAACCTGACGAATATCAATATCACCGAGCGCACCCGCGAACTGGCGACTTTGAAGGTGCTTGGCTTCTATGACCGGGAGACTACGGCTTATGTCTACCGCGAGAATATTTTCCTGACGGCTTTCGGAATCCTGTTGGGACTGGTCATGGGACGCTTCCTGCATTCCTGGCTGGTTCTCACCGTGGAGGTCAATCTGGTCATGTTCGGCCGCACGGCGCCGCCTTACGCGTATGTGCTGGCGGCGGTTCTGACGGTGTTGTTCTCCGTGATCGTGAATATAGCGGCTCATTTTAAGCTGAAGAAAGTAGACATGGTCGAGAGTTTGAAGACTGTAGAATGATGCAGGCAGAGCGTCACTGGTGTTCTGTTCTCATCGAAATACAAGCAGAGTGTCATTGGTGCGCAGTTCGCATGGAAACACAAGAAAGGCGTCGCCGGCGCGCTGCTTGCATGAAAATAAAAGACGCTGCCCCTGCCGCGGTTAAAGCGGTATGGGCGGCGTCTTTCACGCTTTCTTCATCTGCAGCGGCGATATGCCGTATTTTTTCTTAAAGAGCTTGCTGAAATGATACGCGTCGTCGTAGCCGACGGCGGCTGCCACTTCTTTGATGCTGCCGCCCCAGCCGTTCTCTAAGAGTTCTTTTGCCCGCGACAGCCGGATATCGATCAGATGCCGGATCGGCGTCTCGCCGGTCTCGCTTTTGAACACCTTCGAGATATAGTAGGGGCTCAGGTACATATTCTCCGCGATCTGATCCAGGGAGATCTTCTCGCCGTAATGCTCTTCGAAATAATTCATGATCTGCTCGACCACATACTTGCGGCTGGCCGATTCAAACGCGAAGCCTTTGCGCATCTCCTCCGCTTCGCACTGCTCGCGGACGATCAGCACCATGGCCTGTATCAGATAGGACCGCATCATGTAGTACCGGCCCCGCCGGTATACCGCGTTCTCCGCTTCCAGGGCCGCGCAGATCCGCTCCAGACGCTGCCGCAGTTCGCCCTCCGTATGGAGAATAAAGCCGTCCGCCGGCAGCGGCAGGCAATTGGCGGGCAGGTCGCGGATCTGGAAATCATTGGCGCCCAGATAGAATTCCACGCAGGGCGCCGCGCCTTCCTCCTCCGGGATGGCGTGGTGCTTCGTGCCGGGATTGATGATCAGCACGTCGCCTTCCGTCAGATCACAGACTTTCCCTTCGATCCGGTAGTGGCTGTGGCCGGACATAACGAACACCAGCTTCATATAATCATGAACGTGGGGTTCCTCCCGCTCTCCGGGTCTGCGGCCCTTCCAGGCGAAAAGGAAGGTCGGATTAAATTCCTTTGGAAACATGTTTTTCTTCTCACACATCAGCCAGCCACCTCCGTCTGCGCTGTCCGAGAACTCCTGAAACCTCATCTATTGTAACTGGTAAAAAGAGAAATGTAAAGAAAAAACTGCACTGCAAGAAAAGCCATCTTTTGAACAAGATATTCCATTTCTTTTTGTCCCGATTTCGATTATTTTACAGTGAAAGCCCAATTGGGCTTTCTTACTGCTATTTCTACGGAGGTTGAAGCCTTATGACACCGATAAAATGGTTCCTGACGTTCCTGAAAAAATACCGAAATCTTATCTTTATCGGCCTGGTCCTTACGACCGTCATCGCGGCGCTTTCCATCGTCAATCCATACATCTCCGGCATTATCATCGACGATGTGATCGGCGCCGGGAATTACGGGCGGCTGCCGGTGCTGGTAGGGACGCTTGTGCTGGTGACGTTTCTGACCGGCGCTCTGCGGTTCCTCTACCAGGTCGCGTTCGAGACGGCGTCCCAGGGCGTTCTCTACGACATGCGCGACGCGGTCTACCGCAAGCTCCTGCTGGAAGATTTCTCCTTCTATAACCGCAAGCGGACCGGCGACCTGATGAGCCGTCAGACCGGCGATATGGAGGCGATCCGCCATTTCGTGGCGATGATCATTTACACGGTCTATCAGAACGTGCTTCTGTTTATCTTCGCATTGCTGATGGTATTCACAGTCAATGTAAAGCTTGCGCTGATGATGCTCACGGTTCTTCCGTTTACTGCGATCAACACTTACATGCAGGCCACCAGAGTACGCCCGGCTTTCCGGAAGAACCGTGAGTGCTTCTCTTCCCTGAACGCGTTCGTTCAGGAAAATATCAGCGGCAACCGTGTGGTGAAGGCGTTCGCCAAAGAAGATTACGAGATCGGCAAGTTCAACGTGGAAAATGATAAATTCCGCGACTGCCAGGTCCGCGCGTCCAAGATCTGGAGCAAATACGTTCCCAATTTCGAAATTCTCTCCTACGCCCTGAACGTGATCCTGATGCTGGTAGGCGGCTACATGGTCATTCAGGAAGAGATCACGCTGGGCGACATGGTAAAGGTCAACGGCTATCTCTGGATGCTCAATAACCCCTTGAGAATGGCCGGATGGTGGGTCAACGACGTGCAGAACTTCACCACCTCCGTGGAGAAGATCTACGCCACCTACAGCGAGGAGCCGAAAGTCCTCTCGCCCCGCGTCGGCGGCATCCACGAGAAGCTGAAGGGCAGCGTGGAATTCAAAGACGTGGCCTATCAGGCGGACGACGGCGCCGAGCTGGTGTCGGATATCAATTTCAAGGTGGAGCCGGGACAGACCGTCGGCATCATCGGAACCACCGGTTCCGGCAAGTCGACGCTTATGAACCTGCTGTGCCGGTTCTACGACACGACCTCCGGACAGGTGCTGATCGACGGCATGGATGTGCGCCGGCATGATCTTTATAACCTGCGCGACAACATCGGCATGGCCATGCAGGATGTGTTCCTGTTCTCCGATACGATCGAGGGAAATATCGCTTACGGCCGTCCGGACTGCGATTTTGAGGCGGTCCATCAGGCGGCGGTCATGGCGGACGCCAACCATTTCATCAAGGAACTGCCCGATGGCTACGATACCATCGTAGGCGAGCGGGGCGTGGGCCTGTCCGGCGGACAGAAGCAGCGCATTTCCTTAGCCAGGGCGCTCCTTAAGGATCCGGCGATTTTGATCCTGGACGACACCACCTCCGCGGTCGATATGGAGACCGAAAGCTATATCCAGAAGCAGCTTAAGAACATTCAGGAGTCCAAGGGATGTACGGTATTCGTGATCGCCTACCGGATCTCGTCCATCAAGGACGCAGATATGATCCTGGTCATGGACCAGGGCCGCATCATCGAGCGGGGCACCCACGACGAACTGCTGAAGCAGAACGGCTACTACGCCGACGCGTTCCGCAACCAGTACGGCGAGATCCCCTACGATCTGTTAAATGAACGGGCCGGACGGAAGAATGGCCGGAAGAAAAGAAAGGGGGCGGCGTAATTGGCACGCAATAAATACGACGTCGACGAGGTCCTGGAGACCGGATTTAATACGAAGCAGCTGAAGCGCCTTCTCCAGTACATAAAGCCATACAGCAGCAAGATGACCGCGGTCATCTTCATGATGCTGAGTGCCAGCGCCCTGACCATGGTGATCCCCATGTTCTTAAAGCAGATCATGGACGTATATATTCCGAACAAGGATATGAACGGCGTGATCCTGGTGAGCGTCCTGACGCTGGTGATCGCCGTTTATTCCTCTACCTGCACCCGGCTTAAGGTGCGTACCATGAGCGTCATCGGGCAGAGCATCATCCATACGATCCGCTCCGACATCTTCTGCCACCTGCAGGAACTGCCGTTCTCCTACTACGACGACAGGCCCCACGGCAAGATCCAGGTCCGCGTGGTCAATTATGTGAACAGCCTAAGCGACCTGTTAAGCAACGGTATCGTCAACACGATCACCGACCTGTGCAACCTGGTCTTCATCGTGGCCTTCATGCTGATCAACGATATCCGGCTTACCGGTATCTGCATGTGCGGTCTGCCCGTTCTGGCCGGCGTGATCATTTTCATCAAGCGCAGGCAGCGGCGGGCGTGGCAGATCCAGTCCAATAAGCAGTCGAACCTGAACGCTTATATCGCTGAGAGCATCAACGGCATCCGGGTGACCCAGTCCTTCGTGCGCGAGAAGGAGAACACCGGCATCTTCAACCGCTTAAGCGGCAGCTACCGCAAGGCGTGGATGCGGGCCGTTATGTTCAACTTCGCGATGGGCCCCAGCGTGGATATCATTTCCGCGTTCACCACGGCGTTCATCTATATGCTGGGAATCCAGTGGATCATCGGACCGGAGCATTCGCTGACTACCGGTACGCTGATCCTGTTTACCTCCTACATCGGACGGTTCTGGGCGCCCATTAACACGCTGGCCGCTTTCTACAATAACCTGCTGACGGCGATCTCCTATCTGGAGAGGATTTTCGAGACCATCGACGAGCCGGTGCTTGTAAAGGACGAGCCGGGAGCCACGGAGATGCCTCCGATCCACGGCGACGTGGAGTTTAAGAATGTAAGCTTCAGCTACGACACGGGGCATGAGATCCTGCATAAAATCAATTTCAGGGTGAACCAGGGCGAGACCTACGCCATCGTCGGTCCTACCGGCGCGGGCAAGTCCACGATTGTGAACCTCTTAAGCCGTTTCTACAATGTGGATTCGGGCCAGATCCTGATCGACGGCGTCGATATCTCGAAGGTGACGATCCGGTCCCTGCGGACGCAGATGGGCGTCATGATGCAGGACAGCTTCATTTTCTCCGGAACGATCATGGATAATATCCGCTACGGCAACCAGACGGCCACCGATGAGCAGGTCGTGGCGGCGGCGAAGACGGTCTGCGCCCATGATTTTATCATGCAGATGGAAAATGGATACGATACCGCCGTCAATGAGCGGGGCAGCAGGCTTTCCGCCGGTCAGCGCCAGCTGATCTCCTTCGCGCGGGCCCTGCTGGCCGATCCGAAGATCCTAATCCTGGACGAGGCGACCTCCAGCATCGATACGGAGACCGAACTGCTGCTGCAGAAGGGTCTGGCGGAGCTTCTGAAGGGCCGTACTTCCTTCATCATCGCCCATCGTCTTTCCACGATCAAGAACGCGGACTGCATCATGTATGTGGACGACGGCGGCATCGTGGAGAGCGGGACCCACGACGAGCTTCTGGCGAAGCGCGGGGCGTATTACGACCTGTATATGTCCCAGTTTGATTTCCTCAGTGAAGAGGCGGGCTGATCATCAGGCCCGGATGACGGCGGGGAAATGGAAAAACGCCGGCAGAAATTTACAAAATAAAAGCAGCGCGTCAATGACGCCCTGCCCGCATGAAAATACGGAATGCCGGGTATCGCGGTGAGCGATGTCCGGCATTTGCTTTTATCCGTATGTTGGAGAAACCGCCTTCGGCGGATCATCCGATCTGGTCTTCCTTAGGTGTCTGTTCTTTCAGCAGTGCCTGTTCCTTCTTGAGCTGTTCAAGCCCAAGGCGGATCAGCTCAACAGTTGCTTCTGAGCGAGTCTGATATCGGTGAGAAAACCGAAAGTCTTCAATTTCCTGAAACAGTTGGTTGTCCACGGATACTGTGTAGCGAGGTCTGTCAGTAGCCATTATTTATCACCCCTTATTACTGAAATTATACATCAGTGAACCAGAGATGTAAAGAGTCAATCATCGGTCATCCTTTTATTAAACTTTTGTTAAAACTATTGACAGTGAACCAGTGAACCACTATAATGCGATTAAGAGGTTCAGTGAACCGCGGCTTCAGGGAGGTGATAATGTGGCGACAGAGTTGAAACGGTTTACAATTTCCGTTAAGCAAAGCATGGAGGCGGATCTGGACATGGCCAAGAAGGAGAAATACTACAAGGAAACCCAGAACGACATGATCCGTGATCTGATCTGCCGTGGCCTTGCAGCACTTAAGGCGGAAGAAGGAACTGACGGCGGGAACTGTCGTGAAAGTGCCTGACAGCACCGATAGGAAGAAAATGCATACAATTTAATAAAAATAAACATGATCAGGAAGGGAGAGCACATGACTGAGCGGCTGAAGGGGTCTGGGGGGGCCGTGCCGACAGCAGCGCAGATGTTTCTTCTGCAGGTTAGCGTAAGAAGAGACGGAAGCGTTTTCGGTATGCTGCGTACGTTATATCATGAAAAAGCGATGCATTTTACGGGGATCGATCAGGCGGTCCTCATGATCAATGAATGGATGAATCTTGAAGACGTATCCTCCGGGGAACTGGATTTCAGAACCTTTACCGGAGAGAGAATCTCTTACTGGGACAAAGGCAGCGACGCGGAAATCTCTGACGCGGGCAGCGCCGGTTCCAGGCAATATCAGGAAATTGCAGTAAGACGGACAGAATCATTTTTAGTACATGTGGTCTGCCGGCAGAATACCAGCTGGCAGGGAGAAGTGCGCTGGAACGGCCAGCGCTGCTGTTTCCGCAGCGGTTTGGAGCTGATGTCCCTGATCCGCTCCGCGCTGGACCGCACGGCGGCGAAAATATCTGTTCGTTCTTCTGGTGCCCGGAATTTGTCTGAAACTGCCTCAGGCCTGCGGCAGGATCAGCTGGCGGCTGGCTGATTCTGCCGATGGCACTGTGCACGGCGCCGCAAAAATGCCGGGATAAATAAAGGGAATGGCGTTACGGGGGAAGAGCTTGGGGGAGCTTTGTAAGTCATTAAGGGAGAGGAGAGTATACCATGAGGATCATGCAGAGATGGAAACATGCAAACAGGTACCGCAGAGTTCTGGCCTTTATGCTGGCCGTGGCTATGGTGGCGGTGAACATCCTGGCCGACGCCGGGACGGTGTATGCTGCGGATTCGGAAGGCAGGGGCGCAGGCGATGTTGCGGACGTCAGTTATGAGCTGGATCCGGATCGTCTTGCTGAGGCCATCGAAAAGCTAAAAAATGAGGATGGAACAATGACCCAGGACGGGGTTCTGTTTGGAACCCTGAAGGAAGATTATTGTATAACCGCCGACAGTGCCCTGAAGGATGATGTTACGCTGTATCTTCTTGATGTATCTGGGGAGAAAATCAGTTCGGACACGGCCTATGACACGGATATGCTGGTGTATTACAGGCCGGGTACTGTGGAAACTTCTGCCGGAAAAGCAGTTATACTGTTTGTTAATCATGAGACGGAGAGTCTGCGTTTTAAACTGACGATTGGAAGTTACGAGTGCACGAAAGTCGTCATGGGAATGCAGATTGTTGCGGATCCTTCAGAACCGTCGCCAGCGACGCCGTCAAAATGTGATCCACCGGTGTCAACACCACAGACAGCAACACCACCGAAAGCAGATTTACCGAGTGGAATTTCATTGCCTCAGGCGGCGGCAGTGGAGATAGACCTGACGGAACTGGGACTTGAAAATAAGAAGTCGCAGTACAGAAAGAATATCGAGGATCTTCTGGACAGCGTCAAGATTACCGACATGGAGGGAAAAGATGTCGGCGGTAAGCTGTACGTTGGGAAGACGTATAATATCGAACTGCATTTCAGCGAGAAAGGTTCTCAGGAGCCTCAGTTCGATTTTGAATCCGGAACCCTGACTTATCAGATCCCGAGCATTTTTCAGATCGATCCTGATGCGGCGCACGGGCCTTTGTGGGTGAGTATTAATGGGGTTGAAAACGAGATCGGTACCTATTCGGTCGATGAGAACGGGCTGATGACGATTCACATCACCGAGGAAGGTAAGAATGCTGTAAGAGGCATCTATGATGTCACTCTGTCCTTTAATATGCAGGGCACGGTTCAGGCTGTTCCCGGCGGCAGCGGCGGCAAGATCCATTTTAACGATTCCGGCACAGATTTTACGTTTGAAGTAATGTATGAGTCTGGTATCAATGTGGAAAAGGAAGGTAAATTCACGGAGAACGAGACCAAAACGGGCGGAGAATTGGAGTATACGGTGAGGACCACTGTGATGTCCAATGATATTCAGGATGCGGTGATCACTGACGTACTCACGCCTCCGCAGACGAAAGCGCTTAAACTGGAACAGGCGGAAGAAGTAGAAGTCAAGCTTATACGGGACGGCCAAGTGACTATTTTGAATAAGCCCAATGATTATGACCTTGAGTGGAGTTCGGTAGAAGGCGGGTCCGCGGAAGGTGATTCCGCGAATCCGTACAAGATGCAGTTTAAGGTCAGACTCAAAGGTCGGTACGAGAAATTGTTAGTGAATGACGTCCTAGAGGTCAAGTATGTTTACAATGTTAACTATGTACAGGGAACTACGGATGTGTTCTGGGGCAATGTGCTGAACGAGGTTACCGTTAATGGAACCATGCAGGTGCCAGATCCTGCCGACAAAGACCAATTCATAGAAGTACCTGTCGAGGAACATCGGAGCAGCAATGTGGAACTACGGGTAACGCCCAATGGCCACGGCGTGATATGCAAGACGCAGGCGTTTGATTCGGTTCATAATACACTGCATTACACTCTTTATACGGTGGTGCCGGCAGGCGAGTGGACGCCTCTCTATATCTACGACGACATGTACGTGGAGTATAATGGCAAACGCTGGTATATTCCGGAGTTTAAAGAGAATGGGAGAGTCCAGAATCTGACGGTCAGCGCTGTGGATGTGGAACACTGGTTTAATTGGGATGAAACCGACACCAACATGAATCCTGACAAGATTAAGGATCTGGAGGCACTCAAAGAGGAGGCAAAGAAGACCCCCCCGCTTAAGGGGTTTGATATGGATCATCCAAAGGATCAATCTCTTGCTGAATTGGGTTATGATCCTAAAAGATTGGACCAATATGTCTATCGTAAGGGAGGTTCCGGCCTGCATATCATTTTTGGGTATGATGAGGATCACTGGGAGTGGAGTAATTGGGGATCTTGGAACTATCAGACGGATCGGCTGATCATTACGGAGTATGACCTGGATATGTCCGGGAATGAGATAACTCTTGTGGAGATGACCGGCAGTGAAGATAAGGAGTATCTGACTCTCGATCCGAAAGAAGTTCTGAAGGCGGGTATTATGAACAATGTTTACCTGCGTTACGGCGGATACTATCCTGGATACTCGGTATTCTTTAATAACAACGATACGATCAATAAAACAGGTGTGCTGGATAAGAATACCAACACTATTGAGTATACCGTCACCATAAATACTACGGACAGTACGGTTCAGGATTACTTTAAAGGTGTGGTGCAGGATTATTATGATGCAGCGAAAATCCCGGGTACTGACAAAAAAAATTGGAGTAAGGCATATGGTGAGAGTATACAGGCAGTCTTTTACGATGTGCTTCCCGATGGTTGGGAGTATGTGGACGGCACTCTGTATGCGACTACAGTCCAGCGTGGCTTGACATCAACATTTAAAGATATTACAGGAATGTCGGGCCTCGGGGTAGGACCTACGGACAGTGAGGGGAATATCTGTGCCCCATTGGCTGGATTTAGAAGAGACGCCGACTTATCACTGTTTGATGTGTTGGGGAACTGCGACGTAGTAGAGGTGTGGCAGCTTTCCTTCACCTATAAGGTGCAGGCTACCGAGGAATGGCTAGATGAGCATGCTACCTCGACCACGATGGAGGCTATTGAAATCAAAAACCATGCCGAGATTACGGATACGGAACAACCCGGTCGATACTCGGCTGATTCGACGCTCCCGTATCTTCCTGCCAAGCTGACCAAGGCTGCCGAGCAGGTTGGAGATACCAATCTGGTGAAGTTTACGCTGAAGGTCAATCCCTATGGCGAGGATTACGATGCTAACAACGAATTCCTGACTGTGACAGATACCAGCCAGAATATCCAGATTCAGCTGGATACGGTCCGGGTAATAGATGTTAAAACTCAGGAAGCAGTTCCTTTCGAGATGCTTCCGTCTGAGGGAGAGGGTCAGTTTAAGATCAAAGTACCTGACAGCACAGCCCTGACGATTACTTATGATGCCCTTATCCTTGAGCAGAGAGCGGGAGTGCAGATTTCCAATACGGCCAGCATCGATGGTATCGACGAAGAAGGAAGCGGGTACCAGAATACTTTTAATGTCAGCAAAATCTTTGGCGTGGGCGATGGAAGCAGTTATAGCCTGACTGTGCGAAAGACCGACAGTAATGATAATAGCAAGGATTTAAGCGGAGCGAAGTTTGCGTTCTATATTGTACGGAGCGAAGATTCTGTACTGGATAGTACAGGCTCTGTCACAATTGACGGTAAGGACTACGACGTTCATTATGAAAGAGATTATATTACGAATGGTAATGGCAGATTTAAGATTACTGAAAATGACTTGTATCCAGGCAATTACTACATTTTAGTAGAAACGGCCGCTCCAGACGGTTATGCTCTGCCGGCAGAACCTGCTACCTTATTCTATTACGGCTTATCCAACGGTGCGGGAAAGGAAATATATCCTGATGCCGATTTCGCTCTTGTCGGTGGTACGCTGACTTTGACCAACGAACGTGCACGCGGCGACTTGAAGATCAGTAAGACTATTAAAGTTGAAGGCCCGGCCAATAGTTTCCAGGTTGCTAAGAAAACACTGCATTTCGACGTTGAGGCGGTTGAGCAAGCTGTTATTGAGGAAGAGTACATCAATGGCAAGGTCAAATTGGTTGACTTGAATGATACGTTTGATCTGTGTAAGGGAGATGTGAAGATCGGCACGATCACATTCGATCATGGTTATGCCGATGTCACGCTTACGGTTAAGGAAGATGAAGATTGGCAGAACAGCGTTACCATCAAGGGCCTGCCGACTGGCGTTTATGTAGTTAAGGAGTCGCAGTACGGTGTAAATGTCGCGAACTATGTATGGACAGTTGATAAGGGGTTCAGTTCTTACAAGGTTACAGAAGGCGCGACCACGGAAGTGTCATTTACCAACACTTATACGCCGAATGAAGGTGAGAGACCTCTCAGGATCACTAAGGTTGTGCGTCTCGACGGCGAAGAGACGACTGTGATTGACAAAGAGTTTACATTCCAGGTTATCGGTACAACTGCAGGCGGAGAGAGCATAAACCTTCCGAATATTACGGTTAAGCCTGGAGAAACTACGGAATTTAATCTGAAGCCCGGACATTATGTCATCACTGAGACCGGCGATAACAATATTGATGGATATACCTTCAATGGTGTAACGATCGAGGGACGTCCTGATTCCTGGGAGTTTGATCTTGGGGCAGCTTCCGGCGGTACAAACAACACGATCACGGTTGAGGCTTACAACAACTACACTCGTGACCACGGCGGTTTGACCGTTACCAAGACGGTTGAGGTCGAAAAGCCATCCGGTGTTTCTGGCGACACAGAGAAGTTTGATGACAAAGAATATACGTTTACCATTGATGGCCCTGATGATGCAAATGGCATTTACGATGCTACAACTACTGATGGAAACGTGACGTTTACGAATGGATCTGCTAGGGTGCAACTCAAAGCTGGAGAAAGCATTACCATCAAAGGATTGCCCACCGGCGAGTACACAGTGGTTGAGGGTTCGGATGGAGCTCGGGTTGATGACTATACGCTGACAGTGACTGGCGAACGGCCGGAGAATGATCCTGTTAAAGTCGGAAAGAATGAGTTTCCTGCGGTTAATGTCACCAATAAATATACTTTGAATACCGGCGATTTGCAGATCAGCAAGACTATTAAACTTGAGGGTTCCGCAGAAAGCTTCCCGGTTGACGAGAAAACTCTGCTCTTCGATATCGAGGCGGTTGAAGGAGAGGTTACTGAGGAGGAATATATCGCGGGTAAGGCTAATCGGGTGCCTTTGAACGGCGAGTTCGATCTGGTCTATAATGGCGATACAGCGAACGGCAAGGTTGAATTTGTCAACGGTTGGGCCGAGATTGCGCTTAATGTCACGAAGGATGCTGGATGGACGAACAGTGTTGCCATCAAGGGTTTGCCTGTCGGTGTCTATGTGGTTAAAGAACTGCAGGCAGGCGGCAATGTCCAAAACTTTGTATGGACAGTTGATAAGGGATTTGGCTCTTATCAGGTCGAGGGAAGTAAGACCACAACAGTGGAGATTACCAACACCTACAAGCCTGATGATATCGATATTCCCTTCCGAATCACCAAGGTTGTGCGTCTCGACGGCGAAGAGACGACTGTGATTGACAAAGAGTTTACATTCCAGGTTATCGGTACAACTGTAGGCGGAGAGAGCATAAACCTTCCGAATATTACGGTTAAGCCTGGAGCAACTACGGAAATTAGGCTGAAACCCGGTAAGTACACTATCACTGAGACAGGTGATAACAGGATCGAAGGCTATACCTTCAATGGCGTGTATATTCAGGGGCAGCCTGGCTCGTGGAGTTTTGAACTCCTGGCTCCTTCTCATAATGAGGCGGATCATACCATTGCTATTAGTGCCGTCAACAGCTACACAACAGAGAAGGTTGCAAAGACGGTGAAGAAAGCCTGGGATGATAAAGACGATCAGGATGGCATAAGGCCGGGAAGCATCCAGGTACAGCTGCTTGCAAACGGTACGGCATCCGGAAGTCCCGTGACGCTGAACGCGGCGAACGGTTGGAGTTATACGTGGGATAACCTGCCGAAGAAAAAGGATGGCGCTGAGATCACCTACAGTGTCGAGGAGATCAGCAAAGTCAGCGGCTATGAGACGACCTACAGCGAGGATACGTTCACGATCACGAACACGCATACACCGGATGTGGTAGAGAAGACGGTCACAAAGGTGTGGGGGGATGGAGAGAACCAGGATGGCATAAGGCCGGGAAGCATCCAGGTACAGCTGCTTGCTGATGGCGTGGCGTACGGAACTCCCGTGACGCTAAACGCGGCGAACGGCTGGAGCAATACCTGGACGGATTTACCGAAGAATGCCGGAGGAGAGGAGATCGCATACACAGTAGCAGAGTTGGGAGAGATTGCTGGCTACACGACAGCATACGACCAGACGACGCTGACGATCACGAACACGCATACGCCTGCGACGGTAGAGAAGACCGTAACAAAGACCTGGAATGATAATAACAACCAGGACGGCAGAAGACCGGACAGCGTCAGCGTACAGCTGCTCGCGGACGGTGTAGCGTCCGGCGAGGCCGTGACGCTGAATGAAGCGGCCGGATGGACCTACACCTGGGAGAATCTCCCGCAGTATGCAAACGGTCAGGAAATCGTTTACACGGTCGTGGAAACTGCCGTAGACGGTTACACTGTTTCCTATGGCAGCACTGACGACGTCTTAACGATCACGAATTCCTACACGCCGGGCCAGATATCCCGTACAGTACTCAAAGTGTGGGATGACGCGAATGACCACGATGGCCTGAGGCCGGACAGCGTCAGCGTACAGCTGCTTGCGGATGGGGAAGCATACGGAGAGGCGGTTACGCTGAACGCCGGGAACAACTGGAGATATACCTGGACGGAGCTTCCTGAGATGGCTGCCGGGGAAAGGATTGTTTACACGGTAACTGAGATCAGCGAGGCTGACGGTTATGAGTCCGCGGTAACAGAGGACGAAGCGACCATGACATTTACGGTCACCAACACCCATGTTCCGGAACGGACCGGAGATTTGTCGGTGACCAAGACGATCAGCGGCGGAGCGGCTGAGGCTGACAGGGCGTTCCGGATCACGGTGACATTGACGCCGGCGTCCGGAGAGGCGATCAGCGGAACGTTCGGAGAGATGGTGTTTGAGAACAACCGGGCGGCAGTGGAGCTGAGGGGCGGCGAGACTGTCACGGCGGAAGGCCTGCCCGCGGGAACCGGATACAGCGTAGTTGAGGATAGTTATCCGGAATACACGGTGACGTACACGAACGAGAGCGGAACGATCGTGGAAGGGGAAACGGCAGAGGTTATTGTGAATAACGACAGGCCGGAGGAGCCGACCGAGCCGACTGAGCCAACAGAACCGACCGAGCCGACTGAGCCAACAGAACCGACCGAGCCGACAGAGCCAACAGAACCGACGGAACCGACCGAGCCAACGGAACCGACACAGCCGACAGAACCAACGGAACCGACGGAACCGACACAGCCAACGGAACCGACACAGCCGACGGAACCGACTGAGCCAACACAGCCGACTGAACCCACAGAACCGGTGACTCCGACGGAGCCGCAGACTCCGTCGACACCACAGACTCCGTCAACACCGCAGGAAGAAGAAGTTCCGCCAGCACCGGTTATCGAGAATTTCGCTGATGAGCCGGTACCACTTGCCAGCTTCAAGAGCCTGGAGAATATTGAGGATGACGAAGTGCCGCTGGCGTTCATGGCGCCGGTGACCGGCGATGAAGCTCCGGTTGGAGCTGCCGCTCTGTTCGGCCTGATTGCGCTGGGGATGATGGGAGCGTTCGGGATCCTTGGATTCAAGAAGGACGAAGAGGATGCGTAAATGGCCGGATGCTGATCAGGCATCCTGTGGATAGCAGAAGTTTAAGGTAAACGGTACAAAACAAGCCTATTCAAAAAGTAAGCGGCCACATTTGACATCTGAGTCTCTGTGGCCGCTACTTT
>CANPZZ010000033.1 GCA_947589125.1 uncultured Lachnospiraceae bacterium
AGGCCGCCGTGGCCGATGGACGCCAGCACCGAATCCCAGTCCTTGAAGGCGTAGCGCTGCATGACCTTCTCCATGAATTCCGGCTTGCTGATCTCGGCGTAATTGATGCCCTTGGCCTTGCAGTAGCGGTCGATCATCTCCTTGCCGCGGATGATATTGTCTTCCTTCAGTTCGGTCTTGAACCACTGGTTGATCTTGTTGCGGGCCTGAGTGCTCTTGACCAGTGCCAGCCAGTCCCGGCTGGGACCCTTGGCGTTCTGGGAGGTGATGATCTCGATCTGATCGCCGGTCTGCAGCACATAATCGATATTCACAAGCTTCCCGTTGACACGGGCGCCCACCATCTTATTGCCCACAGCGCTGTGGATCGCATAGGCGAAATCAATCGGCGTGGAGCCGCTGGGCAGCGTCTTCACATCGCCGGACGGCGTAAAGCAGTAGACGCTGTCCGAGAACAGATCCAGATCGCCCTTGACCATACTCAGGAATTCGGAAGAATCGTCCGTGTCCCGCTGCCACTCCAGGATCTGTCTGAGCCACGCCATCTTGGCGGCTTCATCGCCTTCCGCGGTGACGCCGCTGCCGCTCTCTTTGTATTTCCAGTGAGCCGCGATACCGTACTCCGCGGTCCGGTGCATCTCGTAGGTCCGGATCTGGATCTCAAAAGGCTGGCCGGTGCCGGAGAACAGCGTCGTGTGCAGCGACTGGTACATATTCGGTTTCGGCATGGCGATATAGTCCTTGAAACGGCCGGGAATCGGCTTATACATCTCATGGATGATGCCCAGGGCCGCGTAGCAGTCCTTCACTGACTCCACCATGATACGTACGGCAAACAGATCATAGATCTGATCGATGGTCTTGTTCTGATTGACCATCTTCTTATAGATACTGAAGAAATGCTTGACGCGGCCGCCGACAGTGGCTTCGATGCCGGCCTCCTTCAGATTCTCCTCGATCTCCTTTACGATGCCCTGCAGGAACGCCTCGCGGGCGTCTTTCCGCAGATTCACCTTCTCCACCAGGTCGTAATAGACCTCGGGCTTTAAGAATTTCAGCGACAGGTCGTCCAGTTCGATCTTGATCTTGGAAATACCGAGCCTGTCGGCGATGGGCGCGTAGATCTCCAGCGTCTCCCTGGCCTTCTCCTTCTGCTTCTCCGGCTTCCAGAACTTGCCGGTGCGCATGTTGTGGAGGCGGTCGGCCAGCTTGATGATGATCACGCGGATGTCCTTGGCCATGGCCAGGAACATTTTCCGAAGGTTCTCCGCCTGGATCTCCACTTTATCTTTATCCCAGGACAGCTGGGTCAGCTTGGTAACGCCGTCTACCAGGAACGCCACGTCGGAGCCGAACTCCCTGGTCATATCGTCCAGAGTCATGCCGGTGTCCTCGACCACGTCATGGAGCAGACCGGCGGCGATGGTCTCCTTATCCATCTCCAGGTCGGCCAGGATGATTCCAACACAAAGAGGGTGAATGATATAGGGTTCACCCGACTTGCGTTTCTGGTCCTTATGCGCGTCTTTGGCCAGCAGATATGCTTTTTCCACAAGGGAAATGTCGTCGGAAGGATGGTATCTGCGGATGCTGGTGATCAGATCCTGATACAGCTCCTCCGGGCTCGTAAATGACGCCGGGGCTTCCAGCTCCTGCTCCAGCGGCTCATTGAACATTTCCGGCACCGCGGGTTCCCGCTCCGGCTGTTCTTTGACTGATACCGGCTCCGCAGGTTTCTGCTCCTGCTGCTCTTTGAACGTTTCCGGCTCCGCAGGCTTCTGCTCCGGCTGCTCTTTGACTGATACCGGCTCCGCAGGCTTCTGCTCCGGCTGCTCTTTGACCAATACCGGCTCCGCAGGCTTCTGCTCCGGCTGCTCTTTGACTGATACCGGCTCCGCAGGCTTCTGCTCCGGCTGCTCTTTGACCAATACCGGCTCCGCAGGCTTCTGCTCCAGCGATTCTTTTGACAATTCCTGCGCCATACTGTCACCTTCTCTATACATAGCGCGTCCCCAAAAGAATATCGTGGGGACGCAGGATCTGCGAAAAATAATGAATCTATTATAATGATATTCGTTGGAAAATGCAAGGGGTATTTCTCGTGGCGGAACGGATTTGCGAGATTTGCGGGATGATCCGTGAAACAGATTCACTCTCAAATAAAGAAATACGAGCAGAACGTCGCCGATTCTCTGCCCGCACGGAAATAAACCGCGGGAGGTCCATACCACAGAACCTCCCGCGCGAACGATTTTATTTATTTGCCTTCGTAAGTGATCACGGAATCCACGTCATAACCAGCCAGCTTCTCACGGCCTTTGAGTCCGGCGAGTTCCATAATGAAGCAGATCTTCACGACTTCGCCGCCCAGCTGCTCCACCAGCTTCACGATTGCCTCGATCGTACCGCCGGTCGCGATCAGGTCGTCGACAATAACCACCTTCTGTCCGGGTTTGATGGAATCCTTGTGCATCTCGATCACGGCGCTGCCGTACTCCAGGTCATACTCCATGCTGACGGTCTCGCAGGGAAGCTTGCCCTTCTTGCGGACAGGCACAAACCCTTTGTGCATCGCGTAAGCTACGGGTACACCGAAAATAAACCCGCGGGACTCCGGCCCCACCACCACGTCAAAATCTTTGTCCTTCAGAAAATCCATAATTCCGTCAATAGCCAGCTTCAGGCCGTCCGGATCCTGAAGGATCGTTGTAATGTCACGGAAAATGATACCCGGTTCCGGGAAATCCGGTATGCTTCTTACATAATCCTCTACTTTTTTCATTGCGCTGTCCCTCTCCTTCTCTCTTCTTATCGTGAAACACAGAATCAATCCCTGCCGCCGTATTCTACGCAGATATCTGTCTTCCTGTTCCATTCTTCTATATCATAACACTTTCACGGTTCCAAGACAAGCGGCAGTTCGCCTCTTGGCCTACCTGCGCGGATGCGCCCCCTGATATGCTTTTCGGACAGAATCCGCTTCCTTCACCGCATATGCCGCGTACATCTGCGTCGTGGCCGGATCCGCATGCCCCAGCATGGTCTGTACAGCCTGGATATCCGCGCCGCCGCTGATCAGATGGGCCGCAAAGGAATGACGGAGCGTGTAAGGAGTAATATCCGCGGCGATCCCCGCCTTCTCACCGTAGTGCTTGATGATCTTCCAAAAGCCCTGCCGGCTCATCGGCTGGCCGCTGCAGTTGACAAACAGTTCGGAGATGTCATTTCCTTTCATCAGCTTCCCTCGGGCCTGATCGATATAACACACCAGCGCCTGCCTGGCCGCCCGGCCAAACGGCACCGTCCTCTCCCGCTCCCCATCGTGGCATGTCACAAACCCGATCGGCATATTCACGTCTTCAAGACGCAGGCTGATCAGTTCCGACACACGCAGGCCGGTAGCATACAGAAGCTCCAGCATCGCTTTGTCGCGGATCTCCTTGGGCGTCGCGTCCTGAGGCTGGGCCAGAAGCCGGTCCACCTCTTCCACCGACAGGATCTCCGGCGCCTTCCGCTCCACATGGGGCGTCTTCAGAAGTTCCGTCGGATCCCGGCGCACGTTCCCCTGACGAAGTTCATAACGGAAAAAAGCCCTCATGGACGCCATAATTCTGGAAACCGTCGTCGCGGCTTTGCCGTTCTTCTCCAGATACAGGACATAAGAATTCAGAGAAGTCTTCGTAACCTTCGAAACGCCGGTGACTCCGCAGCCTTCCAGATACTCCGCCATCTGGTTCAGGTCCCGCTCATAAGACACCAGCGTGTTGTGGGAAGCCTTTTTCTCTTCCCGCATATATTCCATAAACTCTCTGATCTCCGTCTCCATGGTACTCCCCCGGCTCCACCCCAAAAGAGCCTGATCTGACTTTGTTTTAACATTATAGACCCTATTTTTGATAAAATCAAACACATTTTTCCCACTTATATCCGGTTTTTCCAATGATTTACATAAAAAATACAACATATGGAAAGCCGGATTCTCCCACTTACCTATATGTTGTAAAAAATGGAAATTGTATTTTTTTAGAAACGCGGAAACAGCGGATTAATATAAGCTTCCAAAAATATCCCCGCACCCGCAAACACTGTCAGAAATATCCAGGTACGTATCCTCAGCCGGTCGAGCCCCTCGTCAGCGCGTGTCGCCATGAATACCCACACAGGCAGATAACAAAGCCACTGCGGAAACACCCCCAGCAGGAATATCGGAAGGCCCAGCAGCCCTCTCTCAAGCGTCAGTACCGAGACCAGAAGACCGCATACCGCCCCCGCAGCGAAAGCGAAAACGGCGAATCCGCCGGCTGACAGCGGAGTCATCCCGACAAGCGCCGCCAGACCCATCTCTGACATCCTTTGTCTGGCCGTATAGCCCCACAGTCGTCTCCGCTGTCCCGCAGTCAGGCCGCTGTAACCGGGAACCAACTGCCCATAACCTGCCGCCAGTTCCCCAAGCTGCCCACCCAGACAATTCGCCAGAATCGTCCCGGCTGCCGTACCGCAGAAAAGACAACACAGCAGCACCATGGAATACGTCAGTTTCAACCTCTTCGTCATAGACTTCAACTCACTTCCGCCTGAATCGCGCCGCGGCCGGCGTCTGTCCTGCCAACCGCAGCGAATGCCCATCGTGACATCCGCGCTGCCGCTGTCTGATGCAGCATACCGGGCGCCGCGCCACGCGCGCAAACACTCGTCTTCAAAAGTCTATGAAATATCTCCGGCAGATATGCCGGCCGGACAGCTACCCGCGAGTCTTCGCCGCATAGGCGCAGATCGCCGCCACAGTCTTGCCGTCGGTCATCTTTCCCGCATAGATCCGCTTCAGCAGATCCTCCAGATCCCAGGCTTCCACCTCGATCACCTCATCCTCATCAAGATGCTGGTGGGACGGGATCAGATTCCTTGCCACGAAAATATCGATGGCCTCATCGCAGAACGCCACGGTCGTATTGACGCTTATCAGATATTCCATATTCTCCGTGCGGAAGCCGGTCTCCTCTTCCAGTTCCCGATACGCGCACTCGATCTTCGGCTCATCCGGGGCATCCAGCTTGCCGGCAGGTATCTCCAGCGTCTCCCGGTCCAGCGCGTTCCGGTACTGGCGCACCATCAGGATCTTCCCATCATCCGTAACCGGCACCACTGCCGCCGCTCCGTCATGATGGATGAAATCCCAGTGGGCCTCATGTCCATTGGCCAGCACCGTATCTTCATAGATCTTAAGGATCGTCCCCTGATATTTAAGCTGCCGGTCCAGACGGACCACCTTGTCTGCCATGTCAAAAACCTCCTTTTATTCGATCAGCGCACCGGAAGAATCCACCCGCAGCCCCAGACCATCCGGCACGATTGTATTCACCAGCATAGCCCCGCTTTCCGGGTCGCAGTAATAAGACTTCCCGTTCCAGTCAATCCAGCCGGTCACCATATATCCTTTCGAATCGAAATAATACCATTTGCCGTCAATAAACTGCCAATTGCTGGTCGTATAACTTCCGTCCTCATTCCGGTACCACCAGCGCTCCCCTTCCGGGATCCACCCGTACATGTCATGATAATAAGGCTGCGCTCCCGTATCTGCCGGCTGGCCGACCGTCGTTCCCGTCACAGGCCCGTTGACCGCTGGCGGCGGATACTTCTGACGGTTCTGCTCCGCAGCGGCGCTGTCCAATATTACAGTTGCGGAATCTGTCCAACTGCTTCTTATCGCTGCATTCCGGCGATTAACCGCGCGCACCTTATAATAATACGTCCCTTCCGCGCGCATATAACTTCCCCAGTCATAGTTCGCTGACACGGTCGTAACGGACGAACCCTGCCGCTTATCGTCCTTATACAACTGGATCTCATAATACCCCGCATTCGCGGCTGGAGACCATGCCGCAGCCGCCGGTGAATTCCAATAAGCCTCCGTGATTCCCCCCACCTGCTCGCGAAGGGAAGGAAGCCGGATCTGCAGGACATATACAAACAGATTCTCATCATAATGTCCATATTCATAATCGGCGCCTTTGATCCGAATCGCGGACGGCTTCACGTCAAAGGTCTCTCCGTCCGTCGCCCGGAGATATACGATGATCCTGGGCACATCGTCGCTGCCCCATACCTTGTTCGTATTAAGGAGTTCAGCCTCCCGCACCTCACATTCTTCACTCAGAACTTCAAATCCAAAATCCCGAATGGAGCACGCTCCTCCCACCTGGATATCCGCCGTTACCTCCAGTGTGATCCTGTTGATCACATTGCCATCAGCCAAAGAGGCAAACGGCACCGCCAACGCGATCACGGCCGCCGCTGCCAGCCCCATCATCTTCCTGATCCTACGACTCATACCCTTCCCCCTTTCTGTGAATACAAACTTTCGGGTGAAAAAGAAGCCCTATAGGATCCTATAAGGCTTCTTTCCGTTCTGTTATTCTGTTATTTGGCATAATCCGTGACTCGCGATTCGCGGATCACATTCACGCGGATCTGTCCCGGATACTCCATGGACTCCTCGATCTTCTTGGCAATGTCGCGGGCCATCAGCACCATATCGTCATCGCTGACCTGCTCCGGAATTACCATAATGCGGACCTCGCGTCCCGCCTGAATCGCATAGGACTTATCCACACCCTTGAAGGAATCAGTAATCTCCTCCAGCTGCTTCAGCCGGTTCGTGTAAGTCTCCAGAGTCTCACGCCGCGCACCCGGACGGGCTGCCGAGATCGTATCCGCCGCCTGTACAATGCAGGCGATCAGGCTCTCCGGCTCCACATCGCCGTGATGGGACTCTACAGAATTCACTACAATCGCGGACTCCTTATACTTCCGGCACAGATCTGCGCCCAGTTTCACATGGGAGCCCTCAACCTCGTGGTCGATGGACTTACCAATATCGTGGAGCAGACCGGCTCTCTTTGCCATACGGACATCCACACCGATCTCTGCGGCCAGCAAACCTGCAAGCTGCGCCACCTCGATGGAATGCTTCAATGCGTTCTGTCCATAGCTGGTACGGAACTTCATCTTGCCCAGAAGCTTTACAAGCTCCGGATGGATGCCGTGGATACCAACTTCGAGGATGGCGGCTTCGCCCTCCTCCCGCATGTTCATCTCCACTTCCCGCTGTGCCTTCTCCACCATCTCTTCGATCCTGGCCGGATGGATGCGGCCGTCCACAATCAGTCTCTCAAGGGCGATCCTCGCTACTTCGCGCCTGACCGGATCGAATCCTGACAATACCACCGCTTCCGGTGTGTCGTCGATGATCAGTTCCACACCTGTCATGGTCTCCAGAGTACGGATGTTCCGACCCTCTCGTCCAATGATGCGTCCCTTCATCTCATCGCTGGGCAGCTGCACAACCGATACTGTGGTCTCCGCCACATGATCCGCCGCGCATCTCTGGATAGCGGTCACGATATATTCTTTCGCTTTCTTATCCGCCTCTTCCTTCGCCCTGGTCTCCAGTTCCTTCACTTTCTTCGCAGCATCGTGCTTCACATCATCTTCGATCATATGAAGCAGATAATCCCTGGCCTGTTCCTTCGTCAGCCCGGAGATACGTTCAAGCTCTGTCAATTGCTTACTTCGCAGCTCTTCCGCTTCCGCCAGCTTCTTGTTCAGATTCTCTTCACGCGCCGTCAGGCTTGTCTCCCTGCGTTCCAGCGTCTCGGCCTTCTTGTCCAGATTCTCTTCCTTGCTAAGTACTCGTCTCTCATACCTTTGAAGCTCTGCCCTGCGTTCCTTGGTTTCTTTATCTAATTCATTCTTTGTCCGGATGGACTCTTCCTTGGCTTCCAGGAGAGCTTCTCGCTTCTTTGTCTCTGCGGTCTTTAAGGCTTCATCTATGATTTCTCTCGACTTTTCTTCCGCACTGCCGATTTTGCTTTCATATGTCTTCTTTCGGTATGCGACCGCCAATACCCAGGTAATCGGAGCTACAATGATCATTGTAAGCAACACAGGTATTATATACGACACAGGAGCACCTCCTTATTAAATTTTCATTGTACGATAATACAACACTCTAATTTTATACTGTTTTGTGCATCATGTCAAGAAGTTTCGGCGGCACTTCGCCATGGCTCCGTGATTCTTATCAGCCGTTATCCGTCTCCCCGGAGACTTCTTCCATCATATGGCTGATATTCCCATAAGAATATCCTCTGCGCAGAAGAGCCGCGGTCAGCTTCCGCTGCTGCGCCGCGTCACAGTTCTCCGCGCTGTAGCCCCTCTTCTCCAGAAACGCCCGGATCTGCTCCTGTTCTGATACCCGGCCATCCCCCAGAAGCTCCCCAATCTGTTCTCTGCCGAGTCCCTTCCGCAGCAGATCTTCCTGAATACGGCGCCGGCTGCGGCGCTGCCCGTAGATCTCGATATAGCGCCTTCCGTACTCCAGATCGTCGATATAACCATACTCCTTCAGAAATGAAACCGCGCGGCCGACCGCTTCCTCCGGATAACCCCCATCCAGAAGCTTCCGGCGTATCTCCTGTTCCGTCCTGTCATGCGACTGGAGCAGATAAACAGCTCTCTCCCTGGCCCGCGGACAAAGAACCGTCTCCAGGATCCTGCGGTATTCATCCTCCGGCAGTTCCCTCCCGCTCTCGATCTTATACCTGCGCACTTCCCCCTTATATAAAGCAAAGGCAAAGCCTGCATCTGTACAGACTTTGCACTTTCGCTTATCAAGAGGGAAGATATCTGTCACCAGCATGTCCCATCTCCCTGTATCTTCATTCTTCTTCCTGATTACTCCGCAGCGTTCTCCGGTTCAACCGCAGCGTCATTCGGCCTCAGACCGTAGAACTCTCTCACCTTGTTCTCGACCTCCAGAGATACTGCCGGATTCTCCTGCAGATACGCCTTCGCGTTCTCACGGCCCTGTCCGATCCTGGCTCCCTGATAGGCATACCAGGCGCCGCTCTTCTCGATGATATTCACCTTCGCGGCCAGATCCAGGATATCGCCTTCACTGGAGATTCCCCGGCCGAACATGATATCAAACTCCGCCTCCTTAAACGGCGGCGCGATCTTATTCTTCACGACCTTCACACGGACATGGTTGCCGACGACTTCGCCGCCCTGCTTAAGGCTCTCGGTCCGGCGAACCTCCATGCGTACAGACGCGTAAAACTTCAGGGCTCGTCCACCGGTCGTCGTCTCCGGATTGCCGAACATAACGCCGATCTTCTCGCGGATCTGGTTAATAAAGATCACGCTGCAGTTGGTCTTACTGACTACGCCGGTCAGCTTCCGCAGCGCCTGGGACATCAGCCTGGCCTGCAGACCCACATGGGACTCGCCCATCTCACCATCGATCTCCGCCTTGGGCACCAGCGCCGCTACCGAGTCTACGATGATAATATCCACCGCGCCTGAACGAACCATGGTCTCCGTGATCTCCAGCGCCTGCTCGCCGTTATCCGGCTGGGAAATGTACAGATTATCGATATCCACGCCGATATTCCGCGCGTATACCGGATCCAGGGCATGTTCCGCGTCAATGAATCCGGCGATGCCGCCCCGCTTCTGAACTTCAGCCACCATATGAAGCGCCACCGTCGTCTTACCGCTGGACTCAGGACCATAGATCTCAATGATACGTCCCTTCGGGATCCCGCCCAGTCCAAGGGCCAGGTCCAGACTCAGGGAACCTGTGGGAACCGTCTCTATGTTCATGTTCGCCCCGTTATCTCCAAGCTTCATCACGGAGCCTTTGCCATATGCTTTCTCGATCTGTGTCAGGGCCGCATCCAGGGCCTTCATCTTATCATCTCTGTTCATGTTGTCCTCCATTCGAACATGTGTTCACATTTATCATAATACATCCGCCAATGATTGTCAACTGTTTTTTCCGCGTTTCTGTTTTCTCCCTTTTCTCCTCCGCCGGTACAGCGGTAAGATTAGTCTTCTCCCATAAAACTCCCGCTGCAATAATACCGGCATTCATTCCTGACCTGACTGATTGTTCTTTTGCTGGATTCTCCGGCGGAACGCCGCTCCTGTCATCCGTGACAGCCCAAGAAACCCTGATACGGCCCAAAGGCCGCGGTACAACAAAGATATCCTACGATTAGAAAATACCACATATTTTGCAGATTGGCAAGCTGATTCGCAAAAACAGCGCAAAACCATTTTCACCTTCTCAGTCCGCCAGCAGCCTCTCCACGTCCAGCAGCCCCCATCCCTGCTGGTTCCTCGGCAGGCCCATGTCGACCGCCCTCTCCCGCAGCCGCAGCTTTACGTCCCGGTTGCTCATGTCCGGATATTTCTCAAGAAGGAGCGCGATCGCACCGGCTACCACCGGCGTGGACATGGACGTGCCGCTTTTGACCGCGTAGCGCCCCGGCTCGTTGATGCAGCTGATGATACCGGCCCCCGGCGCAACGATTTCCGGTTTGCAGATGCAGGCCCCGGTGGGTCCCCTGCCGGAATAATCCACCATTCGGTTTCCCATAACGCTGACTTCCTTATGGTCGTCAGAGCAGCCCACCGTGATCACCTTACGGCTGATTCCCGGCGTCGTCACCGTCATATAGCCAGGTCCGTTATTTCCGGCCGCCACCACGACTACCAGTCCGTCGTCCCAGGCCGCGTCGACCCCCCGGACCAGCGCGGAATTCTCGCTCATATTCTTACGTGAGTAAGAGCCCACTGATATATTCACGATCCGGATACCCAGGGCGTCCTTGTATTCCCGGATCCACCGAAGGCCCATCAGCACATCGGAGGCGAAGCCCCCGCCCTTGGCATCCAGCACCTTTATGGAAATGAGACTGCATCCGGGGGCAATCCCCTGATACCGTCCGCCGGACGCCGCGCCGCTGCCGCCGATGATCGCGGAAATATGGGTGCCGTGACCGTTATCGTCATAAGGCTCCCGCCGCCGGTGCAGCACGTCAAAAAAAGCGGTAATACGCTGTCCGAAATCCTCATGCGGATAGATGCCCGTATCCAGGACCGCCACCCCGACGCCGCGGCCGGTCAGCCCCGAATATCCAGGCTCTGTACAATGAATGATCTGTCTCGCCTGATTCAAAGCATTCCGCCTTTATTTTTCATTCTCATAATTAAGTTATTCCGCAGGAGGCAGTTTTGATAATACCGGTGAAACGCGGGTTCTGCTTAAATGGCTTGTTATCCCGTGCTGTGCTGTACCAGCCGGATGTATCTGTATCGGATTTTCGGCCTGTGCGGAAGCATCAGGCAAATTAAGAATTTCTTCATAATCTTTTCAAACAATCTACAATCTTTTTCCGGCCTTGTATGTTATACTTCTAACCGTAAAGAAAAGAAAAACCTTACTTCAATCACACTCCTTTATCCTTTGACATCCTATCCTGGCATAAGAAGAAAACCTGTCGTCCCCGACAGGTTTTTTGCCGTTTTACTTCAGATATTTATCCATCACATCGCAGAAATCAAATGTGGCGAAATAGTCTTTCGGCGTTTCCGCCCGCCGGATCATTTCAAAGGAACCATCCTCATGCAGCAGGATCTCCGAAGATCTGAGCTTGCCGTTGTAATTGTATCCCATGGAAAACCCGTGGGCGCCGGTATCGTGGATCACCAGCAGGTCGCCCATATCGATGGCCGGCAGCATCCGGTCGATGGCAAATTTATCATTGTTCTCGCAGAGGGAGCCGACCACGTCGTACTTGTGGTCGCAGGGCGCATTTTCCTTGCCCATGACCGTGATATGGTGATAGGCGCCGTACATGGCCGGGCGCATCAGGTTCACCGCGCAGGCGTCCACACCGATATACTCCTTGTAGGTGTGTTTCTCGTGGATGGCCCTGGTCACCAGGCAGCCGTAGGGCGCCAGCATGAAGCGTCCCAGCTCCGTATAAATGGCCACGTCGCCCATTCCCGCGGGAACCAGCACTTCCTCATAGACCTTCCGCACGCCTTCGCCGATCGCCATGATGTCGTTGGGTTCCTGGTCCGGCCGGTAGGCCACGCCCACGCCGCCGGAAAGGTTAATAAATGCCACCTTCGCGCCTGTCTCCTGCTGCAGCTTCACCGCCAGCTCGAAAAGGATCTTCGCCAGCGTCGGATAATACTCGTTGGTCGCAGTGTTGCTGGCCAGGAACGCGTGGATGCCGAACCGCTTCGCGCCTTTCGACTTCAGGATACGGAACGCCTCGAAGATCTGCTCCGTGGTCATGCCGTACTTGGCGTCGCCGGGATTGTCCATGACGCCGTTGCTCATGGCGAATACGCCGCCGGGATTGTAGCGGCAGCTGATGGTCTCCGGGATGTAACCCAATGTGTCCTCCAGGCACTGGATATGGGTGATGTCGTCCAGATTGATGATCGCGCCAAGATCCGCCGCGAACTTAAACTCCGCGGGCGGCGTCTCATTGGAAGAGAACATGATCTCATGGCCGGCGAAGCCGCAGGCGTCCGACATCATCAGTTCGGTCATGGACGAACAGTCGGTGCCGCAGCCGTGCGCCCGCAGGATCCTTAAGATAAATGGATTCGGAGTGGCCTTTACCGCGAAATACTCTCGGAAACCCGGATTCCAGGCGAAGGCGGCGCGCATGCGCCCGGCATTTTCACGGATGCCCCGCTCGTCGTAGAGATGGAACGGGGTCGGGAATTCGGCGGCGATCTCCTCCAGCTTTTCTAAGGTTACGAAGGGTTTCTTTTCCATGGTAGAATGACTTCCTTTCATTGCATAGTATCTCTCTCTGAATAACATTCGTTATCGCGGGCGGCACGGGGGGCTGACCGCGCAAAACAACCATTGAACGATTTCAAAAAGGCAGCGCAGAACGCCGTGCAGGCGGGCTGCGGCTGTATATAAACGAAAATGAGTCCGCTTGGGATACAACTTAGCATTGTAAACCATGCGGACTTCTTTGTCCACTTATTTCTGAATTTATTGCATATGTGCCGGAAGGCTGCCTGCGGGCTTCGCCGCAGGGACGCTTGGGGGAGGAGACGCAGCACTCTGGCCCGCCGTGCTGCCATTCATAATCCGGCGCTGCGAACGATAATCCTCCGGGTGACGTTAATGGGCGCCGGATTATTCATGGAGGGCTTCGCCCTATGCGGTGAAGCAGCCCGGACCGGGCTTGTGAGCAAGCTCACGCCCGTTCCGTACTGCTTTACCGCGCACGGCTCATGGCTAGGCCACGTTTACGATCCTCATCATATTCGTATGCATCGCCGGCAGATCCTTCCGGTCGTAGTTGACCAGGCCGGCGGTGATGACCGCGATATCGCCTGAGGTAAAGATTCCTTTCTCCTTCAGGTACTCGATCGACGACTCGATCAGGGCGTCGGTGGAATTGGCGCGCATGGCAAGGAACGGGCGGACGCCCCAGTATATCTGCATCTGCCGCACGGCGATGGCCGCCGGAGACATGCCGATGACCTGTACGTCGGAACGCCATTTGGAGAGAAGCCGGGCCGTGAAACCGCTGATACTGGGAGCCACGATCGCCTTCGCACCAAGATCGTGGGCCGTGGACACGGAGGAGAAGCAGACCGCGTTGGAAATGGTCCGGTTCTGATCCGTCACCTGACGGCTGCGGTAAGCGGAATTGTCCAGATGGGACTCCGCTTCCAGGCAGATCTCCACCATCATCTTCAGAGCTTCTACCGGGTACTTGCCGGCGGCAGTCTCGCCGGAGAGCATGACCACGTCGGTGCCCTCGGCCACCGCTTCTGATACGTCCGTTACCTCCGCCCTGGTGGGCCGCGGGTTGCGGATCATGGAATCCAGCATCTGCGTCGCCGTGATAACCGGCTTGCAGGCTGCGTTGCATTTCTGAATAATCGTCTTCTGGATGAACGGCACCTTCTGGGCCGGGATCTCCACGCCCATGTCGCCGCGGGCCACCATGATGCCGTCGCTGGCCGCAATGATCTCATCCAAATTCTCGATTCCTTCAGCGTTCTCGATCTTGGAGATGACCATAATCTTCGAATCATGGGCCTTCAAGATCTCCTTAATCTCCAGAACCGCTTCCGCGGAGCGGACAAATGACGCCGCGATGAAATCAAATCCCTGCTCAATGCCAAACACAATGTCTTCTTTATCTTTATCCGTGAGCGCAGGCAGCTTCACCTTCACTCCCGGCACGTTCACACCCTTCTGACTGCCCAGTTCTCCGCCATTAACCACCAGGCAGCTGATATCCTCCCCCTCGATCTTCTGAACCTTCAGCTCGATCAGGCCGTCGTCGATCAGGATCCGGTCTCCCGGTTTCACATCCTCCGCCAGCCCGGAATAGTTGATATAGCAGATCTTATCGTCGCATTCCACTTCCTGAGTGGTCAGCGTATAGAACTGTCCGGCCATCAGCGGGATCTTGCCGCCGCCCTTTACACGGCCTGTGCGGATCTCCGGCCCCTTCGTATCCAACAGGGCCGCCACCGGCACATCCAGTTCGCTCCGAATACTCTTCAGCTGATCCAGCCGAGCCTTCTGCTCCTCGTGCGTTCCGTGGGAGAAATTAAACCGCGCGATATCCATGCCGTAGCGTACCAGATCCATCATAACGGTACGGTCGTCCGACGCCGGTCCCATGGTGCAGATAATCTTTGTTTTCTTCATCCTGTCCCCTCCTGCATGTATTTATTGTACAGCCCCAGGCCGCATCTTTCGTATGTTATTGCACCGGTCCCTGCGGCGCCCCCGTCACATGCTGATGTGTATACAAATGATCCTGGCAGTACTCCAGGCCGCCCGCACATTTGGAGCAGTACCGGAATTCCAGATTCTCGCCATCCTTCTCAGTCCGTCCGCATACAGCGCAGCGGTGCCTCGTACCGTTCTGGGGAATGATCTTCGTCTGGGTCCGGAATTCTCTCTTGCGCTTGATCTCCTTCGGCGAATAGCGGTTTAAATTCCTGGTCATCAGGAAGAAGATCAGGAAGTTCAGCAGAGACAGAGCGATCGCACAGCGCTCCGCCGCGTTCCCGACAATAAAGCCATATACGAAGAAAATACCATCAAAGATCGCCAGCACCTTGGCCTTCACCGGAATTACCATAAACAGCAGAAACTGCAGATCCGGATACATCGCCGCAAAGGCAAAAAACAGCGACAGATTCAGATACGTCGTGGTCAGAAGCAGCATATGGCCAAAGAACAGATACGCGATCAGCGCCGCCAGAACATGTCCGATCACTCCCATGAAAAAATACACATTGAACTTAAACGCACCCCAGGTACGCTCCAGCGTAGTTCCCAGCGAATAATACAGAGACAGGGCAATCCCGTTAAACAGCAGATCCGACAGCATACTCACAGGCGCGGCGCCCGCAGACGACATGGACATAGGCGGATAGATCAGGAATGTAACAATTCGCCATATCTGACCATGCAGAATAGCCCTTGCATTTAAGCAAAGCCAATTCCAGTAGATCCCCGGCATCACGATCTGCAGCACCAGCCCTGCCGCATAGAGAAGCATAATATAATACATCAGATTCCGGATGGCATATCTGCCAAATCTGCGTTCCATTTTCTGAAAAAACTTCATATTCCGGTCATATCCTTCTTAAATAGTATATTTCTTTTATTATAATTTCTGCGCTGTCTTTTGTCAAATATCTTCTTGTCAGAAAAGGGAACGCCGAAGCGCTCCCTTTATCTCCTGTTTCTTCAACAAATCATCTTCTGCTGTTCCGGCAGACGGTATCAATAATACCATACCGGTTCTATCGCTGGTCTTCCGACAGTACCGGCTTCCCCATCATTAATCTTGACCACAACTCCCGACTTATCCGTCACATACTTGACTCCGTCCGCATCCTTCACACCGGAAGTGCTCTTCGTCACCCGGCCGGACTCGTTCACCAGATAAGACTTGCCGTCAAGCTGGATCGGCTCATAACGCATTCCCTCCGACGCCGTCTGCAGCTTACCCATATAGTACAAGCTTCCACTGTAAACGCCGGTATAACCGCGGCCGCTGGACGAGAAATAGAATGTAGACGGCATTCCATCGCCTTCTTCTACCTTCACCTTGCCCTTTGCAACCATACGGTCATCTTCATTGAAATAATACGCGGTATATTCACCGGTAGTGCTGTCCTGCACCTTCTGAAGTCCATATACCGGGTTGCCCTTATCATTAAACAAATATGTCTTACCGCTGATCTTCGTCAGATCCGCGGATGTCGCCGTTCCCACTGCAGGTCCTACCTTCGGCTCGCCGTTCTTGGAAAAATAGAACCAGTCTACAGCGCTCTCATAATCGCTTGCAAGGTTTTCCGGCGGCTCTGCCGTATACCATCCGGTAACGCAGGCTCCGTTGCTTCCATAAAAACGGTATCCGGCAATCCCGGGCTTCGAAGGATCGTAAGGAACCCATCCCGTCTGCATGATCCCGGTTCTGTCAAAGCAATAATACGTTCCGTCGATCCGCTTCTCTGTGTAATCATTTCCGTCTACCGGTACGTATTTCTTCCCGCTGGTGTTAAAATAGTACCAGACTTTTCCGTCCGAATTATCAAAGGGATCGGTCAGCACATCTTCGTCTTCCGGCGGATAAAGCTGCTGCCAGCCGGTCAGGACCGCTCCGTCGTCACCGCAGAAATACATATCTTCATCGACCCAGCCGGTCTCCATAACGCCGTCCGGATCAAAATGATACCACTTGCTGTTGATCTTCATCCACCTGTCCGTAACAATCTTGCCGTTGTCCTGGAAATAATACCAGTGAGTATCAGCGGTATCTCCATCAGGAGTCACATCTAGCTGCTGCCAGCCTCCGGCCGCCATGATACCATTAGCATCCACATAGTACTCATCGTCCACCCAGGTTTCAAGAGCCATCTGACCATAGCCGTCCAGATACCGCCACTGATTATCCGCACCGCGCCGCCATTCGTTATATACCTTATCTCCATTCGAATCCAGGTAAACCCACGAACCGTTCTCCATCGACCAGCCGGCGGCTGATGCCGTCGCGGCGGCCGCAGCCGACATTACCAGCGTCAGCGCGGCAATCAACAATCCTTTCTTCTTCATATAGACACACTCCTTCGTATTTCGTCCAAAATCCTACTATATATTGTATCAGGGTCTTCCAATTAATTCAACACTTATATCTTTCATTTCTATTACAATTTGAGGTTTTTTTTCAGTTTTTTTCAGTTTTTTCCCATCCTTGACGCCTTAAGACGATCTCTGTATAATGAAATTAAATACTTTGACGAAAGGCTGGGACAGATATGTGGTTGGCTGACAGATGGAAAGACTATGAAGTGATCGACTGCTCCGGAGGCGAGAAGCTGGAACGCTGGGGTTCTTATCTTCTGATACGGCCCGATCCCCAGATCATCTGGAACACACCGCGCGCGCACCGGGGCTGGAAGAAATGCAGCGGTCATTATCACAGAAGTACCAAAGGCGGAGGCCAGTGGGAATTCTTTGACCTGCCCCAGCAGTGGTCCATCAGTTACGGAGATCTGACATTCAATCTGAAGCCCTTCAGCTTCAAGCACACCGGACTTTTTCCGGAGCAGGCCGCCAACTGGGACTGGTTCGGGGAGCTGATCCGCGGCGCAGGCCGGCCCGTGCGGGTGCTGAATCTGTTCGCGTATACCGGCGGGGCAACCCTGGCGGCAGCCGCAGCCGGAGCGAATGTGACCCATGTGGACGCTTCCAAAGGCATGGTCGGCTGGGCGAAGGAAAATGCAAAGTCAAGCGGCCTGGAAAATGCGCCGGTCCGCTGGCTGGTGGACGACTGCATGAAGTTTGTGGAGAGGGAGATCCGAAGAGGAAGCAGGTACGACGCAATTATCATGGATCCGCCGTCCTACGGAAGGGGACCGAAAGGGGAGATCTGGAAGATCGAAGACGCGATCCATCCGCTGGTTCAGGAGTGCGCAAAGCTGTTAAGCGACGACCCGCTGTTCTTCCTGATCAATTCGTATACCACAGGGCTGGCGCCGGCGGTGCTTTCGTATATGCTTTCGCTGGAAGTGAAGAAGAAATTCGGAGGCGCAGTCGAAGCCGGGGAGCTGGGACTGCCGGTGACGGCGTCGGGACTGGCGCTGCCTTGCGGGGCGTCGGGGAGATGGGGGAAGAGTTAAAAACGTGAAGACTTAAAAACGTGAAGACTTAAAACGCTGCGCGTTTTTGCGTTGAGATATGAGGGAGTCTCAGCGGGGCAGCGCACCTCGGAAACGCTTCGCGTTTCCTCAGGCACGTGCATTCGCAGAATGCACGTGCAAAGCGTAAAAAAAGGCCGCTTTCATGCAAGCATGAAGCGGCCTTTTCCTACGCTTTTGGGTGCGCTTTGTTCATTGCTTCGTGACTATTCAATAATCGTTACAACTCTTCCGGATCCGACGGTACGGCCGCCCTCACGGATAGCGAAGCGGAGACCCTGCTCCATAGCTACCGGGTGGATCAGCTCTACGGTCATCTCTACGTTGTCACCAGGCATGCACATCTCGGTGCCGGCCGGCAGCTCGCAGACGCCGGTTACGTCGGTGGTTCTGAAATAGAACTGCGGACGATAGTTGTTGAAGAACGGAGTATGACGGCCGCCCTCATCTTTGGTCAGGACGTAAACCTGAGCCGTGAACTTGTGATGGCACTTTACGGAACCGGGCTTTACAAGGCACTGGCCTCTCTCGATCTCGGTTCTCTGAACGCCACGCAGAAGAGCGCCGATGTTGTCGCCGGCCTGAGCCATGTCAAGCAGCTTACGGAACATCTCGATACCGGTTACGACGGTCTTACGGGTGTCTTCGCTGATACCTACGATCTCAACTTCCTCATTCAGCTTCAGAGTACCACGCTCTACACGGCCGGTAGCAACCGTACCACGGCCAGTGATCGTGAATAC
>CANPZZ010000034.1 GCA_947589125.1 uncultured Lachnospiraceae bacterium
CGTTTTCTGTTTTCTGGCAAAAAAGTGGAGCCGCTGCTCCATAGGTGATTACTCATCTATTTTGCAACGGCCCCTTTACTCCCGGCCTGCCCGGCTCAATGCTGGAGCATGTTTTCAACAAATATCCCGTACCCCCTCGTACTGTCCTGTATAAACACATGAGTCACCGCGCCGATCAGCTTCCCGTCCTGAATGATCGGGCTGCCGCTCATTCCCTGGACGATGCCTCCGGTCAGGTCCAGAAGTTCGGGGTCGGTGACGCGGATGACGAGGCTTTTGTTGGTATGGGAGGTGGAATAATCGATCTTTTCGATCTCGATCTCATAATCCTTTATTTCTCCGGAAACGCCGCTGCGCAGGAGGGCGGCGCCTTTATGGATATCCTGGCGGTAGCCGATCTGCAGGGGCTCGGAAGAGATCGTTTTCATAAAACGGTCGTTGACCGTGCCGAAGATTCCCTCTTCCGTATTGGACTCCACGCTGCCGAGAAGGGTGCTCGGTCCGTAATAAATGACGCCGGACATCACGCCGGGATTTCCGGCGGAGCCTTTCTCGACCCCTATGATCTGGGTGTCATAAAGATTGCCGTCGCTGGTTTCGACCATTTCCCCCGTATCCGTGTCGCTGATCCCATGCCCCAGAGCGCCGAAACGGCCGTTCAGATCCAGATAGGTAACGGTGCCGATGCCCTGGGTATCGCTGCGGACCCAGATACCAAGTTTGCTCTCTCCTTCCTGGGTGAGAGTGGGATGAAGAGAAACTTCCATCCGCTCATCCCCGCGGCGGACTGTCAGGCGGGCGTCCTCGTCCTTAAGCCGCGCCACCGCCTCGGCCAGCTCCTCTTTATTCTCCAGTGCGATTCCATTGATGCTTTCAATATAATCTCCGGATTTCAGGATGCCGGCGGCCGGTTCTACCGGAAGTCCGTCCTGACCGATCAGTTCACCGGTTCCGATGACCATGACGCCGTCGGATTTCAGATAGATGCCGACCGGGGCGCCGCAGGGAACCGCATACCGGGTGCCGACCACGTCCACCTGAATCTCCTTAAACCGGATCCCCATAAAATCCAGTCCCAGAAGGTAGCTGCCCTCGCTCTTTCCGTAGAGGCTGAAAGCCTGTTCATGGGTGATCGTGATCTGATCCGAGGGAATATCGGAACCATTTCCCAGCGCCACCTCCTCGCTGTCACTCTGGAGGGTGAAGCGGAATGGCAGGGGCAGCGTAAGCGTCTCTTCCTGATCAAGAACAATGCTCAGATGATCCGGAACGACGCGTTCCATATAGTAAAATGAAAATCCTGCTGTAAACAGAAGGCTGATCACAAACGTCCAGACCAGACATCTTCGATATCCTGTTTTTCTCAACCCAACACACCTCCCTGCAAGTTTTCTCTGAAACTTTTCTTAGTATGTGTCGCGGCTGAAAAAACACTCTGTTATTTTTTAGTTGTCACATTTTAACTGATGTGATAAACTGATTACGGTCTTATTCGGGAATGTTCCGGACGGCGGCAATAAAAGCTCTGCCCCGGCAGGCTTTTGCGTACGGGCGGAAAGCGCCGCCGAAGCACGAAAGTTTATAAAGAAACGGGGAAAATCTTCAGATGAAACATGCTGCGAATAAAAATTTCTGGGTTTTACTGCTTTTAATGCTGTCGGGTATCGTGCTCGGCGGTTTTATCGGAAATATGACAGAAGGGACTCCCTTCCTTTCATGGCTGAATTTCGGACAGTCCTTCGGACTGGATGATCCGGTGGTCGTGAATCTCGGAATTCTGGTGATCACCTTCGGTCTTACGATCAAAATTACGATGGCGAGCATCATCGGAGTTATCCTGGCACTCCTGATCTGGCGGTGCCTGTAATTATTTTAAATACAGAAAGCGTGTCACCGGCACGCTTTCTGCATACTGACGTAATACAGACAGAGCGTCACTGGCGCTCTTCCCGCATGGAAATAAGTATGACCCGAACGCAAAATTTTATGCGCCGGGTCTTTTTTCTGCCGCAATCGCTTTTCTCTCCTCCGCCAGTTTCTTCATCTCCCTGGCGTTCTCGCGGACCGCGGCGGTGATCTCCGCTCCGCCTAAAAGCCTCGCCAGTTCCTCCACCATCTCATCTTCGCCAAGTTCACGGATCCGCGTCATCGTAGTGCCGCCCTCCGCCGTCTTCGCGATCTCAAAATGACTGTCCGCCATAGCCGCAATCTGCGGAAGGTGGGTAATACATATCACCTGGCGCCGTCTCGCGATATAGGACAGCTTCTCCGAAACCATCTGCGCCGTGCGTCCGCTGATGCCGGTATCGATCTCGTCAAAGATCAGCGTCGGGATGTCGTCTGTGTCCGCCAGCACCGCCTTGATCGCCAGCATGATCCGGGACAGCTCGCCGCCGGACGCTACATTTCCCAACGGACGCATGGGCAGGCCTGGATTCGTGGATATCAGGAATTCCGCCTCATCGAATCCGTCAGAAGTATAATGCGGCAGTCGCCGGAATTCCATATCAAACCGCACGTCGATAAAATTAAGGTCTGTCAGCCCCTGCCGGATCTTCTCCGTCAGTTCCTCCGCCGCCCTCTGACGCACGCCGGAAAGCCGCGCGCTTAGGCCGTCCAGTTCCTTTTCCTGCCCCGCCAGTTCCTTCTCAAGCTTCTCCTTCACCAGATCGAAATTCTCCAGCTCATCGAGGCGGGCCTTCTTCTCCTCCAGCTTCTCAAGAATCTCCTCCACCGAATTGCCATACCTCGCCTGCATACTGTGGATCCGGTCCAGCCGGTCCTCCATCTGGCGGAAGGTTTCTTCTTCGAAGGTAAATTCATCCATGTAGGTACCGATATCGTGAACGGCGTCGCTTAAGACGGCCTCCGCGTCCATCAGCTGATCGCGGATCCCGGCAAGCGCCCCGTCATACTCCGCCGCCTGAGACACCTCCCTCGCTGCACGGCCGACCTGGTCGCCGTCCAGCAGCCTGTAGGCCCCGGACAGATGTTCCATGATCTTCTGGGCGTGCTGAAGCCGGCGGTACGCCGCCGTAAGTTCTTCTTCCTCGCCCTCCCTTAACTTCGCGTTCTCTATCTCGCCGATCTCATAGCGCAGGAAATCCGCCTCCCTCAGACGCGCATCCTGGTCCATATCCATATGCGCAAGACGCGTTTTCAGCTCCTGGTACCTGTCATAGACCAGGGAAATGCTTTTCTTTAACGGCTCTGTCTCGGATTTGGCGTAGGAATCCAGGATCTCAAGATGCTTTGATTTGTAAAGAAGCGACTGATGCTCGTGCTGTCCGTGAATATCGAGGAGACGGCCGGTGATCTCCCGCAGCCGCCCGACCGTTACAGTCTCGTCGTTGATCTTGCTGACGCTTCTGACCGGCGTAATCCGGCGTGACAGAATCAGCGTCCCGTCCTCCGGCAGTTCCACCTCCAGCTCCTCAAGCGCCTTTCTCTTCTCCGGTTCCGTTACGGAAAATATCAGCTCGATATACGCCGATTCCGCGCCCTGCCGGATCACGTCCTTTGACGCCTTTCCGCCCAGAGCCATTCCCACCGACCCGATGATGATCGATTTGCCCGCGCCGGTCTCACCGGTCAGTATATTAAGCCCCTCCGAGAAAGCTACCTCCGCCTTCTCAATCAGGGCCAGGTTCTTCACACGAAGCTCCAACAGCATATGTAGTACTCCCCCTGTTCATTTTCTTCGCCGCTTTCGGCCTGTCGTCTTCTGTGCGCCCTCTGCCCCGCCGGCAGTTATCCTGCCACCAGCTTATGTATCTTCTCCATCACCAGAATGGTATCGTCCGTACTGCGCACCGCGCACATGATCGTATCGTCTCCGGCGATGCAGCCTACGATCTCGTGAAAATGAATGGCATCCAGCGCCGCGGCTACCGCCATAGCCATGCCGGACACCGTCTTGATCACCAGGATATTCTGGGCCATGTCCATGGAAAGGAAGCCATCTCTTAAAATCCGGATATATTTATCGTTGAATTCTCCCTGAGCATGCAGGACCGTATAGCGCTGCCCTCCGTTCTCGGACTGCACCTTGGTCAGCCGCAGTTCCCGGATATCGCGGGAGACCGTCGCCTGCGTCACATGAAATCCCGCCTGCGTCAGGCGTTCCGCCAGCTCTTCCTGCGTATCGATCTCATATTTGCTGATCAGTTCCACGATCTTACTGTGTCGTTCTACCTTCATTCCGCTCCTCCTTGCGTCTATAGCCGCTCTTTACACGGATGCATCCTCCGCAGATTCCGGGCTTCGCCGTGCAGCCGGTCACCTTCCCGCCATCTTGCTCCTCAGATTATCCACAAATGATACCTCATGAAGCTTCACCATCACCGTCTCGACCCGTGACCGCTCCACCAGAAGACGGTCGCCGACCTTAAGCCTTACCGCCGCGCCTCCGTCAAATACCACTGCCTGTCCCTCATTGTCATGGCCCAGGATCTCGATCTCGATGGTATCCTCTGCCGCCAGCACGATGCTGCGGCTGTTCAGATCATGGGGACAGATCGGCGTCAGGATCATCATACGGGCCGACGGCTCCACGATCGGACCGCCCGCGGACAGATTATACGCGGTGGAACCGGTGGGCGTGGCAATGATCATGCCGTCCGCCTTATACCGGCAGAGCGGCTCTCCGTTGACCGCCAGCCGCAGTTCCAGGATCTTAGGCATCTCCCGCCGTGAGATCAGGATCTCATTCAAGGCAAGATCCTCCTTTAAGATCTCCCCGCCCCGGCGGACCGTGCCTTTTAGCATCATCCGGTTCTCCAGCTGGAACTGCCCCGCGATCAGCTCGTCAAGCATCTGGGCGACCTCGCCCGGCTCCTGGCAGCCCACCTGGGTCAGATAACCCAGATGTCCCATATTCACGCCGACCATCGGCAGCTGCCGCAGGGCCAGATCCCTGGCCGCGCGTATCAGCGTCCCGTCGCCGCCCAGTGTGATGATACACTCTGTTTCCGCCGGAACCTGCCCCGGATCCGTATGGGTGATATGCGGGCCTTCCTCTCTTCCCCGCACCACACAGGTACATCCGCGCATCTCCAGATATCCGCGGATATGTTCCGCCATAGCCTCCGTGCCGTCTCTCTGCGGGTTCCATATCAGATAAAAATGCTTCATAAACCGCGCCTTTCCTGCCGCAGCCCGCCTGACGGCAAACCGCAGCTTCCTCCCCTATCCCTGAAGTACCCGATGAGCCTCGTCGACGATCCGCGCAGGGTCAACAAAACATACATCCGCTTCCTGCCGCGGCTGCGGCGCCGGCATTGCAGCGTCTCCGCCGGTCCGTCCTGACTCCGCCGGTCCCGCTGTTTCCTCCGTCTCCTTCTTCTCCAGATACAGCAGATATTCGATATTTCCCTCCGGCCCTTTGATCGGTGAGAAATCCAGGCTGAGTACGTTATATCCATTGGCGGACGCATAATCCATGACCATGCGTATTACTTCCAGGTGGGTGCTCTTCTCCCTCACCACACCTTTCTTGCCTACTTTCTCCCGGCCCGCCTCAAACTGGGGCTTGATCAGGCAGACCACCCGCCCGCCGCTCTCCAGAAGCTCCCGGACCGGTCCCAGTACCTTGGTGAGGGAAATAAACGACACATCGATCGATGCGAAACCGATCGCGTCCGCCACGTCATCCGACGTCACATAGCGGATATTGGTCTTCTCCATACAGACGACCCTGTCGTCGTTTCGGAGCTTCCAGTCCAGTTGTCCGTGGCCTACGTCCACCGCATAAACCTTTCTCGCCCCGTTCTGCAGCATACAGTCGGTGAAGCCGCCTGTCGACGCGCCCACATCCATGCAGATCTTATCTCTCACATCCACGCCAAAGACATCCATGGCCTTCTCAAGCTTCAATCCGCCGCGGCTCACGTATTTGAGCGTGCTGCCGCGGACCTCGATCCCGGCCGTCTCCTCGAACATGGCCCCCGCCTTGTCTTCTTTCTGACCGTCCACATAGACGATGCCGGACATGATAACGGCTTTCGCCTTCTCGCGGGAAGATGCCAATCCCCGGTTCACCAGCAGAACGTCAAGTCTCTCCTTCATCGGATGCCTCCTCCGGCCCGCTAGCCGGCAGTTCTGCCGCGTCCCACGGCTGTGCCGGACTGCTTTTCGTTTCCGTTTCTGCCGCCTCCCGCGACTGTGCCGGTCCGCTTTTCGCTTCCGTTTCTGTCGTGTCCCGCAGTCCAAATTCCGCCTTCATCTTTCGGATGATCGAATCGCTGTCGATGCCGAGCATCTCCCGCAAAAGCGATACATTGCCATGCTCCACATAGGCGTCCGGCAGCGCGATATTAAGCACCGGTATCTGCGGCGCGTGCTTCTTCGCCCAGGCCGTGACCTGGAGACCGTAGCCGCCCTGAAGCACATTCTCCTCCAGCGTCACCAGATAATCGTGGCGGGACGCCAGATCCGCAGCCAGGTCATAATCCACCGGCTTTACAAAACGGCCGTTAGCCAGTGTAACCTTGTAACCTTCTAATTTTAATTTATCACGGATATGCTCCGCGGTACTGACCATACTGCCGATAGCGAGAAGGGCAATATGAATGCTCTCAGGCCCTGTTTTTCCGGTATCTGCGGCAGGACAGACATCCGCTCCCTCCACCAGGGCCACCTTCGCGTTACGGTAACCTACAGCTTTCACCGAAGCCGCTTTCCTGTCCCGGTAATCTGCATCTTCCGCCGGAACCGCCTTTCCGTCGCAGTACCCTATATTTTCCGCGGCACCGCCCTGCGTTTCGGCCGTATCAGCGGCTCCCACTTGCCTTCCTTCATCGTAAATGATCTCGCCCTTCCCATACACGACCGGCGGCTGGAACTCTTTCAGTCCCCGGTAGGCCATCCCGCGCGGGTACCGGACCGCGACGGGTCCGGCGTGCTTTAACGCAAATTCCAAGTCCTGCCGCAGTTCCCACAGATTCTTCGGCGCCAGCACCGTCATATTCGGAATCGAAGTCAGGTAAGACAGATCGAAGATCCCCTGATGGGTCTCGCCGTCGCTGCCCACCAGCCCCGCCCGGTCGATGGCAAATACGACCGGCAGGTTCTGAAGGCACACGTCGTGGACGATCTGGTCATACCCTCTCTGTAAAAAGGATGAATAAACCGCCACCACAGGCCGCAGACCCGCCGCGGCCATCCCGGCCGCGCTGGTCACCGCGTGCTGTTCCGCGATCCCGACATCGAAGAAGCGGTCAGGAAACTGCTTCTTAAACCGGTTCAGCCCCGTCCCGTCCGGCATGGCCGCCGTCAGAGCCACAATCCGCTCATCCTTCTCCGCCAGCCTGCACAACTCCCGGCTGAATACATCCGTATAGCCGGGATATATTTTCTCCTTCTTCGGCTTTCCTGTCGCGATATCAAAAGGCTCCACGCCATGGAATCTGGCGGGATTCTTCTCCGCCGGCGCGTATCCCTTTCCTTTCTTCGTCACCACATGGACCAGTACCGCGTGATCCAGCCGCCTCGCCTCGCTGAGCACCTTGCGGAGCTGCCGCAGATCATGGCCGTCCACCGGGCCCAGATAGGTGATCCCCATATCCTCGAAAAACATCCCCGGGATCAGCAGCTGCTTGATGCCCTGCTTGGTCCGGCGGATCTTCTCGATCAGCTTCGCGCCCACGCCGGGGATCTTCTCCAGAAGGCCGGTCACATTCTCCTTCAGGTCGTTATAACCCTCGCCGGTGCGGATGCCGCTCAGATACCGGGAGATGCCTCCCACATTCTCGGAAATGGACATCTCATTGTCATTGAGTACAATGATGAAATTGGAATCCAGCCGGGCCGCGTTATTCAGCGCCTCGTAGGCCATACCACCGGTCAGCGCGCCGTCGCCGATGACGGACACCACGAAATAATCCTCTCCCCGCAGATCCCGTCCCTGGGCCATGCCAAGTCCGGCAGAGATGGACGTGGAACTGTGTCCTGTATTAAACGCGTCACAGGGGCTTTCCTTCGTCTTCGGGAACCCGCTGATGCCGCCGAACTGCCGCAGATCATCGAAATCATCCTTGCGGCCGCTCAATATCTTATGGGTGTAGGACTGATGTCCCACGTCCCAGATGATCTTATCCCTTGGCAGGTCAAATGTCAGGAACATGGCCATGGTAAGCTCTACCACGCCCAGGTTCGATGCCAGATGACCGCCGTGTTCGCTTGTCTTTTCTATCAGGAATTCGCGGATCTCGGAGGCCAGCTCCTCCAGCTCCTCTTTATTCAGGGCCTTGATATCCTGCGGCCCGTTTATCCTTTCAAGCATTACGATCGTTCCTTTTCTTGCAGTTCATTCCGTTGTCACAGCGGGTACAGGATCCGCGCCTGCCGCTTCCTAAAGATCACTTCCGCCTCGTCACAAGCATCGCGATCAGCTGTCTCAGGTTCTCATGATCCCCCGGCAGCGTCTCTAACAGGCCCGCGGCCTCCGCCGACAGCATTTCCACATCCTGCCGCGACTTTTCCATACCATACAGGCTCACATACGTGGTTTTGTGGTTCTTCTCATCGCTTAGAACCGGCTTTCCCAGTACCTCCTGGGTGCTGGTAAGATCGAGGATATCATCCTGAATCTGAAATGCGTATCCCACGCGGGAAGCCATTTGCTCCACCGCCCGCACCTGTTCCTCCGACGCGCCCGCCAGTATCGCTCCAATCATCATCGGCGCCTCCAGAAGCGCCCCCGTCTTCAAACGGTAGATGAAATCAAGCTGTTTCTCGTCAAGAGGCTTTCCCGTCAGTTCCACATCCGCGGTCTGACCGCCGATCATTCCGTAGATGCCGCTTTTCTGTGCCAAAAGCTCAAGACATCTGGCCACGCGCTCTGTATGGGGCGTCATCGCAAATGCTTTCGCCGCCGTCTCAAAGGCGTAGACCGCCAGTCCGTCTCCGGCCAGCACCGCCATGTCGTAGCCGTAAGCCACCCACGCTGTCGGAAGTCCCCGGCGGTACTGATCATTGTCCATGCAGGGCAGATCGTCGTGGATCAGGGAGAAGGTATGTATCATCTCAATGGCCGCCATGAAAGGCTCCGCCTCCCGGCCGCTGCCGCCGAACATCCGGTAGACCTCCCGGAGAAACAGCGGACGAAGCCGCTTGCCGCCGGCCTTCATGCTGTAGTTCATGGCCGCGAGAACCGTCTTCTGATATCCTTCCTCCGCCGGGAGATAAGCATAGACCGTCTCCTCCGTCTGAGCCGCCGCTTCCTTCAGCCATTCGTCAAACTTCGTCATTCTGTCCGTCCTCCGTCAGGATCATCAGCTTCTTCTCGACCCGGTCGATCTTGCCGCTCACTTCCCTCACCAGCTTCATGCCCCGCTCATAGCAGGAAAATGTCTCCTCCAGCGTACTGGACCGATCCTCCATCTTCTCGATCAGGGCTTCCAGTTCTTCTAAAGTCTCCTCGATTCCCATTTCCTTCCCGGGAGCGCTTTCATCGGCATTCTGCCCTGCGCACTGTCCGGGATCTGCGGTCATATCCGGATTCTGTCCGATATTCTTCTCTCTTTCTTCCGCCATATACAGCCTCCATGCTCTCCATCAGCCATTCTTCTCTGGCAGCCGTCCTTCTTCGGTAACCGCTCTCTACGGTAACCGTCCCAGCAGCCTGAATCCACCAGACGTTACGCCTGTACGCGCTTACCATCTCTTAATCAAAGATCTTCCTGCCCATCTCCCAGGACACTCCGCGACGGTTTCGCCTCGATCTCCTCGATCCTCGTCCTCGCCAGACCGTCGGCCAGCCGCACGCCAAGCATCTGTCCGGTTCTCAGTCTCTCCACCGTCTCGACGGCATGTCCGCACTCATCGGTCACATAACCGAAACCGCCGGACAGTCTCTTAAGCGGAGAAAGTCCGTCCAGCCTGCCCGCGTCAAGCGTCAGCCTGTGTTTCGTCTCCAGCAGGTTCCTCTCCGCCGCGGCCCGCATCCGCTTCTCCGCGTCATTAAGCAGCCTGCGCCGCTCTTCGATCAGCCTTCCCGGACTGTTCGCCCGGACTCTTCCCGCCGCCAGTTCCAGCCTGTGACGGCACTCCGTCAGCCGCCGCTGCATCTTAAGTCTCATCCGCTCCTGATCATCCGCCAGCTGCTGGCGCATGTCATTGATCTGCCTGGACGGACTGCACATCTCAAGCCGCATCCTGGCCTGCTCGATCCGGTAGCGCCTCCGCTCTACGTTTCGTTCCATTCCGCGGATCAGCGCCGTGCGCGTGACCGCGATCCGTTCCTCAAACTGCCGGTAGTCGAAAACTGCCAGTTCCGCCGCCGCGGAAGGCGTCGGCGCCCGCAGATCCGCCACATAATCGGCGATCGTCACGTCCGTCTCATGTCCGACCGCGGAAATGACGGGGGTCTGACAGTCAAAAATGGCCTGCGCCACCATTTCCTCGTTAAACGCCCACAGATCCTCGATGGAACCGCCGCCGCGGCCCACGATGATCACATCCAGACCGAGCCTGTCCAGCGCGCGGATGCCGCGGACGATGCTGTATTTGGCGTTCTCGCCCTGCACCAAAGCCGGATAGAGAACCAGCTGCACATAAGGGTTCCGGCGGGCCGCGATATTGATGATATCACGGACCGCCGCGCCGGTGCTGGCCGTGACGATGCCCACCGTGCGGGCGTATTTGGGGATCGGCTGCTTATATTCCTTCGCGAACAGCCCCATTTCCTCCAGCTCGTCCCGCAGCTTTACAAACCGCTCGTAGAGACCGCCGATGCCGTCCCTGCGGATTTCCCTGGCGTAAAGCTGGTAGCGCCCGTCCCTCTCGTAGACGTCGATCGTTCCGGTCACCACAACCTGCTGGCCTTCCTGCAGCTGAAAATCAAGGCCCCGCCGCTGCCCGGCGAACATTACCGCCGAAAGCGTTCCCGACTGGTCCTTCAATGTAAAATAAATATGACCGGCTGAGTGATATTTGCAGTTGGAAATCTCCCCCCTGACGCTTATCCGCTTCAGGAGGAAGTCCTGCGTAAACATATTTCGGATATAAGAATTCACCTGACCAACGGAATAAATACTTGCTTCTGCCATGGAGCCTCCCTGCAGCCGGACGGTACGCGCGCTGCGCCTACACCAGCTTCGCCAATACGCCGTTGACAAAGGACGGCGACTCGTTCTGACCGAACCGCTTGGCCAGCTCCACCGCCTCATTGATGGCGACCCGCTCCGGGATCTCGTCATCATAAATCATCTCATACAGGGCCAGACGCAGGATGGTCAGGTCCACCTTGCCCATGCGCTTCGTCTTCCACCCCTCCGCGACGCTGTCGATCTTCTGATCCAGTTCCGGAATCCGGGCCGTTACGGCCTCGGCTTTCTTCACCAGATAATTCATATCTTCCATGGAAATGTCTTCTACCGCGTGAAGCGTTACATTCTCGCCCGCTTCGCCGGCCTCATCCTCTTCGGGAGCCTCAAAATATTTCACAAACTGCTGCCCGGTCTCTCCGGCAGGATAAAAATCCGCGCAGAAAAGCATCTTAAAGCAATGCTCGCGCAATTCTCTTCTGGTCATCGCCTGTCCTCCCTGTCTGTACCATCCCGCCATCCGGTTTCCGCCTGCCTCTGCGCGCCGACGCGTTCCGGCTAGTGCTCTTCCTCCGTATTCACGCCCGCGACCCGGATATTCACATCCAGAACAGACAGCCCGGTCATATTCTCAATCGCGGTCTTGACCTTCTCCTGAACCTTCTCGCAGACAGCCGGAATGCTGTAGCCGTAACGCATCGTCAGCGACAGATCCACCGACACATGCTCTTCCGTAACGTCCACCTTCACGCCCTTGGAAAGATTCTTCATGCCCAGCTTGCTGACCCATTCGTTGGTGATGTTGCCGGCCATGCTGTCCACGCCTTCCACCTCCGTGGCGGCCAGTCCGGCGATAATGGCGACCACCTCGTCGGCGATCTGAACCTCGCCGATGGTATCCTTCTCATATACTTTATGGGTACTTCTGTTTTCCAATTCAGCCACGGATAATACCTCCTCAAATCCTATGATAGCCTATTATAGCAAATATAATTCTTTTTGAAAAGGGAATATTCTCTTAAGTTTGAGAACAGGAGCACGATCACAAAACGTCCCGCGGCCGGTCAATCCCTGCACCGGCCGCAGGACGTCTGTCATCCTCGATTATTCCTCCAGATTCAGCAGCGTAATAATAATATTCTCCGCGCCCACCTCGGTCTTGCGCTTCACCACGTCCTCAATCTGAGCCCGCTGCGGATCGGTGATGGACGCCGCGTTAATGACCACATCCACCTTGCCGTCGGTGATACTGACCACCGGATCAGAGAATCCCTTGGCCATCAGAAGCGTTTCCGCCGCGTTCTCCTTCTCGGCGATCTCCGTCAGTTCGATCATGTTCTGGATGGCCTCCTGCTTGGCGGCTTCCTCGATATTGGTATTGTTGATGATATTAAGGAGAGTTTCCCGGCTGCGGGCGCGGACCTGCTCCCGGCTTAACTGGACGCCGGCTATGTAATCGGAAACGCTCATGCCGCTGGTCAGGATCGCCTCCCCGGGATTTTCAAGTCCGGCCAGATCTCCTTCCTCCGTCCCCGCGTCCGCGGAAATGGTCTCGGTGATGGGATCCATTTCTGCCTGAGCAAGCTGCGTGACGCCTTCTCCCTCCGTCTGGATGTTATTTTCAATTGCGTCGATCTGCTCCGAGATCATGCCTTTTTCCGGCTGTGCAGAGACCTCGCCGCTGTCCGCCATTGATTCCGCCTCCTCGATCTGATCCCAGTCCTGATCCAGGCTCTGGATCTCCTCATAACCGCCGGCCGCGTCCAGCACTCTCTGATTTTCCGCCAGGATATCCTCCTGAGAAATGTCTGAGACGCCGGCCTCATAGACGTCCACCTCATTTTCCGGCAGCTTCTTTCCGGCGTAATTCAAATATCCCGCCGCCGCGATCATGACGACCAGCGTCGTCACAATGATCTGGTTGCGGCGGAACAGCTTTTTCATATTGATGTTGGGAAGATCTCTTTTCAGCTTTAATTTCATGTGCAGCACTCCTTTTTTATTCTACCCGCTTTAGTATTTTTATTTTATGAGACGGGACGCCGAATAATGCTTCTACCGCGGCGGAAATTTCAGCCTGAACCGCCGGACTTCCGCCGCCGGCTGCGCTCACGACCACGCCGCTGATCTCCGGGTACACTTCCTTCTCCAGAACAGGGGCCGCGCTTCCGCTCTGACCGATAAGAACCGTCTCCTCGCTGATCTCCTGGCTTTGGATCTGACGGCTGCCTCCGCCGGAATCGGTCTCTCGGGTGGAGGACGAATTCGTGTCCCGATCTGTCAGCCAGACCCGCTCCTCGGAAGAACGCAGAACGATCATCACATCTACCGCGCCGACGCCGTCTACATGGGAAAGAATTTCCTTGAGGCGTTCCTCCAGGCGCTGCTCATAGGTCAGAGTGGGGGCTGCCGCCGCGGGCAGGGACGCGGCGGTGAGACTGGTGTTCTGGACGCTGCCGCCTGTTACACTGCCGTTTCCGGCGCTGTCTCCGTAACCGCCGCCATATCCGCTTCCAGCCGCGTTTCCATAGCCGCCATCTGTGCCGCTTCCGCTTCCACTGCTGCCACTGTAGCCGCCGCTGGCACCGGAGTCAGCGGTGCTGCTTCCCCCAAAACCGTAACCCGCACCTGCCGTACTTCCGGAATCGAAATCGTCCCGGGTCGCCACATTCTTCTTCCCGGACGGAAACGCCAGGATCAGGAAGATCAGCCCGACCGCCAGCAGGATGATCCACCGTTCTTTATCGCCTTTCCAGTTGAATTTCCACGTCTTCGGGTTCCAGTTCATAGAAGCGTTCCACCTTTCTTTTTAACTCCGCAAGATCGTCCGATGCGGCTGACAGACCGGGATCCTGCGCCGATTCGGCGCCGTCCGGCGCCTGTTCCGGGCCGGATACAGCGGGATCTGTCTTTTCCAACGGTTCGATCTCGATCCGGCCGACCTCAATTTTCACCGATGATATCTCTGCTTTCTTATCTGCGGCAGATTCCGACGACTCCGATTCTGCTGTTTTTTCTCCGGCGAAGCTTCCCGCGGAAGCGGATTCTCCGCCTGCTGTGGCCTGCAAATTGCAGGTCTCTGGTTCGTCCGCCATAGGCTGAGACACTTGCATCCCCTGCGTTTCTCCCGCCGCCGGACCTTCCGCCGCCGGACTTCCTGTTTCATCTTCTCTCTCCCATGCCACCACCATGTTCACACGCACTACCGCCCCATAATTCTCACTCCCCGCGTCTTTTTCGATCTCCACCTCCGTCCGCACCGGAATAAACCCGCTCTCCTGCGACATTGCCTCCACATCCGCCGCTGCCGCCTCCTCGCCGCTTGCGAACATCTGCTGCCGCCTTTCCTCCTCGATTCCCAGCACATCCCGCCGGATGTCCCGTACCTCCGTCTGAAAGCTGAACTCCCCAAAATACCGGTCGATCTCCTGCGCCAGTCCCAGCCCGCCGAGGAACGGCTGCAGCGCCACAAGGATCAGCACCACCCCGGCGAAAAACCGAATGTACCGGACGTATTTCTTCGATGGAAGCAATGTCTCCAGAAGACTCATCAGCACCAGAAAACACAGGATATCCGCCGCCCAGTTATAGAGCCACGCCACAGAATCTCCCCCTTTCTGTTTCCCGATCGTGCCAGCCGGTTGCGGATACATTTCTCCCGCATTCATAAAGTCTCATCACTTACGATATGTCTCTTCATTTACAATCCCCGTCATTTCAAATAAACCACCGGCGCCCCCGGCATATCACGCCAGATACACCGCGTTCGTCCCCGCGCATGCAATGGCGATCGTCACGGCAAAGATCAGTACCGCCGTGAATACGATCCGCAGAAGTTCCTTATGACATTTGGCTGCCGCAGTGACACAGGCCAGCACCCGCTTATCGCAGACCGGCTCCAGAATGGCCGCCGTACACTGGTAAAGCGCCATCAGCACCAGCAGCTTCACCATCGGGACCGCCGCCATCACCGCCAGAACGATCACCGCCGCCATGCCTACCGAATTCTTGACAAGCACGCCGGCTCCCATCAGCATCTGCGCCGCCGCGGCTGCGCTCTGCCCCACGCCAGGGACCAGACCTACCATCTTCCGAAGGGCTCCGTTTTTCAGGGAGTCCACGTAGGGAAGCACCAGCGACTGCGCCAGCTGCAGCCCCAGCACCAGTCCCAGAAGCGTCTTCATGCCCCAGCCGATGATCTGTCCCACCAGCTCCGTCAGCCTGGAAAATACATTTTCCTTCGTCAGGTTTCCGGCCAGCGCCAGGATCAGCCAGACGCGCACCAGCGGGATCATGACCGAATTCAGCGCCCATTCTGCCGCCGTCATGCCGAACATGGCCGCTTCATACATGGCTGCCGACGACACGGTTCCGCCCGAAAATGCCACCGCAAGGAAGTAAGCCGGCATCAGCACCTTCATAAAGCCCAGGATCGTCCCCACCGTCTCCGCCGCCACCGCCATACTCTCGCCGACAGCCGCTGTCAGCAGCGTAAACAGCAGCAGATATACCACATAGAATCCGGTCTCCGAGATCTGGCTGGCGGAAAATACGCTGGAGAAATTGGCAAACACCGCTCCCAGAATGCCCAGAAGCAGAATCTGCCCGATCAGGCTGCCTCCCGCGCTGATCTCCGCAAACAGCGTCCGCCGGACGACCGCAAGCATGTCCCGGCCGATTCCGTCCAGGTCGCCGGTCACCAGTTTCCGCGCAATATCCGTCAGACTCAGCGCGGAGCCGCTCTGGCTGGCCAGCGCGTAATCCTCGGCTTCCTGCAGACCCAGCCTGTCAAGAATGCCTGAGATGCTGTCAAAGGAACCATCTTCCGTTACAGAACTTCCCGCCTCACTTCGCACCAGGCGTATCCCCTGCAAGCGCAAATTTCGCAGGCATAAACCTTCTGAACGCGGTTCTTCCAGACACGAACTTTTCCGACACAGACCTTTCCAGTTTAACGCTTCCTGACATATCTGTCCGTACATCGATTGCCGCACCAAACAGGCTGTCCTTAACCTGAATTCCGATGAACTGTCCATCACAGCACATATCGAACCGCCTGCCGCCTCCTCACTCCACATAATACTGAACGCCGTCATCAAGAAAAGCAATCCGCATAAGTATGACATTTTGTCAGCGATTTCTCTCCAATACCGACGCAGCGCACTCCCGCTCCGAGCCCCGCCCCTCATGCCAGAAAGCCCCGCACCGTCTCCAGAAGCGCCAGCAGGATCGGCATACTGACCGCCAGGATCGACAGCTTGCCGAAGATCTCGATCTGATTTCCCAGCGAGCCATAACCGGCATCCCTGCAGATCCCGGACGCGAACTCCGCGATGTAGGCAATGCCCGCCATTTTCAGAAGCGTGTCCAGATAGACGCTGTTGATCCGTATGTACGACTTCACCTTCGCAAATGTCTCCGTCACCGTCTGAAGCTTCGCGGCGCTGTAAAAGCAGATCGCCAGCCCCGCCGCCATCGCCAGATAGATTCCGTACTCTCCCTTCACGCTCTTAAATTGGGTCGCCAGAAGCGCCGCCGCAATACCGATCGCGGCTATGGAGATCACCGTCATGCTCTCGCCCTCCTGTCCACACGATTACGCGGCCTATGAAATACACATATCCCATGTAGTCCACATAACCTATATAATCCATATAACCTATTTGTGTCAACGATTGTCTTTTTCATAATGCGAACAGCTCCCGAATCGTCTCAAACAGGTCGTATATATACGGCACCATCCAGAAAAGCACCAGAATCAGCCCGGCCAGGCTTGTCAGAAATGCCTGCTCCTCCCGCCCGCTGTGTTTTAATACCTGACAGATTACCGACACCAGAATTCCCACCGCCGCAATCCGGAATATCAGATTAACTCCCATATGAACCTCCTTTTTCTGCATGCGCGCTTCTGCCGCCGCTTAGGTCTCTGACCCTTCTGCCATTAATTATTCGCCGATTTTTTACCTATTTTCTCATTCACTTATAGATTTCTTGCCGATTCTCTCATCGATCCGCCGCTGATTTTCCCGCCGATTTCCGACTTGTTTCCCCAACCGATCTTCCAGCCAGTTCTCCAATCGATTTCTTCACCGGTCAATCCTTTAACTGTCTTCTCTGATTTCTCACAAGCGCTCCATAGCCTTTTCAGCAAAGGATCACCGCCAGAAACAGCCCTCCCATGATCCCCAGGCAGGTACACATCCGCGTCCGCTCCTGTTCATGCTCCCTCATAAATCCGATCGACAGATCCAGCTGTTCCAGATACAGCGCAATGGTCCGCTCCTGCATCCCCACGTCCAGATACCCCAGATGCTCCCCGAACTCCGCCAGTTCCGTATGTTCCCGCGCCGACAGAAGCATTGCCTTCGCCTGCCTGTCCAGTTCCTCCTTCCAGACCCGGGAAAATGTCTCCCCTTCCTGCCGGCTAAGCCGCTCCGCCATCCGGCAGAACCAGACCGCGGCCGGTCCGTCCGATTTCCTGCCGACCCGTTCCAGGGCCTCGTGAAGCGGCGACATGGCGTACAGGATCTCTCCCCGCAGAAGATAGACCATCCGCCGCAGCCCCTCCAGCATCTTCCGATGGGCCTGCCACTGCCGCGCCTTTAAGATCCCTAAAGCGCCGCAGGACGCCGTCACCAACACACAGCCCGTTATCCGCAGCCAGATCATAAGCGGCCTCCTTCCTGTTTTTCTTTTCTGTTCGCTGGTCTCGCGCGATTCTCCGAATGCAGGCATTTTCCATTCCTGTCCCTGATCGCTTCCACCGTTCCCACGCCTTCGCGGCTGCTTAAGACAATATACCTGTCGAACATCCCTTCCGAGACCATTTCCCCCAGAACCGGCTTCCGGGCCACATCCTCCAGGCTGTCCCCATGAACCGTCGCCAACACCCTGCAGCCGCAGTTCATCGCATACCTCATGGCGTCGATGTCCTCCCGGCCGCCGATCTCGTCCACCGCGATCACCTCCGGCGACATGGCCCGGACAAGCATCATCATTCCGATCGCCTTCGGACAGCAGTCCAGCACATCCGTGCGGGCGCCCAGATCGTTCTGCGGAATCCCCTGCCAGCAGGCCGCCAGCTCCGAACGCTCGTCCACCACGCCGACCGTAAGGCCGCGGCCGTCTGACATCTGCCGTATCACATCCCGCAGAAGCGTCGTCTTGCCGCATCGCGGCGGCGATATGAAAAGCGCGTGGAGCGCCTGTCCATTTTCCAGCAGATACGGCATGATCCTGTCCGCACAGCCCCGCACCTGGTGGGCCAGCCGCACGTTCAGGAAGGAAATGTATTTGATCGTCCGGACGCCCCGCCCGTCCATTACCGTCTTCCCCGCCAGCCCGATCCGGTGCCCGCCCTGAATCGTGATAAAGCCCTGGCGGATCTCTTCCTCGAACGCGTAGAGGGAATGGCTGCTTACATATTCCAGCGTCTCCCGCAGGTCCTGCGGCGTCGCCTGATATGCCCCGGCCCGGTCCGTCAGCTTAATTTTCCCAGACATTCCGTCGGTTTTTCCGGCACACTCCGCAATCTGACCTGCCGCCCTACTCTTCCCACGCCGCACACCACCTGCCGTCAGCACATACTCCTCCCCGCCGCACACCACGAACACCGGCCGTCCGACCCGCAGACGGATCTCCTGCACGTTATCCCAATTAAGCGCCGCCCTCCCCAGCATCTCCCGGATCGGTCCCGCAAAGATCCGCAGAAGCTCGTCTTTCTTCACCATACAAAAATCCCTCCTCGCTCCCCAC
>CANPZZ010000035.1 GCA_947589125.1 uncultured Lachnospiraceae bacterium
TCCACCGTTTTCATCGAGCCCATGGCCGTGGTGCAGCTGAACAACCAGATGCGGGAGCTGGAGATCCAGGAGAAGAAGGAGATCGAGGCGGTGCTGGCGGATCTGAGCAACCAGACCGCGCCCCATATCGAAGAGATCCGCGTCAACCAGCAGGTCCTGGCGCGGCTGGATTTCATTTTCGCCAAGGCGGCTCTGTCCCGGCATTACAAGGGCAGCGAGCCGAAGTTCAACGAGGACGGCTGGCTGAACATCAAGGACGGACGCCATCCGCTCCTGGACCCGGCGAAGGTGGTTCCGATCAATATCCACCTTGGCCGCGACTTCGACCTCTTAGTGGTCACAGGCCCGAATACCGGCGGCAAGACCGTGTCGCTGAAGACCGTAGGCCTGTTCACGCTGATGGGCCAGGCGGGTCTGCATATCCCGGCCTTCGACGGCTCGGAGCTGGCGGTCTTCGAGGAAGTGTTTGCGGATATCGGCGACGAGCAGAGCATCGAGCAGAGCTTAAGTACTTTTTCCGCCCATATGACGAATATCGTGTCGATCCTGGATAAAGCGGATTCCAATTCCCTGTGTCTCTTCGACGAGCTAGGCGCGGGCACGGATCCGACGGAAGGCGCGGCGCTGGCCATTTCCATCCTGACCTTCCTCCACAATATGAAATGCAGGACCATGGCCACCACCCATTACAGCGAACTGAAGGTCTACGCGCTGACCACGCCGGGCGTGGAGAACGCCTGCTGCGAATTCAGCGTGGAGAATCTCCAGCCCACCTACCGGCTGCTGATCGGCATCCCCGGCAAGAGCAACGCCTTCGCGATCTCGAAGAAGCTGGGCCTGCCGGACTTTATCATCGAGGACGCCAGGACCCACCTGGAGACCAATGACGAAGCCTTCGAGGATATGCTGGCGCACCTGGAAGAGAGCCGCGTCCTGATCGAGAAGGAGAAGGCCGAGGCGGAAGCCTACAAGGAGGAAGCCGCCCTCCTGCGGGAGCGCCTATCCCAGAAGGAAGAGCGTCTCGACGAGCGGAAGGAGAAGCTCCTGCGGCAGGCCAACGAGGAAGCCCAGCGCATCCTGCGGGAAGCCAAGGAGACCGCCGACACGACCATCAAGAACATCAATAAGCTGGCCTCTTCTTCCGGCGTCAGCAAGGAACTGGAAGCCGAGCGGGCGAAGCTGCGGGACCAGATGAATAAAGTGGATGAGAAGCTGGCCGTTAAGGCGAAAGGCCCGAAGAAGACCATTTCCCCGCGGGCGATCCGCGTCGGCGACGCCGTCAGGGTGCTGTCGCTGAACCTGACCGGCACCGTCAGCACGCTGCCCAACGCCAGGGGCGATCTCTTCGTTCAGATGGGCATCCTGCGGTCGCAGGTGAATATAAAGGATCTGGAAATGATCGACGAAGCCACGATCACCGGCCCGGACGGGGAGGGCGGCGGCCGCGATTCCCACAACACCGGCGCCGGAAGCATCAAGATGTCCAAGTCCTTCTCCGTCTCGCCGGAGATCAACCTGATCGGCAAGACCACGGACGAGGCCATACCGCTTCTCGACAAATATTTAGACGATGCCTATCTGGCCCATCTGCCCCAGGTGCGTGTCGTCCACGGCCGGGGTACCGGCGCGCTACGAAACGCCGTCCATAAGCGGTTAAAACGGCTGAATTACGTTCAGGAGTTCCGCCTGGGCGAGTTCGGCGAAGGCGATACCGGCGTGACCATAGTTATTTTTAAGTAAAGTAACATTTTTCAAAAAGGAGAATCACCATGGCTGAAAAGCAGAGAGTCCTGATCGTCGATGACGACGCCAACATCGCGGAACTCATTTCCCTCTATCTGATCAAGGAATGCTACGAGACGAAGATCGTCCTGGACGGCGAGGAAGCCCTGCGGGTCTTTCCCTCTTTCCGCCCCAACATCGTCCTTCTGGATCTGATGCTTCCCGGCATCGACGGCTACCAGGTCTGCCGGGAGCTGCGGGCCGCCTCCCAGGTGCCCATTATCATGCTCTCCGCCAAAGGAGAGATCTTTGACAAGGTCCTGGGGCTGGAACTGGGCGCCGACGATTATATGATCAAGCCGTTCGACTCCAAAGAACTGGTGGCCCGCGTCAAAGCCGTGCTGCGCCGTTATCAGACGACGCCTGCCGCGTCCCCTGCCCCCAGTTCCGACCAGCAGGGCGAATATGTGAAATATCCGGGACTGATCGTAAACCTGACCAATTACTCGGTGATTTATCAGGGCCAGTCCATCGACATGCCGCCGAAAGAACTGGAACTGCTGTATTTCCTGGCTTCATCGCCGAACCAGGTCTTCACCCGCGAGCAGCTTCTGGACCACATCTGGGGCTACGAATATATCGGCGGCACCCGCACCGTAGACGTACATATCAAGCGCATGCGCGAGAAGATCAAGGACAACGATAACTGGGCCCTGACCACAGTCTGGGGCATCGGCTACAAATTCGAGGTGAAACGGTGAAACGGCGGCATTCCCTCTACTACAAGTTCATACTGGGATACCTGGTATTCGGCATCCTGAGCTTTATCGTGATCGCCACGGTGGCGTCCGACTGGACCTATCGGATCCTTCTGTCCACCCGGGCAGACAATCTGTACGACGAGGCCAGCCTGCTTGCCGCCCGCTATTCCGGCATCTACCGCGGGTCCGCCCAGTCCGAGGACGATACCCAGTCTCTGGTGGACGCTTTATCCGCTTATCTCCACACAGAGATCTGGATCGTGAACACCAATGGAATCGTCGTAAATGACAGCGTCCACGGCGCCCGTACATCCATGGTCATTGAAAATTTTGACCCAACCTTCACTGGCAACCGGGGCTACGCCATCGGAAACTACCACAATAACTTTAGCGGCAATGTACTGAGCGTCTGCGCCCCCATTACCGGCAATTACATCACCCACGGCTACGTGCTGATCCATCTGCCGATCAGCGAGATCACCCACCTCCGGGATCAGGTACTGAATGTCCTTTACGTGACATTCTGCATCATTTTCGGGCTGTCGCTGATCATTCTGCTGGTCTTCACGATCACCGTGTATTTTCCGCTGCGCAAGATCACCGACGCCGCCAAAGAATACGCCGAAGGCCATCTGCAGCACCGTGTCGTTCTGCACACCCAGGACGAGGTCGGATATCTGGCCGACACCCTGAACTACATGTCTGAGAAGCTGGAGAAAAGCGACGAGTACCAGAAGAATTTTATTGCCAATGTCTCCCACGACTTCCGCTCGCCGCTAACCTCCATCAAAGGCTATCTGGAAGCGATCCTGGACGGCACGATCCCTCCGGAGCTTCAGGAAAAATATCTCCATCTGGTCATTTCCGAAACCGACCGCCTGAATAAGCTGACCCAGGGACTTCTGACGCTGAACTCCCTGGATCTGAAAGGCCATCTTACCCGCACCAATTTCGATATCAACCGGGTCATCAAGGACACGGCGGCCAGCTTCGAGGGCACCTGCAACGCCAAGAATATCATCCTGGACCTGACCTTCTCTGAGACCTCCACCATGGTCTACGCCGACATGGGCGAGATCCAGCAGGTCCTCTACAACCTGATCGACAACGCGATCAAATTCAGCCACCACAATTCCACGATCTTCATCCAGACCTCCATCCGTTACGAGAAGGTCTTCGTCTCCGTGAAAGACACCGGCATCGGCATCCCCAAGGACAGCCAGAAGAAAATCTGGGAGCGGTTCTACAAGACCGATCTGTCCCGCGGCCGGGATAAAAAAGGGACAGGCCTTGGCCTGTCCATTGTAAAAGAGATTATTCAGAATCATGGTGAAACCATCGACGTCATCAGCACCGAAGGCGTCGGCACCGAATTCATCTTCACGCTGCAGCGGTCGGCGGATGCCTGAGGGGTTTCCGGCTGCGTCGGCTGGTTTCTGTTCCGGCTCCTGCTGCCTGCTGGCCTTAGCCGCTTCCCGATCCATACTTGCCTGCCAGGCACGGCCTCTTTCCAATTCTGATTTCCCGCTGGCTTTAACCGCTCTCCACTCCCGCTTCAACCGCCATTCCGCAGCTTCCTACTTCTGCGCATTCTTCTCCCGATACGTCGCAAGCAGCCGATTGATCCTCTTCGTCGGGTTCAAAAGCTCGCTCAAAGACGCGTCATGGTTCAGATTATCAATGATCAGCGCGATATATTTGCTCATATCCACGTTGATGTAATACGGCTTCGACAGCAGCGTCGGCGTCTGGTACACCAAATTCGTCGTCAGGATCCGGTCGATCAGGCCGTCTTCATAATATTTGTCAAACTGCGCCAGACCGTTGGTAAACAGTCCGAATGTCGCGCACACAAATACTTTCCTGGCCTTTCGCCTCTTCAGTTCCTTCGCCACATCCAGCATACTCTCGCCCGATGAGATCATGTCGTCAATGATCAGCACGTCCTTGCCTTCCACATCGGAGCCCAGGAACTCGTGGGCCACGATCGGATTCCGCCCGTTCACGATCCGCGTATAGTCGCGGCGCTTATAGAACATACCCATATCAAGTCCCAGGACATTGGCGAAATACACGGCTCTGGTCATACCGCCCTCGTCCGGGCTTATGACCATCATATGGTCGCTGTCGATCTGAAGATCTGTCTCCACCTTCAGAAGATACTTGATAAATTGATAGATCGGCTGCACCGTCTCGAATCCGATCTGCGGGATCGCGTTCTGCACGCGCGGATCATGGGCGTCGAACGTAATGATATTCTCCACACCCATATTCGCCAGCTCTTCAAGGGCCAGCGCGCAGTCCAGAGACTCGCGCCCGGAACGCTTATGCTGCCTGCCCTCGTACAGGAAGGGCATGATCACGTTGATCCTGCGGGCCTTGCCGGCTGCCGCCGCAATGACCCTCTTCAGATCCTGGAAATGATCGTCCGGGGACATATGGTTCGTCTGTCCGCACAGTGAATAGGTCAGGCTGTAATTGCAGACATCCACCATAATATACAGATCGTCTCCGCGGACCGACTCCTCGATCGTTCCCTTCGCCTCCCCGGTGCCGAACCGGGGCGTTCTGCTCTCGATAATATAGGAATCCCTCTGATAACCGGCGAAAGCGATTGTTGACTTATGCTCGCTCTCGCGTTCATGCCTCCATGTAACAAGATAGTCATTGACTTTGTCTCCCAGTTCCCTGATGCTGCGGAGCGGAACCAGGCCCAGCGGACCTACCGGAATCGTCTCAATGGTCTTCTCTTCGTATATCATGTTTTCCTCCAATTAAGCAGTACAACGTGAGCGACGTAATCTTTATAACATTTTTTCATCTGTCTCGTCAAGATGGTGAAACATATTTCTTCAATTTCTTTCGAGCACCCCTTCGCTATCTCCTCGTCCGAAGGTCTCTCCCATACAGCGGTATGATCGTATATCCGCTGGTGATCCTCGACGACACCCGGTCCGAATAGGTATCCCGCAGCATCGACACCGACAGGTTCGTGGAAATGACCGTCCCCTTGCCGCGCACCAGCCGTTCATTGATACAGTAGAAAAGCTGCGAAGAGACGAAGGAATTATTCAGCTCCGTCCCCAGATCGTCAATGATCAGAAGATCGCAGTCCAGCACGTACTGGTACATGTCCCGCAGCTCTTCTTCCGAATCCGTGCGGAATTTATTGCTGGAAAAGATATCCACCAGATCGTTGGCCGTCAGGTAGATCACCGACTGGCCCGCGTCGATCAGTTCCCTCGCGATACAGTTGGTAAGAAATGTCTTCCCCACGCCGGTTCCGCCGGTGAAGAGAAGGCTTCCTCCCTTCTCCGCGAAATGATCCGCGTAGTCCCTGCACCATCCATAGACCTGGCGCATATACTCCGCAACCGTCATCTCCAGTTCCGGGATCACTTCACTCTTATCATATACGTCGAAGGAAAATGCCGCGAAATTCTCCTTTCCAAGCACATCCTCGATGTTGGACTGGGCGTACAGAAGCTTCGTCTGCTCCTTCAGAAAGCAGTGACACTTCTTCCCATCCCTGTATCCGGTATCCTGGCAGTCCGGGCAATGATAGCGCATCTCCATGTAATCCGGCGCATAGCCGTTCTGCCGCAAAAGTTCCTCCCTCTGCCGGCGCAGGGCCTTAAGAACGGCCTTTCGCTCCTGTCCTGCCTGCGGTTCCCCGTTTAACAGAAGCCGGGCACAGTCAGCCGCGCAGGAAGCGATCCGCTCTTCCAGATCCTTCATCTGCGGTACATTCTCATAGACCTCCGCCCGCCGCTGGTCCTGGGCGTGCTTGTCCTCGTACTGCCTCTCATTATAGATCCTCATGATCGCCTGATACTGTGAATTGCTTAACGGCATGGCTCTCCCTTTCTCTCTCCCGGACGCGGCTTTCGTATCCCGGCCGGCTCCTCTGACGAAGCTTCCGGAAATGACGCCGCGCCGCCGCTTTACTGCTTCCCAAGGCGCTCCTTCAGCTGCCTCAGTACAATGGCGTCATAGTCCGTATCTCTCTGTTCAAAATTATGAAAACGGTTCCGCGATCCGCCGGACACGGCGCGGGACGTCCCCCGGCTTCCGCCGGAACTGCCTTCCCTGGCAGTCTGGCCGCCGCTTCTTCCCGCGGCGGACGCCTGCTGCTCCGTCTGACCGCCTTTATCCGCCGTCTCCGCGCTTCTGGCTCTCTCCCTTGCTTCATCCAGCTTCCGCACATCCTCCATCGTGCGCGCTTCTGCTTTCTTCCACTCCATAAGGATCCGGTCCGCATAAGCGAAACTGGGCTTATTCGTAGCCGCCAGCGTTCTCGCGCAGGCCTCCAGGATCATATCCTTCGTAAATCCCCACTCCCGGAACCACCTCTGGATCATCTCCATCTCCGAGCTGCCCGGCCGGCGGTCGCTTAAACCGAAGGCCCGCATGACCGCAAACGCTTCGCTCGAATAGGAAACCGTATACTGTTTGGCACGCTCTACCGTATTGATCCCTTTCTCATGCCAGTTAAGTCCCACCGTCTCCAGATAGCGGATACTGTCGTGACCGCCCTGAACACAGTACTCCACCAGATACTCCAGAAGCTCCGCCGGCAGCCGCAGTCCGTCGTACAGGTAGGCAAATACCTCGCAGTCCCTGGGTGTGAACACCTTATTCAGATACTTCTGCGCCACATAGAGAAGCTGCGTAAATTCTTCATCCTTCGACAGCTCCTTCACCTGCTCCGGCGTGTAGAAATCCCTCTGCGCCGGGATCCTGGCATCCGGAACGCCGCTGCTCCCTCTGCTTACGGCTTCTCCTGCCGCGGCGCCGTCTCTTCCGGCCGCGTCTCCGGCCGCAGTGCCGCCTCTTCCAACCGTATCTCCGACCACGGCGCCGCCTCTTCCAATCGTATCTCCAGCCACGACGATGCCTCTTCCAATCATATCTCCAGCCACGGCACCGCCTTTTCCGGCCGCAGCGCCATCCCTGCCAACCACACCGCCAGCTCTTCCGGCCGCTCCGCTGCCTGCTCCGCTGCCGCTGACCGCATCCAGCCCGGAAACCGCCGTCTCTTCCGCAGTCATCCCCGCGGATCCATCCGCCTTATCCGTCTGCCGGCCCCCACGCCTGCCGCCGGCGCGGTTCTCCGGCTCCGCAGACCTCTCCTGCCGGTTCCCGGCCGCGGAATCTGCAGCAGCGTTCTCCGCCGTCAGCACGCCCAGTCTCTCCCAATACGCCAGCGCGCGGCGGATATCCGACTCCGTACAGTTAATCGCGTCCGCCAGTTCCACCACTGTCACCTGCCGGTCCCCGTGCCGCAGGATATACAGATATACCTTCACATACTCCCCGTTCGCTTCCGGCATGTACCGATCTATAAATTCATCCGCCACCAGCGTGGCCTTCACTTCAAGGCTGCTTCTCATGGTCATCCCTCACCCCATTTTTACTCTTCTCATAGCATACCACACATTTTTAAAAAAGGAAATAGGCCCCCTCTTCCCATTCCACCCCGTGTGGATAATGTGTATATTGTGGATAACCAGTCTACATAATACCGCGAAACCTGTCATTTTCTGTAGAAATACAAGCATCCTGCGGCATTTTCCAGGATGTGGACATCCTGTTTATGTAAATAAAAACATCCACATAGTTTTCCTCATGTAATCTGTTGAAAACTATGTGGATATTGTGGATAAATCAGATTCCCAGCAGGTTTTCTCCCACTTTTACTATGTCTCCGGCACCCATAGTTATCAACAGATCGCCGTTGACACAATTTTCCAAAATAAATTTTTCGATCTCGTCGAAGCTTCCAAGATAGTGGGCCGGCGTCCCCAGCGCCTCGATCCTCTCGGCGATATCCCCGGAACTGATGCCCAGCGTGTCCGTCTCACGGGCCGCGTAGATATCCGCCAGGATCACCTCGTCCGCCGCCGCAAGCGCCTCCGCGAACTGATCCATGAACACCTTCGTGCGCGTATAGGTATGGGGCTGGAAAACGCACCACAGCTTCTTATGAGGATAATGCCTTGCCGCCTCAAGCGTCGCCGCGATCTCCTGCGGATGATGGGCGTAATCGTCAATGATCGTCAGGCCGCAGACCTCGCCCTTCTTCTCAAACCGCCGGTTCGTGCCGGTATATCCGGCCAGGCCGCGCTGAATCGCTTCCGAACCGACAGAAAGTGTCCTGCAGAGGGCGATCGCCGCAAGGGCATTATAAATATTGTGCTCGCCGGGAACGCTCAGCCGGACCCGCAGACGCGCCGCATCATTGTCTCCGGCCGTTTCCGTCCACACCGCGTCAAAACTCGCCCTGTCATATTCGTCATATTCAATATTCTCCGCCCGGTACTGCGCGCTGTCCGAACGTCCATAGGTGACGATCCGGCACGGAAGCCCTTCCACGATCTCCTCAACCCGGTCAATATCCGCGTTGATCACGACCGCGCCGTCCGCCGGAACGATCTGCGCGAACTTCCGGAAGGAAGCGCGGATATCGTCGATATCCTTAAAGAAATCCAGATGATCCTCTTCAATGTTCAGAATGATCTCCCGGTTCGGATAGAACGAAAGAAAGCTGTTGGTATATTCACAGGCTTCCGCCACAAACATCTCTGAACCGCCCAGACGAATATTGCCCCCGATAGAATTCAGGATTCCTCCGACCGTCACCGTCGGGTCTGTATCCGCAGCCATCAGGATCTCCGCTACCATGGAAGTCGTCGTCGTCTTGCCATGGGTGCCCGCGATGCCGATCGCATAGCGGTAATTCCGCATCATCTGTCCCAGCAGTTCCGCTCTTGTCAGTATCGGCAGTCCTTTCGCCCGCGCTTCCGCAAGTTCTGGATTATCCGGATGGATCGCAGCCGTGTAGACGACCACATCGATCCCCTCGGTAATATTCTCCGCCCGCTGCCCGTAAGAAACCGTCGCTCCCTTCTGCTCCAGCTTCTCGGTCAGTTCCGAAGGATGCGCGTCCGAGCCGGACACCGTAAATCCCTCATCCATCAGTATCTCCGCCAGTCCGCTCATGCTGATTCCGCCGATTCCGATAAAATGTACATGCTCCGGTTTATTAAAATCCATCTGATACATGATATTCACCTTTTCATTTCGACATTTTCCTTTTTACTTTTACCGCGTTTTCACTGCAAAGTCAATGCTTTCCTCTTTATTATAATATAAAATGCCGGCTGTTGACAGTCATTTCCCCAAAATAAGGCGGGAAATCATAAAGATCTCCCGCCCTGAAATAACTCTTGCCTTTTGATGGTCTTTACCAGATCTTGGCTCCATCCGGACCTACGAAATGTCCATCCGGAGTCGCTTCATTCCTATACATACGTCCTCTCTGGCCGTCCGAGTTCGGATTGAAGTAATACTCCTTGCCGCCGATGGTCACCCAGCCTGTCATCATCCTGCCCTGCGTGCCATCAGACGCTTCATTCATATAATAAGTGTTTCCATCAACCGGATCCACATACCAACCTGTGATCAGATGGCCTGTCGCATCGAAACGGAACCAATCGTAAGCATCCGCCGCCGCCGTATTCGCATACGGATTATATACAGCCGCCCACTCGTTCGTATACGGCTCTCCGTTCTCATCCTTGCAGGTCCAGCTGCCGTCCGCTGCCTTATCCCAGGTTCCTACTTCCACATAAGTCGGAAGAGCCGCACGGATCTCCGCTGTTGGAACAATAGGAAGAGGAGTCGCTTCCACGACTGCCGACGGGCCTGCGCTTGCCTTAGCCGCGCTGCTGCCGGAACCGCTGCGGGAACTGCCACCGCCGCCGCCAGAACCGCCGCGGGAACCACCGCCGCCACTGGATGAACCGCCGGAGCTGCTGCCGCCGCCAGAACTGCTGGTGGTGTTACCGGTATTGCTGCTCGGAGCGCTGCCGGTGTTACCGGTATTGTCGCTCGGAGTGCTGCCGGTATTACCGGTATTGCTGCTCGGAGTGCCGCCGGTATTGCCGGTATTGCTGCTCGGAGTGCCGCTGGTGCTGCCGGTATCGCTGCCCGGAGTGCTGCCGGTACTGCTGCTCGAATTACTTCCGGTGTTGTCGGTACTGTTGCCCGAGTCTCCGGCTGCGCTGTCGGTACTGTTGTCTGAATCACTGCCTGTACTACCAGCATTATTGCCCGGATCTTTGCTAAAGTCATCGGAACTGCTGCTTACATCATCATTATTGTCGTCGGTGCTGCTGTCTATAGACGGACTATCCGGTACGCTCTCGGACTTGTCATCATCGGCTGCATCATCGGAAGGCGCCGCGGAATCATCCTGCGAAGGAGTCTTTGCCGCCTCACTGTCAACAGTCGGCAGGAGCGCCTCAATATCGCGGGTCTCCACATCTTTGCATGTCAGACATCTGCGAGACTCTTCGCCCATAACGCCGATCTGCGGTTTTTTGACTACGGTCCATCCGGTCCAGCGATGAAGATCGGGATTCGCAGGTATGATTTCACTTTCCTTGGTCAGACCACACACCGCACAGTGATAAGACCGGCTTCCTGCCTCTGAGCAGGTCGGTTCTTTGTCAACCGTCATAACCGATTCCCACTGGTGCGCCGCATCGTTGACATCTACATCCGTCTCCGTAAATCCGCAAACCGTACATGTTCGTGTTCTGACTGCACCTCCGCAGCCTGAAACAACCTGAACAGTCCAGGTATGGCCTGTCGCCGGCTCTATCTTTGTTATTTCTTTCAAACCGCAATCGCCGCAAACCCGTTCTTCATATCCGTCTGTCGTACAGGTCGCCGCCGTATGCGTATAGCTGAATTTGTGAGGGGTCTTCTCCAAACTCTTCGTCCATGACCGGTCACAGCTGTCACACCGATAAGTAACAGATCCCGTGTGCTGACAGTTCGGCTTGTAGGAATAGGTTTCATACCAGTTATGCTTCACCTCTACCGTGTATGATCCAGATACACCATTATCCGATGTTACCGTTACAGCCACAGGCGTTGTTTCATTAATTGCGTGCCGGTCCCAAATAGTCAGCGTAGCCTGATATTTTTCTTTGTTATCCCAATCAATCGTCGCAATATCATTCCTGTCCACGCTCCATGTTACATGCGTATCCTGTTCAGATGACGGGGATAATGTATATCTTAATGTCATATGCCACCCGTCCGAACCGTGACGGGTATCACTCTTTTGCAAATATACAGAAACTTCCGTTACCAGAGGAGTCGTCCCAACTGCATAGAGATCGATGGTCGTACCGCTTTCCGGAATCTCAAGAGGAGATTCGCCTATCTTGTAGATAGTGTCCCCTTTCTCCGTCAGTTCACGCATCACAACGCTGCCGTTCTCTTCCCGGCTCCAGCCTTCCAGCGTATGACCGCTCCACGGGTCACGATGATTCAGATTGAACGAAGATACCGGCGCTCCGTACTCTGCGCTGGTGTAAAAAACTCCGGTCTGTCCTTTCCATCCGTTTTTATGGTATGCGACCGTATAGGAGATCGGCTTATACACTGCGTAAAGACATCCTGTGTCTCCCTGCACCGTATCCGTCACTTTCTCCCCTTTCGGCAGAACCAGCCAGTGATTAAGCATTGCCAGAACTTCTTTTCTGGTCATCTTGTCTACTGCAGCTGAGTCCTTTCCGGCTTCTTTCAGTTCCTCCCGCAACCTTTCTTCAAGCTTACTGTCATCGCCAAGCGGAGCCGGATCACCAACTGTCGTTGAATATTCGCCGGTAATAAGCGTCTCTTTCCCTTCCTCGGTATACCAGCCTTCAAATGTCCACCCTTCCCGGGTCGGCTCCGGCAGATCTGTCAGCAACTTACCTGTCTCAGCATTTACCAGAACCTCATCAACTTCACCAAGTTCTCCTCCATTCGGATTCAATGAAATTGTTTTTGTTTCCACCTCAGCCGGTATCGTTTCCGACGGTGTCGCCACGGTGACCAGTTCAATTCCATCATCTTCCATGCCGTCCGCCAGCGGCACCGCGCCTTCTGTCATGACTTCCGTCTCTGCTGCAGCCCCCGTGCTTTTCGGTTCCGCAACAGCCAATACTCCCATGCAGCCCAGAGAAAACAGCAGCAATGCGCAAAGCAGGAGCATTGGTTTTTTCCGCAAAAATTTCTTCATCGTAGTTTCTCCTTCCTTTATTTGTTACTGAATTCACATTTTGCTACAGTTTGAAACAATTGACACTTTCGTATTGTACATCATACCATTTGCCGCATAAGAACGCAAGAGCGATATATTAAACTTCTATAAAATATACGCCTGTTTGCAGATTTTGGCATTTGGATTATAGCATACGCATATAGCAATTTGCAATAGTATATATAGCGTATATTATCTTAAATTTTTATAAATTTTACTTTATCCTTTTGATATCCGGCAGATCGTTCGAAGAGAGGAGGGACATAGTATGAAAAGCAGGACATCCAGTATTATTTCTCAGAATATCAAGAATCTCCGGCTTCTTAACAACATGACCCAGGAAGAACTCTCCGGCCTTCTGGAACTGGATACCCAGTACTATTCCCAGCTGGAACGCGGCGAGCGGAATTTTACGATCGAGAAGATCATCCGGCTGTGCCAGATCCTCCATGTAGGGATCGAGGACATTATTCCGGTTGAAAATGGCCCCGCGCCGGATACGGCTGCGCAGGTCGCTCGGATCGACCAGATGATCCGCCGGCTCTCCCCCTCCCAGTTATCTCTTCTCGAGAAATTTATCACCGAAGTACTCGCCTACACCAAATAGTACGTTTCCGGGCGCGTCCGCTATGATTTTTGTCATGTCTCTTCTATTAAAAATGCTTAACTTTTCGATTGGTGCATGGTAAAATCTACTATATATTAGTATTAAGGAGAACCGCCATGAAAACCACCATCCGGGAAATTCCCCCCATTCCTGACGGCGGCCGCCTGATCGCGGTCAGCGACATCCACGGCTATGTCCATTACCTGCAGGGCCTTCTTGAGAAGATCCGCTTCTCGCCGCAGGACGCCCTCGTCATCATCGGCGACCTGATCGAAAAAGGTCCCGAAAGCCTGGCGACAGTCCGCTTTGTTCTGGATCTGATCGCCCGGGGTTATCGCGTCTCCGTCTCCATGGGTAACGTGGAAATGAGCCGTCTGGCTGACCTGATCGGCACCGACCCGGAATCGGATAAGCGGTTTCTTCATGTACTCCAATATGACCAAAATGTCTGGAAACGCGGCCTGTTTCTTGATATGATGGATGAGTTGGGGATCTCCCCGGACAGCGTGGTTTCTGATAATACTCCCGGCGAGAGAATTTCTTCGGACAGCACTTCTTCGAACAAGGCTTCTGATAGCAGGATTGCTCCATACGGTACTTCTTCAAAACCCTCCTGCCGGATCTCTGTCCCCGCGTTAAAGCAGGCTCTTCTGACCCGCTATCAGCGCGAGATCAACTGGTTATGGAATCTCCCTACGGTCCTGACCGCCGGGAATTTCATTTTCGCCCACGCCGGCGTCCCCACCGACGACCTGGCCCTGCTGCGTGAGGCCGACGCCTGGGAATGCTTAAAGCGCGACGCATTTCTTCATGAAAATGTCCGCTTCACCCGCTATATCGTCACTGGCCACTGGCCCGTGACGCTCTACCGTTCAGACATCGACAACATGAGCCCCATCTGCGACGCAGAAAAGCGCATCGTCGCCATTGACGGCGGATGCGCCTTAAAAGCGGGAGCCCAGCTCAACGCCCTGATCCTTCCATCGGATGCGCTGGACATGAGCCGGGCCCGGTTCGAATGCTATGATGATTTCCCGGTGATCACCGCCGGCCATCCCCAGGAAGGCCGTGCGGCGACCATACATATGCGGTACTTCGACTGCTCAGTAGATGTTCTGGAGGAAATAGACGATCTGGTGCGCCTGCGCCATCTCAGCACCGGCCAGATCTTCCTGGCCCCGAAATATCTCCTCTACTATCGTCCCGGCAAGCCGACCCAGTGCGACGATTATTCCAACGCGCTTCTGGAAATACATCTCGGCGACCGGCTGTCCGTCGTCCGGGAAACTTCCATTGGCAGAATCGTCAAGAAGAATGGCGAACTCGGGTGGTATCTGAACGAGAGCTGCGATATTTCCCCATGATCCGTTCCTGTATGTGCGAATCCGTTTTGTCACAGCGGCTTTCCGCAGGGGTGTTCTCCGATCTTCACCCCTGCTCGCTCTTCTGAAGTTCATACAATTTCTTATAGATTCCGCCCTTCTCCAGCAGCTCCTGATGGGTGCCGCTCTCGCGGATCCGCCCGTGGTGCATGACAATGATATTGTCCGCGTGCTGGATCGTGGACAGCCGGTGGGCCACCATGATCGTGGTCCGGCCGGCCATCAGCTTCTCCAGCGCGTCCTGGATCCACTGCTCCGTCTCCGTGTCAATATTGGCCGTCGCCTCGTCCAGGATCAGGATTGCCGGATCGTAGGCCAGTGTCCGCGCGAAGGACAGAAGCTGCCTCTGCCCCGCCGAGAACGTGGAACCGCGCTCGCTGACCCGCTCATCGTAGCCGTGGGGGAGTCTTTCGATAAATTTGCTGGCGTTCACCTGCCGCGACGCCTCCCGGATCTCCTTGTTAGTGATCTCCTCATTGCGCAGCCGGATATTGCTCTTGATGTCTCCCGTGAAAATAAATACGTCCTGCTGCACCTGGCCGATGGCCCCGCGGATCTGGTCCCGGGTCATCGTCCGGATATCTACTCCGTCGATCAGGATCTCGCCCTTCTGAATATCGTAATACCGACCGATCAGGTTCAGGATCGACGATTTCCCAGCGCCGGTAGCGCCGACAAAAGCCACCTTCTGTCCCGGCTCGATCGTAAAGCTTACGTCCTTTAAAATATAATCCTCGCCATTGTAGGCAAACCACACATTTTTAAATTCAATCCGCCCTTTAATCTCCGGAAGCACCACCGGTTCCTGCGGGTCTTCGATCAGCGGCTTCTCGTCAAGCAGCGTGAAGATCTTCTCCGCCGCCGCGATGGCCGACTGCAGCGTCGCCAGCTGGTCCGTCAGCTCCTGGATCGGCTCAAAGAACGTCTGAATGTACTGGATGAAAATGTACATGGTACCCAGCGTCAGGACGCCGTTGAACACGCCGATGCTGCCCGCCGCGATCACGATGATCATCGCAATGATCGAAGCCATGTAGATCGACGGCCGGAAGATTGCATTGACCATGATCTCCCGGTAGTTGACCCGGTAAAGCTCCTCGCTGCGCGCGCAGAATTCCTCATGCTTCTCCTTCTCCCGATGGAACATCTGGGTAATCTTCATGCCGGAAATATTTTCTGACAGAAATGTATTAAGCGCCGTGATCTTCGTCCTGGTCATCTGGAACGTCTTATGGGCGATGTCCCTGAAAATGACTGTCAGCACCGTCACCACCGGCGTCATGATGAAGGAACAGAGCGCCATCCGCCAGTCCAGATACAGCATGATCGCGGCCAGACCGATGATCTTGACTACATTTTTGAAAAGGCGCACCAGGATATTGGAGTACAGTTCATTGACCGACTCCACGTCGTTGGTCGCGCGGGTGACGATCTTGCCCACCGGCGTCAGATCGAAGAATCGCATGGACAAGCTCTCGATATGCTCAAACACCTGATTGCGCATTTCATAAATGATCTTCTGCCCGGTGGTCTGCAGCATCAGGTACTGAACCCGGTTGCAGATAAACAGCGCCACAAGGACGCCCAGATACTGAGCCGCCGCGATCAGTACGCCGCAGAAGCGCTCGCTGACCATCTCGCCCGGCGCGAAATCGCCGGTGATATAGAGGTCGATAGCGTTGCCGATCAGGATCGGCTTGTACAGCTCCAGTGCCGTGATGACCAAAACCAGCAGCATGCAGACCGTCATCACGCCCTTGTAGGGCTTCACGTAGGAGAGCATGCGCAGGAGGGCGTTGCCTTCGTAGCGGGTGTCGGTATCGTCGCTGCGGCCGCCGGAGGTTAATCTGGAGAAAAATCCTTTCTTATTCGGTTGATTCTCTTTCGCCAGGTTCTCGGCTGAATTTCCGCCGGACTTTGGATTCTGCGGACGTGTCTTGTCTGAGTTGCCTCTCATCGAGCCTCGCCCCCTTCCTCCTGCAGCTGTTTCTCAAGCTGCTGCTTGTCGTAGATACTGCGATAAATTCCATTCAGCTCCATCAGCTCCTCATGGGTTCCATACTCCGCCCTGCGCCCGTCGTCCAGCACCAGGATATGATCCGCGTTCTGGATCGTCGAGATCCGGTGGGCAATGATCAGCGTCGTTCTTCCGGCCCGGTTCACCCGCAGATTGTGAAGGATCTGCTCCTCCGTATCCGTATCCACCGCCGAGAGCGCGTCGTCCATGACCAGGATCGGCGCATCCTTAAGAAGCGCCCTGGCGATCGAACTGCGCTGCTTCTGTCCGCCGGAGATCGTCACGCCGCGCTCGCCCACGACCGTCTGATAACCGTCCGGAAATTCCATAATGTTATCATGGATACAGGCGTCCTTCGCGGCCTGCACCACCGCCTCGTGGATATCCGTGCGGCTCTTGTCGCGGATTCCGAACGATATATTATTTTCCAATGTATCGGAGAACAGGAAATTATCCTGCGGCACAAATGCGATATTCTCCCGCAGCACCGCCAGCGGAATCTCCGTCAGCGGATGCCCGTCGATGCGGATCCTGTCCGGCTCCGTGTCGTAAAGACGCAGCAGGAGGCTGGCCAATGTGGTCTTGCCGCTGCCTGTCCGCCCGATAATAGCCAGCGTCTCACCCGCCTCCACATGAAGATCGATCCCGTGAAGAACTTCCGCCCCCTTCTGTCCCGGGTACGCGAAGCTCAGCCCCTCGATCTCGATCTCGCCGTTCAGCGTCTCGATCGACCGATCCACATCCGGCCCGTCCACGATGTCCGGCCTCTCATTGAAGATCACCATGATCCTCTTCATGGACGCCAGTCCCTGGGAAATATAGGTAATGCAGTCGCCGGCCGCGAACATGGGCCAGATCAGCATGGATATGTACTGGTTGAACGCCACGAACTGCCCCAGCGTGATCTCTCCCGCGATCGCCAGATACCCGCCGTAAAGCAGCGTCAGCAGCCCGCTGGCGCCGATGACCAGCTCCAGCAGCGGCATGAACAGCGCCTGCAGCCGCACGACTCCCAGGTTCTTCTCCTGATTATACCGGTTCATGCGCGCAAACGCCGCCAGTTCCTTCTTCTCCTGCACGAACGCCTTGATCACCCGGATTCCGGAGACCGCTTCCTGCACCTGATCGGTCAGATCCGAGAACGCCTGCTGTTTCTCCAGGAATTTGCGGTGCATGATCTTGCCGTAATACACGTCGCCGAACATGATCAGAAGCAGCGGGATCACCGCCACCACGGTCAGCTTCAGATCCACATACAGGATCATCTGCGCCAGCACCAGCACCAGCATGACCGTCGCGTCGAACGCCGTGATGATCGTAAATCCCAGAAACATCCTTATCGACTGCAGGTCATTCGTGAAATGCGCCATCAGGTCGCCGGTCTTATTTTCATTATAATAGCGCATCGACAATGTCTCCAGATGCCCGAACATGTCGTCGCGCAGTTCCCGCTCGATAGACCGGGCCGGCCCCAGGATAAAATACCTCCAGCAGAACCGCCCCACGGCAATCAGTACGCCGAATAGCAGAATCTTGCCGATCAGCATCCAGATCTCCGGCATCGTGATCGTATGAGTCTCCAGACCGTCCGTGATCTGCCCCGTAAATCGCGGGATATAGACATTCAGCAGATCGACCAGCAAAAGCGCTATGATCCCGATCAGATACTGCGGAATATAGCGCCGGATATAGCGGCCGGCGAATTTCATCTCTCTCATAAAAATCTCCATTCCGCCGCCTTTTTTGTTGGCGGCACAAACCTCTTCGAATCCAGTCTCCGGCGGCATCTTTGATCGCCGGACATTTTTCGAGCGTAAGTACTATCTTACCATCTTTCCTGTATTTTTGGAAGTAATTTATGCACATTTTTAACTAATAGTCATGGAAACAAAAAAAGCGAGAAAGCACATAAATTCGTACTTTCCCGGATTTGATGAGCGTGCGGGGATTCGAACCCCGGACAACTTGATTAAAAGTCAAGTGCTCTGCCGCCTGAGCTACACGCCCGTCCCATATTGCCTGCCGCTGTCCATGAACATCTGTTAAACAGACCAATGCGTTCCATGTCCACCGTTTGGTGTTCTGATAGAAAGATATGCCTTGGACCGGAATCGAACCAGTGACACGAGGATTTTCAGTCCTCTGCTCTACCAACTGAG
>CANPZZ010000036.1 GCA_947589125.1 uncultured Lachnospiraceae bacterium
TTATAGTGATAAAGAAGTTTGCCATGCCCCGCAAATCCGCATAAATACTGAAGATGCGGAGTTTTGCTCATGGCTATTACATCTGCAAAGGAGGACGTCTATGGAAAATGTAATCATTCTTGACCACCCGCTGATCCAGCACAAGATCTCTATGCTTCGAGACAAGAATACCGGAACCAATGAGTTCCGCTCGTTGACTGAGGAGATCGCCATGCTGATGGGCTACGAGGCCTTGCGTGATCTGCCGGTGGAAGACGTAGAGGTGGAAACCCCTATTGAGAAATGCATGACGCCCATGCTGGCCGGTAAGAAGCTGGCCGTCGTTCCGATCCTGCGGGCCGGCCTGGGCATGGTGAGCGGCATCCTTTCCCTGGTGCCCTCCGCTAAAGTAGGCCACATCGGCCTCTACCGCGACGAAGTGACCCATGAACCTCACGAGTATTTCTGCAAGCTGCCCAGTCCCATCGAGCTGCGCACCATCGTTGTCACCGACCCGATGCTGGCTACCGGCGGTTCCGCGGTGGCGGCCGTGGATTTCATCAAACAGCATGGCGGCAGGAACATTAAGTTCATGTGTATCATCGCCGCGCCGGACGGACTGAAACGGCTCCACGCCGCCCATCCGGACATTCAGATCTATGTAGGTCACCTGGACCGCTGCCTGAATGACGCCGCATATATCTGCCCCGGTCTGGGCGATGCGGGCGACAGGATCTTTGGTACGAAATAAGTTTGCCTGCGATGGACATAAATTTTGCAAAAGTCAGATTCATTTCCTAAATGTCAATCTCTGGCTGTCAAGTTTTCATCCGAAGGCCAGGAGAGACGGTCGAGCAGAAGAGCGGTGCTCAGAAGAAGGCTGGGCCGGTTTGGTGAAATAAGACCGTTCGGAATACCTTGGGATGTTCGCTGTGCAGTTTGCTTATTTTGGCGGATGATTAAGACTGGTGTAGGCGGAGAGCCTGCGCAGCAGCCGGCCGTGTCCGGAGGAATTGAGGTATTGGCAGTATAATGACTGCCGCAGGCGGATGGAAGTCTGCTGCAGTTCTGAATATGCACTTCCATCACCATAGCGGAAGCGATAGTAAGCGAGGCAGAGCTGCGTCATGTCTGCTGCGTCGGCCGGATCTTTCAGAAGCGCCGCATAGTCGAGCAGCGGGCGGTTGCTGCCGGTATTCGGACAGAGACGCCGGATCAGCCACAGTACGTCCGCAAGTTCCATACTCAGCCGGCCGGCTTCGTCTGTCCGACGGTACCGGTACCGCCGGAAGAGAGGCTGGATGATCAGCAGGAGCAGCAGATAAACGGCCGGTATGCAGATCCCGAAGAAAAGCCATGCGGTCAGATGGCTCGGCTTTTCCTCGGACTCCGATGGTTCGGCTATCGCTGGCGGAGGGGTGGAACCGGAGCCGCTGGACGGAGAAGCGGCGCCGATGAAGCGGTTCGCGTCGCTGTCTGTGGCGGTGTCGATTTCCGGCAGTTCTTCCGCGACCAGCAGGTTCCAGCCGTATTCATCCGCCGCAGCGACGGCGGCAGTCGGTTCGAATCGTACCCATCCGAAGCCGTCCAGATAGGCCTCGGGCCAGGTGTGGGCGTACCGTCCGGGGATGTCGTAGCCATTTTCGGAAGGGACTCCGTAATCATAGCGGTAGCCTTCCACCAGCCGGGCGGGGATGCCGATGCTCCGCAGCATCATGACCATTGCCGAAGCGTAGTGGATACAGTAGCCCGTCTGTTTTTCGAAGAGGAAGGCGTCGATGAAATTGACGTAACCCCGGTAGTCGACATCCTTTGTATAAGGGTACTGCCGGAGATAGCGCTCGATGGCTTTGCATTTGTCATAGGTGTTTGCGCACTCCTGCGTGATCTGTTCCGCAAGCTGCGCGACCCGCACCGGCGTACCGCCCGTATCGAGCCAGGCGGTCAGATCCGGCTGGAAAATGGCCGCGGCGCGGGCTTCGTAGTCGTTCTTTGAAATGAGGGAAGAAAGTGTGATGCCGAAGAGGCGGTAGGAGGCTTCTTCAAGGCGCTCATAGGCGGGGATGGGCGCCGCGGCGTTTCTGGAATTGCGTGAGCCGATGGTGTTCGAAGCGCTGTGGATGATAGAACTGCCGCTGGTATCTGAAGCACCGGCGCTGCCGGCAACAGCCGCACCTGTATCCCGCAAAATTTCCGCCAGATAAGGATTGGCATAGTCCAGATCCATAAATGTGAGATGATATCTGCGGCCCCGGCCCTGGCTCCGCTGAAAAGTAAAGCTTCCGTCATTTCCGGTCATGTCGTCAAGAACGGAGTCGTCGATGCGGAGAAGCGTGCCGGGACGGATCACGTCCGAGGTACGCAGATACTGGTATGTGATCATTGTCGATTCCGTTTCGGCGAAACACGCGGCCTTCTCCGGAGTGATCTGATGCCGGTCGAGCGCGGCAAGAAAGGTCAGGTACCAGCTGACGAAGGGATTGCCGTCCGCGGGGGTTTCGGTCCAGCGGCCGCCGTCGTAACCTGCGTATTCTTTGCCGGAGAGATACAGCACATGGCGCGTGCTTTGGTCCGATACGGACAGTTCGACGCGGTTATCGTCGGAGAACCGTCCGCCGAACAGGTTCGAGTCGCCGTAGCCGGCATTCCAGCGGTCGGAGATACTGCCGGATGAAAAGCGGTATTCCATTTCCACGATCACATTCTGGGCCAGGTCGGATATGCGGTTTCCGATACGGATAACGAAGCTCCAGTCGAAGGGGGCGTCGCCAGCCGGCAGCAGCATGACGGCGGTTTCCAGAAGAATGAGAAATGGGATCAGCCGGAGGCCGTGGTCGTGGCGCGGATGGACAGGCGTACCGGCAAGTTCGGTCAGAACGCACAGAAGGCATGCTCCGGCCAGATAGCCGGAGATCTCCGTCCCGGTCAGATGACATGCGGCCAGACCGAGGATCATCCCCACGACGGCCGCCTGCCGCGGCCGGTCGTGACTCTGGAGCCAGAGGCAGAGAGCATAGAGAATGCTGCCCGCCGCGATCTCCGCGCTGATCTGCCAGCTATGGAAATAGAGAACGGCCAGCAGGAGAACGCCCGGTATCAGGATCAGGGAAAGTCTGGGCTGTCCCGCGCAGACGGATATCGTATGAAGAATCCCGCACAGAAGGCAGAAGAGCAGACAGACCTGCGGGTTCCACTGGGGCAGCAGCGCCGCGGCAAGTCCGATGACTGCAAATGCCATACAAAACGACGCGATAAACGTCAGAATGGCGGATATAAAATTGTCGCGGGTTTCGGTTCCTGCGTGTTCCATGATTCTCCCTTATTGGTTACTATTGTTGGTATTATTTTACATTTTCTGTCAGTCGTCAGCAGCTATATTTCACATATGCCATACAGTCAATGGATTTTCGTCCATATATTTCTCATTCAGTATAAGAACGGTTCCGTCTTCGCCGGCTCCATGAGCGGATAACCACGTTTTCCAGTCCGGCGTATTTTCACCGGAATCGTCGGTGTCAGAAAAGCTGTCGGGACCGGAAAAACCTTTGGAGCCGGAAAAGCCGCCGGAGATGGAGAACCTGCCAGGATTAGAGAAACCGTCGGAACCGGAGAGAAGATCCGGTATCTGCTCATAGAATTTCCGGAAACTTTCGTAGGAATCCACGGCCATCTCCCGCATCTCTCCCCGCGGGTACCAGAAGACTACGGACTGGTTCTGCCGGCAGAAATAGTCGGCGATGGAAACGGTCAGTTCCAGGAACTGGTCCCGGCGGCGGATGTGGGACAGCGCATCGGAACCGGCGTTTGACGCGGAGACGTCAGAGCCAGATTCCTGATCCATGGCTTCCGGCAGCAGCAGAACGCGGATCTGTTCCATCTGCCGCGGCTCCGGACGGCGGACGAGAAGCGTCCCCGCGCGGGCGGAATTTTTCCAGTGGATATGGCGCAGGCTGTCGCCTTTCTGATATTCACGAAGGTCGGATCCGAGCGTGGATTCCGGGGAAACACTGTGGATCTCCATAGCGCTTCGGATCTGCTCCATATCGAGAAGCGCGTCGGCCCGGTCGGTGATCTGGGGCCGTACCACCGCCCGCCAGGGCATGGGGATCCGTCCGGTGTAGGAAAACAGGCCGAAACAGTCGCGGATCACGAACTGTTTGGCTCCGGCCAGGTAAGCGCCCGCGAAGAGGCAGACCATTTCCGGGGCAAATTCCAGGCGCGCGCCGGGATTCAGGGACCAGACCCGGCTGTCGTCGAAGTTTATGAAGGAACAGAGATCTTTCTCCATAATGAGCCGGAGACTTACAATGGGCAGCGGCCCCGTATTTTCCAGTACGATGGGAAATGAAAATCCTTCGCTCCGCGTGACCAGGTGTGCGGAAGAGCCCTGGTAAAAGCGCAGGGCCTTGCAGACGTAGAATAAGTAGGCGGCGGAGCCGGCGGGGATCAGCAGGAGCGTGTAAAATGTAAGGTAGGGAAGCAGACCGCCCTGAAAACTGACCCAGATCAGGGACAGTATAAGCAATATCAGGTACAGAAGCATGTCGTTTCTCCTTTCCCGTTTTCCGGTAAGGGCGTGAAGTGAGGACCGTAGGAAAACTGGGGAACTGTGAAGGCATAGTGGCATCTGCGGAGAGACCGGGTAACTGCGAAGGGATTGCAGTATCTGCGTGGAAACCGGTAACTGCGCGAAATCCGCGAAAAATAGCAGACCTGCGAAGACGCCTGGGGCGCGCGGCTGTCAGGACAGCCCCGGCACTTTCACCGCGGCAATGGCGCGGTCGGTCACCTGCGCGCCGGTAACTCTTGCCATGCGCGTCTCGGCGGTCAGCACCAGACGGTGGGGAAGGACGACCTTGGCCATCGCGATGACGTCCTCCGGAATCACGAAATCGCGCCCCTGCAGATACGCGCGGGCCTGGGCAGCGCGTATCAGAACCAGTACGGCTCTGGGACTCGCGCCATAGCGGGTCTCCGCCTGAACGCGGGTCTGGCGGATCAGTTCCGCAATGTAGCGGCGCAGTTCGTCGTGAACGGCCACCCGGCAGACGCCGGCTTTCATTTCCAGAATCTCCGCTGCGGTAAGAACGGGAGAGAGAGGTTCGGTCAGGGAGCCATTCAGGAAACGCCCGGCCATCTCCAGGGTATCCTGTTCGGACGGATAGCCTACGGACAGCTTCATCATAAAACGATCCAGCTGGGCCTCCGGCAGCGGATAGGTTCCGACGGCATCCATCGGATTCTCTGTGGCGATGACCATAAATGGCTCCTCAAGCGGAAGCGTCGTGCCGTCGATGGTCACGGAGTGTTCCTCCATGGCCTCCAGGAGGCTTGCCTGGGTCTTGGGCGAGGTGCGGTTGATCTCGTCGGCCAGGACGATCTGGTGAACGACGGCTCCGGGCATCAGTTCGAAGGTCCCTGTGTTCGGATGGTAGAGGTTCATCCCGGTCACATCCGACGGCAGCGTGTCCGGCGTGAACTGGATCCGGGCGAAGCTGAGATCCAGGGAATCGGCCAGGGCCTTAGCAAGAGTGGTCTTGCCCACGCCAGGCACATCTTCCAGAAGAACGTGGCCGCCGGCCAGCAGGGCGGTGATCAGATGATCGATGACATCGTCCTTGCCGATGATATGGCGGCGGATATTCATTTGCAGTTCCTGCAGCTTCTGATGGCTCATGCCGGCACCTCCTGTGGGGTTTACTGAATCTATTTTACTACAGAAATGCCGGAAATGGAATAGAGGAAAAGCAAATGGAATATCCGAAAGGGCCGGCGCCATTTTCCGTTGAAAAATAGCTGTTTCTGGTGTATGATAGATAAAAGATGATTTGATAACAGCAGTAAAGCAAAACCGCGCGGAAAGGAGTGGGCCTGATGACGTGCAGGGAGGCGGAGTCCCTTGTTATTCCGTTCATTCATTACGAACTGGACGATGAAACGGCGGAAGAGTTTCTGGAGCATATCGACGGCTGCGCCGACTGCCGGGAGGAGCTGGAGATCTATTATACGGTGGAAGAGGGCATCCGGCAGCTGGACGACGAGATTGGCACCAGCAATATTAAAGGCGAGATGGAAGCGGACCTGAGGGAGAGCCGGCAGTGGCTGTACAGCATTCGTATTTTCAATGGAATCCGGTACGCGGCGGATACATTGGCGGTGCTTGGGGTGGCGGCAATGCTGATCCTGCAGCTGCGGCTGTGGTGGCAGGGCGGGATATTCTGAGAAGGGCGGCTGTCCAGGCATGAAAGCGGACTGCAGAGGGAGATGGACTGGTTTAGAGAAAGAAAGCGCCGGAAGAGCCTTGGGGGCTGAATGACCGGCTGTAATGATGCGTTTGTTCAACGGCAGGAAGAATGGCCGGCGCAGAGCAGACCAGCAGGAAAGAAGAGCCGGCACGAAGGCAGGACAATGCCAGGCGGAGAAAAAAGGAGATAGAAATATGGCGGGAAAACTGGTACTGATCGACGGACACAGCATACTGTTCCGGGCATTTTACGGAATTCCGACACTGACTAATTCTGAGGGACTTCACACCAACGCGGTGTACGGGTTCCTCAATATTATGTTTAAGATCTTAGAGGAGGAGAAGGCGGATCACTTGGCGGTGGCGTTCGACCTGGCGGAACCGACGTTCCGGCATAAGATGTTTGACGCCTACAAGGGGACCCGCAGCGCGGCGCCGGAGGAATTCCATGAGCAGGTGCCTCTGATGAAGGAAGTTCTGGCGGCCATGGGAGTGCCGGTGATGACGCTGCCCGGTTATGAGGCGGACGACATTCTGGGAACGCTGGCAAAGAAGAACGCGGCGGCAGGAGTGGAGGTGTCCATCGTGTCCGGCGACCGGGATCTGCTGCAGTTAGCGGACGAGCATATCAAGATCCGGATTCCCCGGACGAGTCGGGGAGGCACAGAGATTCACGACTATTACCCGGCGGACGTGAAGGAGAAATATCTGGTGTCGCCCACGGAATTCATCGATGTGAAGGCGCTGATGGGGGACCAGTCGGACAATATTCCCGGCGTTCCGTCCATCGGGGAGAAGACGGCCACGGCGATCATTGCCCAGTACGGAAGTATTGAAAATGCGTTCGCTCATGTGGATGAGATCAAGCCGCCAAGGGCACAGAAGGCGCTTCGGGAGAATTACAATCTGGCGGTACTCAGCAAGGAACTGGCGACGATCTGCACCGACTGTCCGATCGCGTATTCCTACGAGGATATGGAGATCGGCGATCTGTATACGCAGGAAGCGTACCAGTATATGAAACGGCTGGAATTCAAATCGATTCTGGCCCGATTTGACGCGGCCAAAATGCAGACGCCGGGGGCGAAGGCGGAAGAAAAATTCGCGGCAGTGCGGGATTTCGCGGAGGCGGAGGAGGTGCTGGCGCGGGCGAAGGAGTCGCTTAAACAGGCGGAAGCCGCGCGCGGGCGGGGGACAGCAGCAGGGAAGCCGGGAACCGGAGATGCAGAAGAAGCCGCAGCGCGGCAGAATGTGACGTCAGAGGATGCTGAGAAAGCCAGTGCGGCAAGCGGCTGGGGCCGCCCGCGTCTGGGCATCCAGCTCCTGATCGACGGAAGTCAGGTGACCGGGCTGGCGCTCTGCTTCGGCGAGGAAGATTGTTATGTGATCGTGGCTGAGGGTTTTCTGACCGGCGAATATCTGGCGGGTAAGGCGGCGGAGCTGATTCTGACGGCGGACTGCGCGGTGACGATCGATCTGAAGAGTCAGCTTCCATACCTGGCGGGCGTCGATTATGACAGCCCGGCTATGGACGCAGGCGTCGCCGGATACCTTCTGAATCCGCTTAAGGATACTTATGAATACGACGATCTTGCCAGGGACTATCTCGGCATGACCGTGCCGTCCAGGGCGGATCTGGTGGGAAAACGATCGGTGACCGCGGCGCTGGCGGAAACTATGGAAGCCGGTATGGGTGCCGCTGTGACATCTGGAGGAGCGTCGTCTGTGGCAGCAGCTGCAGGGCAGGCGGCCGGGGCAGGCACAGAAGGGGCCGCGTCCTGCGGCAAAGCCGAGACCTGCGCCTGCTACATGGCCTACATTGCCTGGAAATCCGCGCCGGTACTCCGTCAGAAGCTGGAAGAAACCGACATGTGGAGTTTATTTACGGACATTGAGATGCCGTTGATCTACAGTCTCTATCATATGGAGCAGGCCGGTGTGCGGGTAGAAAAAGACGCCCTTAAGAAATACGGCGACGACCTGAAGGTGCAGATCGACAAGCTGGAGAACGAGATCTACGACAAGGCCGGAGAGCGCTTCAACATCAATTCGACGAAGCAGCTGGGCGAGATCCTGTTTGAGAAAATGAACCTGCCCCACGGCAAGAAGACGAAGACCGGCTATTCCACGGCGGCGGACGTGCTGGAGAAGCTGGCGGAAGATTATCCGGTGGTGCGGATGATCCTGTACTACCGGCAGCTGACCAAGTTAAACTCCACCTATGCGGAAGGGCTGGCGGCGTTTATCCGGGAGGACGGGCGCATTCACGGCAAATTCAATCAGACAATCACGGCCACGGGGCGCATCAGCAGCACGGAGCCGAACCTGCAGAACATCCCGGTGCGGATGGAACTGGGACGGCAGATCCGCAAGGTATTTGTGCCGGAGGACGGCTGTGTGTTCGTGGACGCGGACTATTCCCAGATCGAACTGCGGATTCTGGCTCATATGTCGGGGGACGAGCGGCTGATCGCCGCCTATGGCGAGGCCCAGGATATCCACGCGATCACCGCTTCCCAGGTGTTCCATGTCCCGCTTGACGAGGTGACGCCGCTCCAGCGCCGCAACGCCAAGGCGGTGAATTTCGGGATCGTCTACGGGATCAGCGCCTTCGGCTTAAGCGAAGGCTTAAGTATCAGCCAGAAGGAAGCGAAGGTCTATATCGAAAACTATTTCGAGACCTATCCGGGCGTGAAGGCATTTCTGGATAAGCAGGTGGCTGACGGAAAGGAACACGGCTATGTGACGACGCTCTACGGCCGGCGGAGGCCGATCCCGGAGCTGAAGGACGCCAATTTCATGCGGCGGCAGTTCGGTGAGCGTGTGGCTATGAATTCGCCGATCCAGGGCACAGCGGCGGACGTGATGAAGATCGCGATGATCGCGGTGGATAAGGAACTGCGGGCCCGCGGCATGAAGTCCCGGATCGTGCTGCAGGTCCACGACGAACTGCTGGTGGAGGCGGCCAGGGATGAGGCCGATGCAGTAACGGAGATTCTGGAGACGAAGATGAAGGGCGCGGCGCAGCTCAGAGTCTCGCTGGAAGTGGAAGCCCACGCGGGAGAGACTTGGTTCGACGCGAAGTGACCGTATATTAATTATGAGAGAAAATGTGGAGAAGAAATTGCAGGGGAGGGAGAGATCAATGAACCTGAAAACGCAGCTGGAATCCGTCATGCGGCAGTCCGTGGAGAACTGCGAGGCTGCCGGCGTGAATCTTCTGGTGGAGAAGGACGGAGAGGAGATTTGTTACTGTGAGGCCGGGATGGCCGATGTGGAAAGGCAGAGGCCCATGCGCCGGGACACGATCCTGCGGCTCTATTCCCAGACGAAACCCATCACGGCGGCCGCGGTGATGATCCTGATGGAGAGAGGGATTATCGATCTCTGCCAGCCGGTATCCGATTTCCTGCCGGCGTACGGGCAGCTGAAGGTGTGGGAGAACGGCAGCCTCCGGCCGGCGCAGACGCCGCTGCGGATATTCGATCTTCTGAAAATGACCTCCGGCATGCTGTATCCGGATATCCAGACGGATGCCGGACGGCATTCGATGGCTGTCTTCCTGGAAATGGACCGGCGTCTTTTCACGGACCGCGCGATGTCGACACGGGAGGTGGCGGATGCGCTGGCCGGCAGCGGGCTGGCCTTTGATCCGGGCAGTTCCTGGCAGTACGGCACTTCGGCGGATGTCCTGGGGGCGGTAGTGGAGGCGGCTTCCGGCATACCCTTTGCTGCGTTTCTTAAGAAGGAGCTATTCGAACCGCTCGGAATGACGGACACGGCATTCTGGGTGCCTGCGGATAAGCAGGACAGGCTGGCGTCGGTCTACGAGACGGTGACGGGGGCGGACGGATCGCACAGTCTGCGGCTTTATATAGGGAATCATCTGGCAATCCGGAACGATATGAAGGAGGAACCGGCGTTCGCGTCGGGCGGCGCGGGGTTGGCTTCCACGCTGGACGATTACATGAAATTCGCGCGGATGCTGATGAACGGTGGCTCGGTGCGCGGCGCGGGAACCGCGGGTGCGGCGTCAGACGGGAAGGTTCCGGGGAGGCTGCAACCGGGCACGGCGACTTCTGTGCGGCAGGACAGCGCGGCGCCGGATGGACCGGCGGCTGCCGGCGCCAGGATCCTTCGCCCCGCGACAGTCCGCTACATGACCACCGGCCAGCTGACGGACATCCAGCAGCAGGGCTTCGACCGCTGGCAGAATCTGGAAGGCTTCAGCTATGGCAGTCTGATGCGAGTCTGTAAGAATCCGTCGAAGGCGGCGTATCCGGCCGGACAAGGCGAGTACGGCTGGGACGGCTGGCTGGGCGCGTATTTCGCCAATTTCCCGGAGGAGAGGCTGACGATCCTGATGGGAACGCAGAAGCGGGACGCGGGGACATTTACATTGACAAGAAAGCTGCGGAATATCATTCTGACGTCGCTGTCATGACGGTGTCGTGTTCAGTGAAGAAGGAAGGATGATCGCAGGTTTGGCGGCTTCCGGCGGTCGAATATGGAAGCTGCAGACTGCAAACGGAATTCAGACCGTATGCCTGCAGGCTGCGCTGTGAACGGAGAGGCGATTAAGCCAGAATAATGCGTAGCGTACAGAAATATTTTCTTGGGCGGAGAAACGCCGCCGTATAGTATCAGGAGAAGAAAACGATGAATCAGAATTATAAACTGCTCATTACCTATGACGGAACCCGGTATCATGGCTGGGAGGCCAAGCCGGATGCGGAGATGACGGTTGAAGGGAAAATGGAGACCGTGCTTGAGCGGATGGCCGGCCATCCGGTGAAGCTGACCGGCGCGGGGCGGACGGACGCCGGCGTCCACGCAAGAGGCATGGCGGCAAATATGTTTCTGGATTTGGAGATGAGCGAGGAGGAGATCCGTGATTATCTGAACCGGTATCTGCCGGAGGATATCTGCGTGCTGGAGGTGAAGAAGGCATCGGAACGTTTCCACGCCCGCTATAACGCCTCAGGGAAGACCTATCGCTACACCTGCTACTGCGGCCCGGTGAAGCCGGTATTCGACCGCAAATACGTGTGCGTGCTGGAGCAGGAACCGGATATGGAGAAGATGAAAAAGGCGGCGGCTTATCTGAAGGGGGAGCATGATTTTGCCAGCTTTTGCGGGAACCCGAAGATGAAGAAATCTACCGTGCGTACCGTTACGTCTATCGAGATTGCGCGGAACGGGCCGTATTTCTATTTCACATATCAGGGCGACGGATTTCTGAACCATATGGTGCGTATTCTTACCGGGACGTTATTGGAGGTTGGTTACGGGATGCGCACGCCGGAAAGCATGACGGAGCTTCTGGAGGCGCGGAACCGGGCGGAGGCCGGGTATTTAATGCCTGCCAGAGGATTGTGTCTGATGGAGGTTTATTATTCCTGACAAAACGGACAAGCAGTGCCAGACCCGGAAAAGGAGGCAGTTTAATATGCTATACGCCGTAAAACCGCCGTCGCCCAGTATCACGCATATCAGGCGTGAGGGCGGCAGGCTGATCCTGGAGTCGGAGCTTTTTCTGACGGTTCTGGAGCCAAAGACGCCGGGAATCGTCCGGGTGACGGTCACACGGGAGAAGGAGCTTTCGGATATGCCGAGGCCGGGGATTGTTCCGACACCCGCGTATGACGGCGACATGCGTATGAAGCCGCAGATAGAGCGTGTCCAATATCGCGGGAGTGCAGCGGAGACTGTGCGGTCAGTGCCTCTTCCGCACGCCGATTGGACATATGAGGAGACACCGGACGAGATCGTCCTGACGACCGGCGGGACAGTTCTGCGGATCTTGCGGGAAACCGGCTCGTTCTCGTGGTACAATGAAAGCGGCCGGCTGCTTCTTGCCGAAGCGGAAAAGGACAGCAAGGTTCTTGAAAGATTCCCGATTTACCGGATGGCCGCGGGCCGGACCGAGCGTGTGAAAACTTCCGACGGTGAGAAGGAGATCATCCGGGAGGCGGAGCGGGTCGAGGACGGCTTCAGTTATCACGCGACGCTGAATATCCGTTTTCAGGACGGCGAAGCCATATACGGCTTTGGGCAGCACGAGGAGGGATACGGGAACCTTCGGGGCAAAACGCTCTATCTCCATCAGGCGAACCGGAAGATCGTCGTTCCGATGATGGTTTCGAGTCTTGGCTACGGGATCCTGATGGATACGTACAGTCCGCTTATTTTCAGTGACGGCGGATACTGTCCTAATGAAAGGAAAGCCGTTGGGGGCAGTTCCCATTCGCGTGCAAAGGATGCGTTCGAGGATGGAAAGCCTGTATTGCAGCGAAATGCGGAAAACGACGCTGCCGGCACTTCCGCGTTTTTCTCTGATGGCGAGGCTTCTGCATTCCCGGCATACATCTATTCTGAAGCAGTGCCGGAGCTGGATTTCTATTTTATAAACGGCGGCACTATGGAGGGTGTTGTCCGGGGCTATCGATACCTCACCGGCGGCGCGGCGATGCTGCCGAAATGGGCGTTCGGCTACATCCAGTCCCAGGAACGGTATGAGACCCAGGAGGAGATCGAGCGTGTGGCCGCCGAGTACCGCAGAAGAGGGATTGGGCTGGACTGTATCGTTCTCGACTGGTGCTCCTGGGAGGATGGGAAATGGGGCCAGAAGACCTTCGACGCGAAGCGTTTCCCGGATCCGGCCGGCATGGTGGAGCGGCTTCACGGGCAGCATACGCATTTTATGATCTCCGTCTGGGCCAACAGCGACCCGGGCTGTGAGAATCATGAGGAATTCAAAGAGGCGGGACTGTTCCTGCCGGGGCAGAACATTTACAACGCCCTGTCTGAGGCTGGCCGGGAAATGTACTGGAAGCAGATGAACGAGGGGCTGTTCCGGTACGGGATCGACGCATGGTGGTGCGACAACAGCGAGCCGGTCACGCCGGAGTGGAATCATGTGGAGCGCCCGGCGGCACCGAGGGCCTATGATGAGTATGTCAGGACCGTTTCAGATCATCTTCCCGCAGAGCAGATGAACGCGTTTGGGCTTTACCACGCGCAGGGAGTTTATGAAGGTCAGCGGAAGACCACCGGCTTAAAGCGGGTCTGCAATCTGACGCGCAGCGCTTACACCGGTTCCCAGAGATACGGTACGATCCTCTGGTCGGGGGATATTGCCGCGACGTGGGACACGCTGACGCGGCAGATCGCGGCGGGCCTGAATTTCTGCGCTTCCGGCCTTCCATACTGGACCACCGACATCGGCGCGTTCTTTGTCAAGCGCGGGCTTAACTGGTACTGGCGAGGCGATTTCGAGGACACGGTCAGTGATTACGGCTACCGGGAACTGTTTACGCGATGGTACCAGTGGGGCGCGTTCCTGCCGATCTTCCGCGGCCACGGTACCGACTGCCGCAGGGAGCTGTGGCTGTATGAGAATACGGAGGACGTGAACTTCTGCGACGCGATCCTTAAGGCCAACCGGACGCGCTACCGGCTTATGCCGTATATTTATTCCGTCGCGGGGAACTGTTGGCTGAACGGCGGACTTATGATGGAGCCGCTGGCCTTTGGCTGGAGCAAGGATCCGATCGCGCTGGAAATAAAGGATCAGTACATGTTCGGGCCGTCGCTCATGGTCTGTCCGGTGCATGAGCCGATGTATTATCTGCCGCGGTCGCAGCGGATCACGAAGGAGCAGTGCCGGCGGGTCTATTTACCCGAAACGCCGGGCGGATGGTATGATTATGAGACCGGGGAGCATCTGGAGGGCGGACAGTGGATCACTGCGTCTGCGCCGATCGACCGGATCCCGGTGTTTGTAAAGGCCGGTTCGGTGATCCCGGAAGCAGACTTCGCGCTGTCCGCAGAGGAGCAGAGCGGTGAAATCCGTGTGACAATATATCCCGGCGCGGACGGAAAGTTCTGCCTCTACGAGGACGATGGCGACGGATACGGATATGAAAATGGCGCGTACCGTCTGACGAGGCTTTGCTGGGACGACGGGAGAGGAAAACTTGCCGCGGAGATCGTTCATGATTATGAGGGCGGGAAGCAGAGATACAGCATGAAAGAACAGATATTGGCTGGCTGTGAAAAGTATTAGTTATCGCTGAACGAATAGGAGAGAAGAACAGATCGGTAACAGCAAGCCGAGAAGAAGAACAGATCGGCTGCCTGAATCGGATTCATGGGAACCTGCGCAGGCGGCCGTTTCTGTGTAAGCGATACGAAACCAATCATCTGCAAAGAGGTCGACCATATGGAAGAAAATCTTACTCAGATAAAGCAGGATACGATGATGTTCTTTGACGGGCATCGGGAAGTTTTTCCAGTATACGAAGCTTTTGAAAACAGGCTTTTTCACCGGTATCCGCAGACAAAAATGAAAGTCCAGAAGACGCAGATCACCTTTTCAAACCGGCATGTTTTTGCCTGTGTTTCGTTTATGCGCCCTAAAAAGAAATCCGAACTTCCCGCGTCCTATTTTGTACTTACTTTGGGATTGTCCTACCCGCTGGAATCGGAGCGGGTGGCCGTAAAGACGGAGCCGTATCCCGGGCGATGGACGACGCATATCGTTATTTCTGCCGTATCCGATCTCGACCAGGAATTATTTGACTGGATCAGACAGGCGTATGAGTTTGCAGAATGTAAATGAGCCACAATTTCATGCTTGTGCTGTTCTGGCTTTTATGACGGGATTTTGTCGGAATTCAACTGTCGGGTTATAAGAAATCAACCTTCCGGTTACGGTATTCCCCGTTTGGTTTGTGTTCAAAAGATACGTTTCGGCTTAAGATTGAGATACAACAAAAGAACATAGCAAAGGAGGATTTCACATGCTCGACACACTTGATGAACGCATCGCATTTTACCGCAAAAAATGCGGACTTACGCAGGAGGAACTGGCGGAGAAATGTTCCGTCACGCCGCAGGCAGTTTCAAAATGGGAAAATGCCATAACGTCGCCGGACATCTCGCTCCTGCCGCGGCTGTCGGAAGTTTTCGGCGTCAGCTGCGACGAGCTGCTGGGCGCGCGGAAGCCCGAAGCCGTCGCGGTCGCGCAAAACGAGTTTGATCCGTCGCGCGCGGTACTCAAGATACGCATTATTACGGATGAGGCCAGGGTCAGCTTAAATCTGCCGCTGGAGGTCGTAAAGCTCCTTCTGGCGACCGGGGCTATCGATCTTGTCGAAGACGACGAGTCGCTTAAGGGCGCGAAAAGCGCGCTCGAAAGCATAGATCTCGACCGTGTGATCGCGCTCGCGAACGCCGGTGTCATGGGAAAGCTGGTTGAGATCGAAGTGAACGAGGAAAATACGAAAGTGGAGATCTGGGTCGAATGACGGTCCGGATCCGCGCAGGGGGCGTGCGTCTGTTGCTCATAATTCCGCGTTTTCTTCTGCCGATCGGACTGCGCGCCGCCGTCCGCTTCGGGGGCGAAGAGATGAGCGACAGTCAGAGGGCGTTCATGCTTGTGCTCTCGAAAGCGGTGCGCAAAATGCACTGGCGCCGCTACCGGGGCCTTGAACTCGTTCACGTCAGCGTATCCGACGGCACGGAGGTCGTCATAAAATTGTAAGAACGCAGGGCGGGAAAACGGCGCAGACGGTTTATCTTTTGGCGGTTTCGAATGCGGAAAAAGATGAGCCGTCTGCGCCGCTGCCGCTCTGACGCGATTTCTGTCATAAAATGTAAATTAGGGATTGATTAATTCCGGGAAGTCCACTATAATATGCCTTGTTTGTTTTTTGACCCCCAACAAAAAGACAAGGAGAATCGAACAATGGAAAACAAAAACGGACTTTCTGAGGAGGCATTTCAGTTTGAGGGCAAAATGCCTCTGTCCCAGGCGATCCCGCTGGGCCTGCAGCATGTGCTGGCCATGTTCGTGGGAAACCTGACGCCCCTTCTGGTGATCACCGGCGCCTGCGGACTGGCGGGCAACGCGGAATTCGCGGATCTGCGTGTGGCGCTTCTGCAGAACGCCATGCTGGTGGCCGGTATCGTGACTCTGATCCAGCTGTTCTCGATCGGACCGATCGGCGGCAAGGTGCCGATCATAATGGGTACCAGTTCCGGATTCATCGGCGTGTTCAGCGGCGTGGCAGCTACCATGGGCAGCGGCATCCTGACCTACGGCGCGATGATGGGCGCGTCCCTGCTGGGCGGCCTCTTTGAAGGCGTGCTGGGCTTCTTCTTAAAGCCTCTGCGCAAGTTCTTCCCACCGGTCGTCACGGGTACTGTGGTGCTGTCCATCGGACTTTCGCTGATTTCCGTCGGAATCAATTCCTTCGGCGGCGGCAATACGGCGAAGGACTTCGGCTCCATGGAGAACCTCCTGTTGGCAACCTTCGTGTTGGTGGTGATCCTGGTCGTGAAGCACTGCACGAAAGGCTTCTTAAGTTCCTCGGCGATCCTGGTAGGCATTGTGGCCGGCTACATCGCCGCAGTGATCATGGGCCTGGTCCTTCCGCACACCGCGATCGACGCGGAGGGCGTGGAATACACCAAGTCCTGGGTCCTGAACTGGAGCCAGGTAGGAGCCTCGGCCTGGATTGAGATCCCGAAACTTATGCCGGTGAAGCTGGTCTTCGACCTGCGGGCGATTCTCCCTGTCATGATCATGTTCATTGTGACGGCGGTGGAGACGGTGGGCGATATCTCCGGCGTGATCGTCGGCGGTATGGACCGTGAGGCGACGGACGACGAGCTGGCCGGCGGCGTGATCTGCGACGGGATCGGTTCCTCCATCGCGGCCCTGTTCGGCGTACTGCCGAACACCTCTTTCAGTCAGAACGTGGGTCTGGTAGCCATGACCAAAGTAGTCAACCGCGGCGCTCTGGCCTGCGGCGCCATTTTCCTGGTTCTGTGCGGCCTCGTTCCGAAGCTGGGCGCGATCATTTCCATCATGCCCCAGTCGGTGCTGGGCGGCGCGGCCGTGATGATGTTCTCCTCCATCGTACTCAGCGGTATTCAGCTGATTACGAGAAAGCCCCTGACGGCCAGAAGCCTGTCTATCGTGGCGGTGGCGCTTGGCGTCGGCTACGGCATGGGCGCCAATACGGGCATCCTGGCCCATACGCCCCAGTACGTCCAGCTGATCTTCGGCGGCTCCGGCATCGTGCCGGCGGCCATGGTGGCGATCATCCTGAACATCGTGCTTCCGAAGACCAAGGAGGATCTGGAGCAGGAAGAGGCGTAAGAGGCGCGGAGAGAGCGCGGGAAAACGGCGAGCGCTTCTTTGCGGGTTTAGAGAATATGAAATAAATGTTTTGTATACCGACATAATATGCAGGCGTGCTGCGGTACCGGGGATTCCGGGCGGGCACGCCTGTTATTTCTAAGCGGGTTGATCATCACAGGCGCATGTTTCCATTTGCCCACACAGCATATTATAAAAACCGAAGCGCTTATAAAACGGTTTCAAATTCTCTTCAAGGCTGTGCCGATCTCTTTGCCCTGATAATCCGGACAGACCATTAAATCCTGAATATAGGCGTCGGTCACTCCGTTCGATACACTGTCAATATACCCGATCAGCCTTTCATTTTCATAATGATACACCTCATATTTCTATGATTACTGGAAAAATCCCGCTTATTGTGCTAAGATAAAGAAAATGTCTTTGATCCGGGAAGTCAAGATATGCGGTAAATGAATTTTTGAAGATCTCGCACCACTGGCGCGAGAAATGGAGGTGCACATGGGGAAGAATGAAATTACAGGATATGAACCTCTGGTAAATTATCTAAAACAAATGATCCATCAAAAACAATATCGTGTGTTGCAGATGGTTAATTCTGAAACAATAAATCTTTATTGGGAAATTGGGGAGGAAATATACAGACAGCAAGAAGAAAAAAGCTGGGGAAAATCTATCGTTCAAGTATTATCGAAAGAATTGCAGAAAGAATTTCCGGGTGCCAGAGGATATTCCGCTGCAAACCTTTGGAGAATGCGCAATTTTTATCTGACATATCGCGGGTCAGAGAAACTCGCACCGCTGGTGCGAGAAATCAGTTGGAGCAATAATGTTATCATTATGGAAAGATGTAAGGATGACCTGCAGAAAGAATTTTACATACAAATGGTAAAACGATATGGTTGGACGAAGCGCATACTGATCAATTTTATAGAAGCCCAGACATATGAAAAATATCTGCTGAGCCAGACGAATTTTGACCTGACGCTTCCGAAAGAACGGAGGGCTCAGGCAAAATTGGCAATAAAGGATGAATATATGTTTGATTTTGCAGAACTTTCTCCAGAGTATTCAGAGCATGAACTGGAAATGCAACTGGTAAACAATATCCGGGCTTTTTTGATAGAAATGGGCGGTGATTTTGCATTTATTGGCAATCAATATCATCTGGTTGCAGGGAGCAGAGACATATATATTGACATGCTCCTTTTCCACAGAAGATTGAGAAGTCTGATTGCCATAGAATTAAAGATCGGTGAGTTTGAAGCGGAATATGCCGGGAAAATGCAGTTATATCTGACCGTATTAGATGAACAGGTAAAACTTCCG
>CANPZZ010000037.1 GCA_947589125.1 uncultured Lachnospiraceae bacterium
GACCGGAATATCATGGTGGGAGCGGTCAATATCCGGCACCGCTTAAACGACCGGCTTCTGCTGGACGGCGGACACATCGGCGACGGCGTCCGTCCTTCGGAGCGCGGCAGGGGAGTCGCCACGGCCATGATCGGTCTGGCGCTTGAGGAATGCAGGCGGCTCGGGATCCGCCGGGTGCTTATGGTGTGCGATAAGGATAACATTGCTTCCGCCAGAAGTATTATCAAAAACGGCGGCATGCTGGAAAATGAAGTCGTTGTGGACGGGGAGACGGTGCAGAGATACTGGATATCTGTCTCTTAAATGCTTCTGCACCGTGGTACACAGAACAGGGAATTCTGGTGATGAGCATTTATGATTTTTTTTCTGCGAGAAGATAGATTGGAGGGAAAGATCTGATTCGAAGCTGCCTTTGATGCAGTAACTGGTTTATGACAATAATGTGTGAAGGAAACAGAACGATGAAGAATTCATGGCTTCCGCCTGAGATTGAAAAGAAAGTGAACGGCCTGCCCTATATGGAGAATACCACTGGTATGTCCGGGGCAGGCGTATTTATGTATGAGGATATGGTCTTAAAGATCCAGCCTGTCGCCCCGTGGACGGAGCGCGAGGTGACGATGCTTCAGTGGCTTGCGGGAAAAGTTCCCGCGCCGGAGGTGATCGCCTGTGAGGAGCGGGAAGGGAAGATGTATCTGCTGATGACGCGGGTGAAAGGAAAAATGGCGTGCGATGAAGAATTTCTTGCCCGGCCGGAGGTGCTGATCCCGCGGCTGGCGGAGGCGATGCACATACTATGGGCAGTGGATGTTTCATCCTGCCCGGTCATGCGGGATCAGGAGGCGGAACTTGAGGAGGCGCGGTTCCGCGTGGAACATGGTCTGGTGGACACGGACAATGTGGAGCCGACCACCTTCGGACTGGGCGGATTTAAGGATCCGGAAGCGCTGCTTTACTGGCTTGAGAACAACCGGCCATCCTATGAACCGGTGCTGTCCCACGGCGATTTCTGCCTGCCAAACGTATTCCTGACGGAGACCGGGATCGGCGGCTTTATCGATCTGGGGGACGCCGGCGTGGGCGACCGCTGGCGCGATATCGCACTGTGCCGCCGGAGCCTGCGGAGCAATATGGAAGGGAAATATGCGTCGGTAAAGCGCAAGGTGGACGCGGACCGGCTCTTCGACGCGCTGGGCGTCGCTCCGGATCCGGAGAAACTTAAGTGGTATCTGCTGCTGGACGAGTTGTTCTGAGAAAAGCGGAAAGCAATCCCCTATTCCGCCCGCTTGTTTTTCTGTCAGGAGAAGTATGAACTTTTAAGATTATAGCTGAAAAAGGGACGCGGCCGGGATTTGACGGCTTGCGTCCCTTACATTTTTATGCTATGATGGTAAACTGACATGACAAACTTCCATGCGCCGCTTAGGCGGTGCATCTACATCATGATGCCCAGGAGGACGAGATGATTCAGAAACTGATCGAGAAGATTCAGAAGACCAAAGCACCGATCTGTGTGGGACTGGATCCCATGCTCAGCTACATTCCGGAACATATTACAACGAAAGCCTATGCCGAATTCGGCGAGACCCTGGAGGGCGCGGCCGAGGCTATCTGGCAGTTTAATAAAGAGATCGTGGACAACGTCTGGGATCTGATCCCGGCGGTGAAGCCGCAGATCGCCATGTACGAGCAGTTCGGGATTCCGGGGCTCGTGGTATATAAGAAAACGGTGGACTATTGCCGGAGCAAAGACCTGATCGTCATCGGCGACGCTAAGCGCGGCGATATCGGTTCTACCTCAGCGGCCTATGCGACGGCCCATCTGGGTCATGTGAAGGTGGGTTCGGCGGTTCTGGCCGGATTTGACACGGATTTCGTGACGGTGAATCCGTACCTGGGTACCGACGGCGTGAAGCCGTTTGTGGATGTGTGCGCGGCGGAAGATAAAGGAATCTTCGTGCTGGTGAAGACCTCCAATCCGTCCAGCGGCGAGTTCCAGGACAGGCTGATCGACGGCCGGCCGCTGTACGAACTGGTGGCGGATAAAGTGGTGGAATGGGGCAGCGTTTCCATGGATGGAACCTACAGCAATGTCGGCGCGGTAGTTGGGGCTACCTACCCGGAGATGAGTAAGATTCTGCGCAAACAGATGCCGAACACTTATTTCCTGGTGCCGGGTTACGGCGCCCAGGGCGGTACGGCCCAGGATCTGAAATACTGCTTCAATGAGGATTGTCTCGGGGCCATTGTGAATTCTTCCCGCGGCATCATCGCGGCTTATAAGAAGGCGCCGTATGACAAATTCGGCGCGGAGCATTTCGGCGAGGCGTCCCGGCAGGCTGTGATCGACATGGTCGCGGATATTGGGAGCGTGCTGTAAGCGTTGCGCAGAATTCTGCTTTTCCATAGCGGTCTGTAAAACGAAGCATTTTTGTACTGGTGAACTATGATTGTTGTAAGTGCAGTTCTGCATAAGCTGTACTTTGAAGAAGTAAAGAATTGTGTTTAGCGTAAATTAAATAGGAGTAACTATGTTTAAGATAAAAATGACTGCGAAGGTCGTCAGTCAGGAGATGATCGGCCCCGACATCTACAGTATGTGGATTCAGGCTGAGGGGATCGCAGCACAGGCCCGCGCAGGGCAGTTTCTGTCGGTCTACACGAAGGACGCGTCGAAGCTTCTTCCGCGGCCCATCAGCATCTGTGAGATCGACCGGGAAGCGGGCACATTGCGCCTGGTCTACCGGATCGCCGGCGGCGGTACGAAGGAGTTCGCCGGATACAGAGCCGGGGACACGGTCACGGTACTTGGCCCCCTGGGAAACGGATTCCCGGAGATCGCGGCGGACCGGCATGTGTTCCTGATCGGCGGCGGCATCGGGATCCCGCCGATGCTGGAACTGGCGAAAGAACTAAACTGCGAGAAGACGGCGGTCCTTGGTTATCGGGACGCGCAGCTTTTTCTAAAAGAGGAATTTGAGCCTTACGCGGAAGTAGTCGTCGCTACGGAGGACGGCAGCGTGGGCACGAAGGGAAATGTGCTGGACGCGATCCGGGAACAGGGACTGATTGCAGATATGGCTCAGCGGCTGAAATTACCGGCCGGAGAAGCCGTGAAGCAGAAGTCTGCGGCCCCCGTTATCCTTGCCTGTGGCCCCACGCCAATGCTGCGCGCGCTGAAGGCCTTTGCGGCAGAGCACCGGATCGAGTGCTGGCTGTCCCTGGAAGAGCGGATGGCCTGCGGCGTCGGCGCATGCCTGGCCTGCGTCTGTCAGACCGGCGAAGTGGACGCCCATTCGAATGTACACAATAAGCGGATCTGCAAGGACGGGCCGGTGTTTGAAGCCGGGGAGGTGGAACTGTGACGGACACAAGAGTGACCATCGCCGGTGTGGAACTGAAGAATCCGGTCATGACTGCCTCAGGGACATTCGGTTCTGGGGAAGAATATTCGGAATTTGTGGACTTAAGCCGGTTGGGCGCCGTGGTGACGAAGGGCGTCGCCAACGTCCCCTGGCCTGGGAATCCCACGCCCCGCGTCGCCGAAGTCTACGGCGGGATGCTGAACGCCATCGGACTGCAGAACCCGGGCATCGATGTATTTGCGCGGCGGGATATTCCATTTCTGAAGAAATACGATACGAAGATCGTAGTCAATGTCTGCGGGCGTACCGCGGAAGACTATATCGATGTGGTGGAGCGGCTGGGCGACGAGCCGGCGGATCTGCTGGAGATCAATATTTCCTGCCCTAATGTGAAAGAAGGCGGCATCGCTTTCGGCCAGGATCCGAAGGCGGTGGAGACGATCACCCGGCAGGTGAAAGATCACGCAAAGCAGCCGATCATCATGAAGCTCAGCCCCAACGTGACCGACATCACGGTCATGGCGAAGGCGGCGGAGGCCGGCGGCGCGGACGCGATCTCACTGATCAACACGCTGACCGGCATGAAGATCGATATCCATAAGAGAACGTTCGCGCTGGCCAATAAGACCGGCGGCATGTCCGGTCCGGCGATCAAGCCGATCGCGGTACGCATGGTCTATCAGGCGGCCAACGCGGTGAAGCTTCCTATTATCGGTATGGGCGGGATCGCGACGGCGGAGGACGCCATCGAATTCCTGCTGGCGGGAGCTACGGCGGTGTCCGTAGGAACCGCGAATTTCTTCAATCCTTACGCAACGGTGGAGATCGTGGAAGGAATTGAAAAGTATATGGAAAAATATGGGATCGCCGATGTGAAAGAACTGATCGGCGCGGTCAGGTGATGCGTAAAGACAGACGGAACGACGGAAACGATTGACGGCAGAAATGATAAAAACAGTGCTGCAGTGTAAAATGGAAAAGGAGACTTGTGGTAATGGAAAAGTATAAACAGGAATTTATAGAGTTCATGGTGGAGAGCAACGTGCTGAAATTCGGCGATTTTACACTGAAAAGTGGGAGAAAGTCCCCATTTTTCATGAACGCGGGCGCCTATGTGACCGGTTCCCAGCTGATGCGTCTGGGCCGCTACTACGCGGAGGCGATCCACGAGCATTACGGCGATGATTTCGACGTGCTCTTCGGGCCGGCGTATAAGGGCATTCCGCTGAGCGTGGCGACAGTGATCGCGTTCCATGAGATGTACGGTAAGGAGATCCGTTACTGCTCCAACCGCAAGGAAGTGAAGGATCACGGCGATACCGGAATTTTGCTGGGAAGCAGGCTGCAGGACGGCGATAAGGTCGTCATTATCGAGGATGTGACCACCTCCGGCAAGTCCATCGAGGAGACATTTCCGATCCTGAAGGCCCAGGGCGACGTGACGATCGTGGGCCTGATGGTATCCTTAAACCGCATGGAGCGGGGCAAGGGCGAGAAGAGCGCCCTGGAGGAGATCAAGGAGCTTTACGGCATCGAGGCCAATGCGATCGTGACGATGGCGGACGTGGTAGAACATCTGTATAACCGGGAATGCCAGGGGCGGATCGTGATCGACGATACATTGAAAGCGGCGATTGACGCATATTATGAGCAGTATGGTGTAAAATGAAACCGCGCGGGCAGGTTCGGTTGTTTCGGAACGTCGAGTCGTCCTGGTACACCGGAATCGAAACCGCGAATGCCTGAAAGCGTGAAGAAGGGAGAAGAATTATGGAGAGAGTCTATAGAACAATGAGAAATACCGGAGCGGCCAATATTGCGGTCGGCATCATCATGATCGTGGCGGGACTCAGCGCGGGGATCGTGGCGATTGTCAGCGGGGCGGTTCTGCTTAAGAGAAAATCAGAGCTGACGTTCTGATCATACTTCGGGATGCGGGAAAGGACGCCGGCGGCATACTTTACTGCGTCTGCCGTGACGGATTAGACTGGAGCACAATTATGTTTTCAAAATATACGAAGAACCAGAGGCGCGTCCTTGTGGTGTTTTTCCTGTACCTGTCCGTGCTGATCTATCTGGTGTTGTTTTCCGAGACTTACCGGAGGGGCGGAAGCCTTGGAGACGGTTATGCCTATAATCTGGAGCCGTTTAAGGAGATACGGCGGTTTTACGGAAGTATTGAGAAGTTAGGATTTCGGGCGGTGTTCGTAAATCTGGCGGGGAATATCCTTGCGTTTATTCCCTTTGCTTTCTTTCTTCCTGTGGTCAGCGAGAGGGCAGGGGGATTTTTTCAGACGGTGTTTCTCACTTTCATTTTGAGCCTGTGCATCGAGTGTACGCAGCTTGTCACGAAGGTGGGAAGTTTTGATGTGGATGATCTGATACTGAATACGGCAGGCGGACTGATCGGCTACCTGCTGCACTGGGTTGCCCAGCGGGAATGGATGAGGAGGAAATCAGGTGCCGGGACATAAAGACAGCAGGTTCGGAGCTAAGCGGCGGCCCGTGTCCGAAGAGGAGAGGGAGGCGCTTAAGGCCAGACAGGAGCGGAAGGAACGGAATATCAGGGAGCAGAAGGAAGCGGCCGCCAGCCGCGTGTCCTATGTGCGCAAACCTCTTTCCGGGCGGAGCGTCATTGGGATGGTCCTGACGGTGATCGCGCTTGCTCTTGGCGGATACTGCCTCTATCTTGGCTATGACACCTACGGGCAGGTGCCGTTTTCAGCCGGCGGACCGGCGCTCTGCAGCATGCTTTGCGGCCTGGCCGCGTTTATTTATCATATCTGCGCTCTGCGGGAGAGGGACACCAACGGGATCCTGTCCAGGATCGGAATTGTTCTTGCGGCGGCGCTGCTTCTTGCTTGGGCCGCTATTTTGGTAATCGGAACACAGAGCTTATAAGGAATTCGTTATCATAGAATTCCTGCAGGAGAATACACAGGTCTGCAGGTAATCGTGAATTTCAGCAGAAAAGAGGTATCAGGGATGGATTATCGTGAATTCTGGCAGGAAGAAAATGAATCTGTGCGGGAGCGGTACGAGCTTTCCGTCGAGCGGCTCAGCCTGATCCGGACGGAGGAGACGGTACCGGAGCCTTTCCGGGCTTATTTCAGGGCTGCGGCAGAATTTATGACGGACGCGGCGCTGGTGTATGAGATGAACGACACCGGGGCGTACCGCCAGATGCCGCTTGACAGGCTGAAACAGGTGAATGAGGCGCTGTACCATGATATCCTGCCCGGAGCGTATGAGACCAGCTATGCGAATCCCTTCTATGCGGCGGCGCAGCTGGGCGAGGACTACGGAAAGCTGCTTTCCTATCTTTTGTCCGAGATCCGCGGGCAGACCGTATTTGCCCATGAGTGCCGGCTTACGGAGCTGACCATTCTAAATGAACTGTTCATCGAGATCTACAATATGTTCGAGGAAGAGGAGCTTCCCGCGCCGGAGCGGATTCGGGAGACGATCTACTGGTTTATCAGCGACTATACGGATCTGACGGCGGAGTACCGGCTGCGGGAGCAGGTGGATCCGGAGCTGCCATTTGCGAAGGACATCGTGACGGGGGCGGATCTGTCGGATCTGCGGTACCTCTATTTCTATGGGGAATATGTGTCGGAAGAAGAACTGAAGATCGCGCGGTTCATGAATTCGCTGCCGCAGGAGACCGTCGACTGCATGGCGGACACCTATACGGAAGGTTACCGGATAGGCTTTACCGTCATGAATGTGGACCTGTCGAAGAAGAAAAGCGTGGCGGTGATCTATGAGCTGGGTTATGAGCGGATGGTGAAGAAGGCCATCGAAAATTTCACGGCCATGGGGCTGGATGTGATCATCTATCGCGGCGGCGTCTGGTCCATGGACCGGCAGGGCGGCCGCAGGGCCGGCTATCACGGGACATCCCCCAACCGGCAGTATGATTACGACCATCGTTTTGACAGCGCGGTCTATTACCAGAAGGCATATACGGACCGAAAGCAGGCGGTGCTTGGCACGGTCTATGAAACGTATAAAAAGCAGTGCGCGGATTACGCGGGACCGGCGGTCATCGAGACCTTTGGCGAAGCCGGTTTTGAGCCGGTGAACAAGCCGGAGGCGTGGGCGCTTACGGAGAAGCAGGAGAAGCTGAAGGTTGCGGCGGCGGGGGCGGCGGCCCTGCTGCGGGAGAGATATATCCCCAGCGATGAGACCAGCTTCACGATCATCGCGTTCCCGAAGCCGTCCATCGGCCCGGATTTCGAGGAAATATTCGCGGAGACCATCCGCATCAATACGCTGGATTATGAACTGTATAAGAAGATTCAGCAGAATATTATTGACCGTCTGGATCAGGCGGAGCATGTGATCGTCACCGGCGCCGGGGATAATCACACCCATATGAAGGTGATGCTGCATAAGCTTTCCGACCCGTCGGCGCAGACGAATTTCGAGAACTGCGTGGCGGATGTGAATATCCCGCTGGGAGAGGTATTTACTTCCCCGGTGCTTACTGGAACCGAGGGCGTGCTGGAGGTCAGCAGCGTCTATATCGGGGAGTTCCAGTTTAAGAACCTGCATATGGAATTTAAAGACGGGAAGATCACGGATTACAGCTGCGCCAATTTCGACGACCCGGCGGAGAATAAGAAGCTCCTAAAGCAGATGATCCTGCAGAACCACGACACGCTGCCCATCGGGGAGTTCGCCATCGGCACCAACACCGTGGCCTACGCCATGGCCAGACGGTTCGGCATCATCGACCGTCTGCCGATCCTGATCGTGGAGAAAATGGGGCCGCATTTCGCGGTGGGAGACACCTGCTACAGCCGCGCGGAGGATTCGCCCATGTATAATCCCAACGGCAAAGAGGTGATCGCCAGGGAGAACGAGTGCTCGGCGCTGCGCCATACGGAGCCGGAGAAGGCGTATTTTAACTGCCACACGGACATCACGATCCCTTACCCGGAGATCGGCGAGATCTACGGCGTGACGGCGGCGGGGGAGAAACTGCCCGTCATTGCCGGCGGACGGTTCGTCGTGCCGGGGACGGAGCTTTTGAATGAGGCGCTGGAATAGATAATGGAGACGGACAGGAAAAAACAGTTGGATCCACAGTTTTTGCTGTTATCCGCTTTGGGTATGATTTTCGTCGTGGACGGTCATATCAACAGCAATTATCTGGATCTGGGAGGTTTCTTCCCATATTATTCATTTCATGTGCCGCTTTTGTTTCAATACATTCTTGAAAAAATCTCTCGGTTCACCCGTTCCCTGAGGCGCAGAAGATATCCGGCGTCGTGAGGATACCGGGTAAATGTGAGCGGTTCGTCCAGTCCGTCTTCCATGAGGGAGATCACATGCTCCCGGCTGGTCAGCCGCTCTAAGAGGCTGAGCGCCCGCAGGTCGCAGAGAGCCTCGTAGAAGACCGCCATATGAAGGGATTCCAGCGGTTCGCCGTCCGGTCCGGGATAGACCAGGAAGGAATCGCCGGACGGGAACGCATTGTCCGCGTCCGTGACGGCAAACGGGTCGATATGCCGTCTGGAGAGCCGGGAGTTATAGAAATTAAAGCCCCACTGCAGGAATCCGGCCGCCTGATATTTATAAAGCTGCAGGCCGATGATCCGGTTCCTGGCGGAAGGCATGCCGAAGAAGCGGTTGGAGACCTGGTAATTCTGGGCGCAGCAGTAGTAGACCCACAGATCGGCGGGACGCCGCCCTGTGAGGAACGGCTCCAGCGCGCTGGTGGCGATGATGGGCGTCTCGCAGATGCCGTCGGTAAAACAGCGGTAGTGGCTCATGGCGTCCATGATTGGGAAACCGCCAAGAAGACCGGCTGCCTGCGCTTTGGCCGCCTGATACTGAGAAAGGCACGATTCATCTGGTTCGTCGGAGATATGAAAGACCGTGCGGTCCCGGATCCCAAGCCGCTTAAGCTCATCGGTCAGGGCGGGCAGGAAAGCGTTCAGAAACTGCCGGTAATCTTCGCCGAGGGCGTCATTGTCCCAGCCGAAACGTTTCTTCAGGACGCCGTCTTCCGTGACCATGATCTTCGGGCAGTGGGCGGCGCCCCACTGGGTGTAAAGATGCGCCATTTCAAAATATTCAATGCCGCAGTCAAGGCACATGGAAACCCAGCGTTTCAGTTTGGAGAAATCGAACGAATAGACGCCGTCTTTGTATTCGATGCCGACTAACTGGATCGTGGTCCGCTCGCCGCCGACATCGGTATCCAGCGGAGGCGTGAAAATGGGCGTGAGGATCATATTGAGGCCCCGCCGCACGCCCAGGCAGATCTGGCGGCGCATGTATTCCCAGTGGGTCTCGGAGAAGACCGGGATATTATAATAGTCCGCAATGCAGTCGCCGTGGAACCATTCGGTGACAGTCAGCTGCTGTTTGGGCAGTACCGCGTCGATGACTTCTATCTGCGTCTGCAGAATAACAATTTTGTTGTTTTTATTAATCTCGTACGTTTTTGTCTCTTCTGACAATTCGGAGGAAGAGTCAGGAATATTCAAAAGTCCTGTATCTGCTGAATTCTGATCTGAAATATCCTTAGGATATGCCTTATCTTCGTCGAGATTAATAGTTATCGTGACCGGAAATGTACCCGCAGGCGTATTCTCGGTCGTCTCGATCCCGATCCAGAAGGCCGTCCATACATTGCAGGGAAGAGAACATTTTCCATCTTCAAGCGGAGTCAGAAGATCCGGGTACAGACCCGGCTTGTCCGATAGGATATTCCCGTCCCGCGTATCGTTTACCGGGAGCGTTGAGGGCATCAGATCCACGCGCCGCAGGGAGACCTGCGCGGCGACAGGGGATGCTGCTGATATCTGTACAGGAATGGAAGCATCCGGCCGCAGGGCTGCCTGGAAAGAAAACGTATCGTTTTTCAGCATTGTAAAGGGGATCTGGCAGGCGGCAGGGGCCTGTTCCGGGAAAATTTTCTCCAGGCTTGAAGCAAGAACGGACTGAATGACCATAATTTCCTCCATGATTCACGGGCCGCTGTAAGCGGCAGGGCTGCGGCTGGAAACAAAAAACTCCGGAATCTCTCCCGGAGTTTCATGATCCTTATTCGATTAGGCTCTCTCGACTAATCCGGAACGCAGGCAGGAAGTACATACGTACATCTTCTTGGTTCCTCCGTTGACCTTCACTCGAACGGACTTCACATTGGCTCTCCACATCTTGTTGGATCTTCTATGTGAATGGCTTACCGCGTTTCCAAAGTGTACGGCTCTTTCACAGATTGCACATTTTGCCATGATCGCACCTCCTTATAACCGACTAGAGCCCGGTTATGGCTCCACAACATATTGTATCTTACCAGATTGCAGGAGAATTTGCAAGCGAAATTTTCGATGAATTGAAAATATTTTGCGGAAAGGCGGTGAAGAAGCGAATCCGGCTATTTTTGTGAATAACTGTCAATAGACACATCCGCGATAATATGCTATACTTACTTCGTATGCAGTTCCATAATCTGGCATCTGGTAAACACGGTAAAGTGTAAGATAAAGGAAACGTGGAGATACTTCCATAAGAACGATAATCGGTAAGGGAGGTTTCGGAATGAAAGGACGAATCAACAACAAGCTGGGCGAGATCCGGATCAACCCCGAAGTCATTGCCAAGTATGCCGGTCTTACGGCGGTGGAATGCTTCGGAATCGTTGGTATGGCCGCTATCAGCATGAAGGACGGCCTTGTGAAACTCTTGAAGCGCGACAGTCTGACGCACGGCATTACGTTAAGTATCGAAGACAATCACATTACTCTGGATTTCCATGTGATCGTGGCCTACGGCGTCAGCATTTCCGCGGTTGCGGACAATCTGATCGAGAACGTCAAATATAAAGTGGAAGAACTGACCGGCATGGAAGTGGATAAGATCAATATCTATGTCGAAGGCGTCAGAGTGATCGATTAAGGAGGAAGCAGCCCGTGGCTATGAATAGAATGGACGCAAAGACCCTGCAGAAAGCGTTTCTTGCGGGGGCAAAGGAATTAGAGTCTAAGAAAGAATGGATCAATGAATTAAATGTCTTCCCGGTGCCGGACGGCGATACCGGCACGAATATGACGATGACGATCATGTCGGCGGCCCGCGAGGTGGCGGCTATGGAAGAGCCGACCATGGAGACGCTCGCGAAGGCCATTTCCTCCGGCTCCCTCCGTGGTGCCAGAGGCAACTCCGGCGTGATCCTGTCCCAGCTGTTCCGCGGTTTTACGAAAGAGATCAAGACGCTGGATGTGATCACCACCACGACGCTTGCCGGAGCCTTCGTGCGTGCCAAGGAGACTGCCTATAAGGCGGTCATGAAGCCGAAGGAAGGCACGATCCTGACCGTGGCCCGCGGCATGGCGGACAAGGCGGTGGAGATGGCGGCGAAGACGGATGATATCATTGAGTTTGCGGAAGCCGTCATCGAAGAGGGAGACCGGGTCTTAAGCCAGACGCCCGAGCTTTTGCCGATCTTAAAGCAGGCCGGGGTCGTGGATTCCGGCGGCCAGGGCCTGATGCAGGTCATGAAGGGCGCGCTTGACGGACTTTTGGGCCGGGGAATCGAATTCACCGGCGAGGCTGTACATCCGGCAGGAAGCGCTGATTCCACGCAGACAGCGGCAGGCGGTTCGGGTCAGACCGGGACGCCGGCAGGCAGCGGTCAGGCGGCCGCGCCGTCCGGCGCGGTTCATGTGGATACCGCTAATCTTGAGACTGCCAATATCAAATTCGGCTACTGCACGGAATTTATCGTGAATCTGGAGAAGGATTACGATGACGATAAGGAAGCGGAATTCAAGGCGTATCTGGAAAGCCTGGGCGATTCCATTGTCCTTGTTTCCGACGACGAGGTGGTGAAGGTCCATGTCCACACCAACGATCCGGGCCTTGCGATCCAGAAGGCGCTGACCTACGGTTCCCTGTCCAGGATCAAGATTGATAATATGCGGGAGGAGCACCACGAGCGGCTGATCAAGGACGCGGAGAAGCTGGCGGCGCAGCAGAAGGCGGAAGCGGCGGCGAAGGCAGCGCAGGAAGGCGGCGCAGCCGGGAAGACGGCAGAAGGCGGCATCGGAGCGTCCGGTTCAGGCAGCGCTTCTTTCGAAAGCGCAGCGGCGCGGACGGAAGGCATGGCATCGGCAGCGGTTCCGGCAGCGGAGAAGCCGCATAAGGACTACGGCTTTATCGCTGTATCAGTCGGCGACGGCTTCGCTGAGATTTTCGAGGGCATTGGCGCCGACTATCTGATCGAGGGCGGGCAGACCATGAATCCCAGCACCGAAGATATGCTCAACGCCATCGATCAGGTGAACGCCGACACCATTTACATCCTGCCCAATAACGGCAATATTATTCTTGCGGCCCAGCAGGCGGCTCATCTCGTAAAGGATAAGAGGATCGTTGTGATACCGTCGAAGACCGTACCGCAGGGTATTTCCGCGATCATCAATTTCACACCGGATCTGCCGCCGGAGGAGAATGAGGCGAATATGATCGAGGAGATGCAGCATGTCAAGACGGCTGAGATCACCTACGCCGTCCGCCACACGGTCATTGAGGATAAGGAGATCGAGGAAGGCGATATCATGGGCCTCGGCGATCATCATATCCTTTCCGTGGGCAAATCCGTAGAGACTACGGCGCTGGAGGCTCTTCGGAATATGTTGGACGAGGAGTCGGAACTGGTCAGCATCTATTATGGCCAGGATATCAGCGAGGACGAGGCTGATGCGTTCATGGAGAAGGCCAGAGCGATCTGTCCGGAATGCGAAGTGGAACTGAATTATGGCGGGCAGCCGATCTATTATTATATGATATCTGTCGAGTAAGGCGGCGAATACGTATTTCCTTACGGAAAGAGTGCCAGAGGCACGCTTTCTGTATCGGTCGGAGAGATATACAGCCGGAAGGTTCTCTGCGAATCTTCCGGTTTTTCCGCTTTCGGGATGTTTGGGGGGATAGAAGTATGAAACAAGAATATCTGAAGAAATATTTTGGCTACGACCGGTTCCGCGAAGGCCAGGAGACGCTGATCGACGGGATCCTTTCGGGCCGGGACGCTTTGGGGATCATGCCGACCGGGGCCGGCAAATCCATCTGTTATCAGATCCCGGCGCTGATCCTTGACGGGATCACGCTGGTGGTCTCGCCGCTGATTTCTCTGATGAAGGATCAGGTAGGCGCGTTAAATCAGGCCGGCATCCACGCCGCGTATCTCAACAGTTCTCTTTCATCAGCTCAGTATCGGAAAGCTCTGGAACTGGCCGGGCAGGGCCGGTATTCTATCATCTACGTCGCTCCGGAACGACTCCTGAATGAAGAATTTCTCACTTTCGCATGCAGCATGAAGATCTCAATGGTGGCAGTGGACGAGGCCCACTGTGTATCCCAGTGGGGGCAGGATTTCCGACCAAGTTATCTGCGGATCCCGGAATTTATCGGCCGCCTTCCGTCGCGTCCGGTAGTCAGCGCGTTCACGGCCACAGCGACAGCCCAGGTGCGGGACGATATCATCGATCTGCTGAAGCTTCAGGATCCGCTGGTACTTGCCACGGGATTTGACCGGAAGAACCTGTATTTTGGCGTGGAGACGCCGAGAGAACGGTACGCGGCGGTGAAGGCGTATCTGATGAATCATCCGGGCGAGAGCGGTATCATTTACTGCCTGACCCGGAAAATGGTCGACGATGTGTGCGGCCGTCTGATCCGGGACGGGTTCGCGGCGACGAGATATCACGCGGGGCTGGAAGACGAGGAGAGACGAAAGAATCAGGACGATTTCATTTACGACCGCTCCCCGGTCATGGTGGCGACCAATGCCTTCGGCATGGGGATCGACAAATCCAACGTGCGTTTCGTGCTCCACTATGGGATGCCGAAGAATATCGAATCCTATTATCAGGAGGCCGGCCGCGCGGGAAGGGACGGGGAACCGGCGGAGTGTATCCTGTATTACAGCGGTCAGGATGTGATCACGAACCAGCTGTTCATTGAAAATAACCGGGATAATCAGGAGCTGGACGACTTCTCCCGCGCGCTGGTGCAGGAGAGGGACCGCGAGCGCCTTAAGAAGATGACATTTTACTGTTTTACCAATGAGTGCCTGCGGGACTATATTCTCCGGTATTTCGGGGAATACGGCGACAATTACTGCGGAAACTGCAGAAACTGCCTGACACAGTTTGAGACTGTGGATGTGACGGAGATCGCCGAAAAGCTCCTGGGATGCGTGAGGACCAGTGGGCAGCGCTACGGGACGACGGTCGTGATCGATACGGTTCATGGGGCGTCTACGGCCAAGATCCGGCAGTACCGGATGGATCAGAATCCATTTTACGGCAGCTTAAGCAAGACGCCGGTCTACCGGCTGCGGCAGGTGCTCCAGTATCTGCAGATGCAGGAATATCTGGCGGTGACGGCGGATGAATATGCCATAGTGAAGCTGACTGCGCGTTCGAGGGAGATCCTGGACGGAGCGCAGACGGTTATGATGAAATGGGCGAAGGAGCAGGTTCGCAAGCCGGAGGCTGCGGAAGGCGCGGCGAAAGGTGAAAGCGGCGCGGCGGACGGCGGCGGGAAGACCGGTAGGAAAAAGCGCCGCGGGAAGCCGGCTTTGGCTTCGGAAAGCGCCGGCGCCGGCGGCGCGGAGCCGCTGTTTGAGAAATTGAGGGCTCTGCGTATGGAGATCGCGAAGGAGGAGAAGGTGCCGCCGTATATCGTGTTCTCAGATAAGACGCTGACCCATATGTGTATCGTGAAGCCGGAGACGAAGGAAGAGATGCTTACGGTATCCGGAGTCGGGGAATATAAGTTCGGAAAATACGGGGAGCGGTTTCTGGCGAAGATCCGCGAGGACAAGTAAGCGGATAGTTTATGAAGGAAGGAGGAGTCCTATGTACGGAGGGATTCCCAAACCGAAGTTGAGCGAGATACTGCTGGAGAAATTTATGGAACCGATGAGATTGTCGGTATATAAACTCGCTCAGGAAATGTCGTCTGCTATGCGGATCATACGGTGACTCTCGCATTTGCTGATTGCGAAGATTAACGATATAGAGTACAATATAGATACCTTAGGAATTGTATCGGTGATTTTCGGAGGATCGAAGATGTGAATTTGCGATCTGAAAGCGGAAACTGGATTGGATTCGCTGTTGCCGCCGAATGATGGAATTAACTGGGGGAGGAAACGCCGGAAACTTTAGCTGGCGGAAAAAGAAGACCGATGGATGAGAGTGCGGAGTTCGAAAAATTTTACGATGAAATTCTGACCGAAGAAGAACTGCCCGAGTCTGTAACTGCCGGGTACCGGATCTTGAGCTGTCTTCGGCGCGGTGAGGGCAAGGAACTCTATCTGGCTGCGGATCGGCGGACATATCGGCAATGCGTGATCAAGCTGGCGTATGGGCGGCAGAGGGAATTTCTCAGACGTGAAGCAGAATGTCTGATGGAATTGTGGAAAATACCGGAGAAAGAACAGTTAATCGGGAACGGTCATCCGGAAACGGCTGCGGAGGATTCGGAGGAGCAGGAGCCGCGGATTCCAGGTATCGTTCATTTTTATGAATTCATGGAAGGTGCTGATTACGCAGCGCTGGTTCGCGAATATTGTGAGGGAGTGACGCTTGAACAGCTGACGAACCGACGGGGCTGGCTGACAGAGACGGAAATCATAGGATATGGGACTCAGATCTGCGGGATACTGACATTTTTACATCGGATGTCTCCGCCTATGATTCACAGGGACGTGAAGCCGGAGAATCTCCTGGTGACGGCGGACGGGCGGTTGGTGATGCTGGATTTTGACACGGTTCGGCGCTATGAGTTACAAAAAGGACGCGATACTGTTTTTATGGGCTCGAAGGACACGGCTGCGCCGGAGCAGTTTGGTTTCAGTCAGACGGATGTGCGTACCGATATCTATGGGGCAGGTAGGACGCTTCTGTATTTGGCCTGTGGAAGTTTTGAAGAGAAAAAGCTGGAGAAGACGGCTTGCTCCAGAGATTTGAAGAAAGTGATACACAGAGCGATCGCACTTGAACCTGACAGGCGGCAGCAAACGGCGGAGCAGCTGCTGCAGGAACTCAAAAGATGCGGATCAAGTCTGGAAATTCGGTCAGGAAGAAGGGCGTCTATGGTATCTGCGATATCATTTCTTTTTGGGGGGTACTGGCCGTATCCCTATGGAATATAATTGGCGGGATAAATATGCCGAAGTCCCTGACGGAAGCAGGAATAACCTATGATAAAGCCGCATTTGGACAGGAGACAGAAAAAGAAGCGGAGGCAAAGTGGCCGGAACTGGATGGAGAGCATTTGTTTCGTTCCGAACAGTATAGGGAACAGTTTGATTTGATCATTACCGCTTATGCGAAAAAGGATTATGATGGATTAGAAAAGGCAAACCAGACTCTGATCAGTGAATTGTATGAAGATCCGGTTTTGTCAGAAAGACGGCAGGAGGATTATGCTTTGTTTGAACAGGAGGATTTTTCACTGGCTATGGTAGAGAAACTTCCGGAAGCCAGTAAGATTAATTACGAGTTCTGGCGAAGGGACCAGATTCTTTACAGGAGTCTTAAGGACTCTCCGACTGACGGGAGGAAACTTGCCGCTAAGCTGGAGGATCAGCTCGCCTGCTATTCAGAGGATCCTTTTAGCGGGAACAATCTTGACTGTCTTTGTATGTATGTTCTGTCTGGTGATCCTTCAATAACTTCAATGGGAATGGTTTTGGCCGACTATCTCGATCTGGTGCATATTGCGATGGACACTTGGAGGTACGAGCAGTATTTCCAAGCTGGAAAATGAGGCGGTTTCATATCGTATCGCAGTCTGATTTTCTATTTTATGTAACGTATAAGGAAAATGGTTACAGTTATTCGAAGAGAGGTAAATAAGTGGGAACAGGAATCATCGTATGCGGCATGAACGGCAGCGGCAAGAGCACGCTCGGCAGAGCGCTTTCCGAGCGGCTTGGGTTCCATTTTATTGATATCGAGGACCTGTATTTTCCAAAAAATGATCCGACCTATCTGTACGCTTCGCCGCGTACGCGGGGAGAGGTGGAGCAGCTGCTCTGGGAAGAGATTCATACACATGAGGATTTCGTACTGGCGTCGGTAAAGGGCGACTACGGCGAGAGGCTCTATCCGTATTTTACGCACGCTGTGCTGATCGAAGTCCCGAAGGATGTCCGGATGCGGCGGGTCAGGGAGCGGTCGTTTAAAAAGTTTGGCAATAGAATGCTGCCCGGCGGGGATCTGTACGAGGAGGAAGAAGAGTTTTTTGAACTCGTAAAGTCGCGGCCGGAGGATATGGCGGAGAAATGGGCGGCGGAACTGAGATGCCCTATTCTGCGGGTCGACGGGACGAAGACGGTCGATGAAATCCTGAAGAAGTGCATGATTTCGCTCTGAAAAACATTGAAGAAATACACAAATCTGCTTTATGCGGATAATAGGCGGTAAATAGCAATCCGAGACGTACGGACAATAGGCGGTGGACGGTTTGAACTATATTACGATCATTGAAGACGACAAAGCGCTGAACAATGGAATCGCGCTGGCGCTTCGGAACGCGGACTATACGTTCCGGCAGTACTATGCGCTTAAGGAGTATGATCCCGCGGAGAAGGCGGATCTGATCATCCTCGACATTAATCTTCCGGACGGAAACGGATTTGATTTCTTAAAGAAGCTGCGGCAGTCCTCGGATGTGCCGGTGATCGTACTGACGGCCAACGATCTGGAGACTGACGAAGTTATGGGACTGGAACTGGGGGCGGACGACTATATCACGAAGCCGTTCAGCCTGATGGTGCTGCGGGCGCGGATCGACAAGGCGCTGAAGCGCCGGGCGAGGGCAGAGGAGAACATATACGCTGACGGACGGTACCGGTTCGATTTTGACCGGATGGAGTTCGCGGACCGGGGCGCGGCGGTGGAGTTAAGCAAGACGGAGCAGAAGCTTCTGCGGCTGCTGGTGCAGAATAAGGAGCAGACGCTGACCAGGGACTTCCTGGTGGACCGGATCTGGACGGACGGCGCGGAATACGTGGACGAGAACGCGCTGTCGGTGACGGTGAACCGGCTTCGGAAGAAGCTGGACGCGGCGGAGGTGATCCGGACGGTGTACGGGATCGGGTATGTGTGGAGCGCGAAAGGGCGCTGAGGCTGATCGGGTGTTC
>CANPZZ010000038.1 GCA_947589125.1 uncultured Lachnospiraceae bacterium
TATAGGCCCCGTCCTTCTTCCCGATGCACAGCGGCTTGAATCCAAAGGGATCCCGGGCGCCGATCAGCTTCCGCGGACTCATGATCACCAGCGAATAAGCGCCGGCCAGCTTCTTCATGGCCTTCGCCACTGCCTCCTGGACATTCTTCGAATCGATCCTCGCCCGTGCGATCAGATAGGCGATGACCTCCGAATCGATGGTCGTCTGGAAAATAGCCCCGGTATAGGCCAGCTCCCTCCGAAGTTCAGGCGCGTTGACCAGATTGCCGTTATGGGCCAGAGCCAGGGTCCCCTTGATATAGTTCAGGACCAGCGGCTGGGCATTCTCCCGGGTGCTGCTTCCCGCCGTGGAATACCGCACATGGCCCACGCCGATATTGCCGTGAAGCGCTTCCAGCGTCTCCGGCAGGAAGACCTCGTTGCACAGTCCCATGCCCTTGTGAACCCGGACCGCGTGCTTGGGGCCCTCCGTATCGCTGACCGCGATGCCGCAGCTCTCCTGCCCCCGGTGCTGCAGGGCAAATAAACCATAATAGATGGTGGAGGCGACTTCTCCACCATCTAAATCATACATTCCGAAGATGCCGCACTCCTCGTGCAGCTTATCGTCCGAGTTCCAGATATTCTCCATTTCCATGGTTTTGCACCACCTTCGCCGGTCTGTCAAATACTCCTACTGGATTCCCAGCCTGCGGAACACTTCCTGATACGCGTCCTCCACATTGCCCAGATCCCTGCGGAAACGGTCCTTGTCCAGCTTCTCGTGGGTCTCCTTGTCCCAGAGGCGGCAGGTATCCGGGGACACCTCGTCGGCCAGGATAATCTGTCCGTGATAACGTCCGAACTCGATCTTAAAGTCGATCAGCTCGATGCCGAGACTTGCGAAATACTCCCGCATTACTTTATTGACCGTAAACGCGTACTTCGTGATCGTGTCGATCTCTTCCTGGGTCGCCAGGTTCAGAGCCAGCGCGTAATAGCTGTTGATAAACGGATCATGCAGATCGTCGTTCTTATAGCTGAATTCCAGCGTGGGGCAGGCCAGCTTGATTCCTTCCTCCATGCCCAGCTTCTTGGCAAAGCTGCCGGCCGAGAAATTGCGGATGATGACTTCCAGAGGAACGATCTCCACCTTCTTCACCAGCGTCTCCCGGTCGTTTAATTCTTCTACCAGATGGGTCGGCACGCCTTCCTTCTCCAGCAGCTTGAAAATGTGATTGGTCATGCGGTTATTGATCGCGCCCTTGCCAACGATCGTGCCCTTCTTCTGACCGTCAAACGCGGTCGCATCGTCCTTATAGGATACGATCAGCAGATCCGGATCGTCCGTCAGGAAAACTTTTTTTGCCTTGCCTTCGTATAACTGTTCTCTCTTTTCCATGGGTAGCCACCTGTCCTTTTTGTACGCCGCGGCCCGCGCCGTCCGCTTCGTCCGGCCTGCGTCTCCGCGGCAAATGATATGTATAATGCAGCAGAAATCTCAATGGAAGCATTATAGCGTATCGGCCGGATTATAGCAAGAGGTTTCGTCGGATTTTTCCTGTTGAATTATTTCGCTTCATCGTATATACTATGCTTATCTGGACAGCCGGGAGATAGATGAAGCCTATCCGCTCCGGCGCAGATTCAACAATTACTAATTTTTGCCGAAAATACAGAATCTTTTCGCAGCATGACACACCTGTTCTTCCATAACGCGGTAACGTTCTTCGATTTCATGGAAATTCTCGCAGCAGATATGCGGATGCCCGTATAATCCGCAGCTGCCGAAACGCCGATCGCCCGGCACTCCGCATGAACCATAATCAGATAATAAAGACTGACAGAAAAAGTATATCATATACCGGGCCTTATGGCAACCGGTATTTCCGCGCAGCTTCCCACTCAATTTCCCTGACGCCGTATATCCAAAGAAGAGATCCGTCCTGATGGCCAGATCCCCTTCTCACCTGCCAGCGCTCTCCACTATCCGCACTGTCAGACATTTTAAACACGCCCTCCGCTATCCCACCTTCGATCCCGGGATGTTTTCTCCTTACTCACATCTTTCACAACGGATATACGGAGGTCGTCAGGACCGAGAGATAATCCCAGAGAATATCCGCCGTGCGCAGATCGCTCGTGTCTTCAGAAAAAATATAATTATACAGGATCTCGATACCGACGCCGTCCTCCATGTAAGCATTCAGCATCTCATCCATTGTGTCGGCGATCCGCTTGCCGCTCGTCCGGTATTTGTCCCGTTTTCGAAACAGCAGGTCATTATCGCTCCAGAGGCGGAAATTCAGTTTCTCCGTCACGGAGGCCTCTCCCCGCCAGATCATATCCTCTGAGAATTCCCCGCTTTCAAAGAATTCCCGATCTTCAGCCGCTCTCTCGCTTAATGCGGGGTCATTGTAGAGCCGTTCCACCAACTGCCTGCTGGCATCCCCCAGCGTTTCATAATCGCGGCTGCGGTAAGCTTCGATCGCCCGGTCCAGTTCCTCCCGGTATGCTTCCGGGTTGAAGAGAAGTATCTCCTTCTCCGTTTCTGTGACCGCCGGAATATCATCCGCACCGGTTCCCTTCCAAAATACCCCCCCCAGCTACAAGCGCGGCTCCGAGCAGCGCGCCGACGATCCCGGCAGACACCGTCAGCCTGCCGCGGGCTGCTGCCTGAGCCGTCCCGGAACCATTTCCGCACTGTTTTAGTTCCGCAAGGAGTTCCCCTGCCCGCTGCTGCCGCCTGGCGGGCTCAAAGGCCACAGCCCTGCGCACCGTCTGCTTTAAGCGGCGGGAACAAACGACGCCATCCAGCTGTTTCTCCTCAAAGCTTCCACAGAGCAGATACAGAAGCGTTCGGCCCGCGCCATAAATATCAGTACGCACATCTGTCTGACAGAAGCCGAACTGTTCCGGCGCGGCGGTGTCCTTCGAGCCTACGAAAACGGTATCCCGCTCCTTCTCCGGCTGAAAACGCCTGGCTGTGTCAAAGTCCAGCATCACCAACTGCCCATCTGCCGTCACCAGAAGATTCTCCGGCTTCACATCGCGGTGGATCATCGGCGGAACCATTCGGTGCATCCGGTCGAGAAGCCCGCATATCTGAATGCCGTACCCGACCGCCTCCGGTTCCGTCAGGCGGCCCCGCCGGTCTGTCATCTGCTTAAGCGTCACACCCTCGCAGTATTCCCGGACCAGCGCCGCGTACTCTTCCCCCTCGATGTATTCATAGATACGCACGATGCCAGGAGTCTTCGGTCCGCGTTCCGCGAAATATCCCCCGCGGCGGTCTCCGGGCGGGGACTCCGCTTCCGCCGTTCCGTCTCCTTCTTCCACCGCTGTCCAGAGATCCCTCAGGCTTTCCGCCTCCCGCCGGAGAAATTCTCTCTGCCGCCCATAAGCCAGCTTGATCACACAGTACCGGTATGTCTGCCTGTCCGCGGCCAGATAAAGCTCCTTTCCTTCTCCCCGCCGGATACATTTCATTATCCGATACCCGGCAGTTACAGCCTCCGGAAGTTCCTCCCCCGCCAGGATCTCACTATAATACTTATCAAATTCAGCACGCTCATCCATTGGCTTCTTCCTCATGCCAGATAATGCTCCCAAATATCAATACAGGCAGAGCGCCGGCGACGCCCTGCCTGTATTTCCATGCGCTCTATGTATTACTGCACCAGCGCGCCTTTATGCCCGTCAGACGTCTCATTGAAATAATAGGTCTTGCCGTCAATGACATGGCTTCCGACAAACATGGAACCCTTCCAGCCGTCGGATACCGGGTTCAGGTAATAGACGCGTCCGTCCGTATCGGTAAACCATCCGGTCTGCATATAACCGTTGGCATCGAAATGATACCAGTCGGTACGGCCGTTGTAATCCAGCTGCGCCCAGGTGTTCGCGGGCCATGTGCCGTCGGCATTCCTGTACCACCAACCGGTCTCGTTCTGGATCCAGCCGGGGGTATATACAACAGTACGGCTGGAAGAAGTACTCGTGGAACCGCCGCTGACACTGCCGCCGCTGAGGATCTTCTTCTCAGTAACCGTAACCGTACATTCGTTAGAACTGATACCGTCTACCACCAAATAGAATTTCACCGTACCGGCTTTCTTGAAATGCAGCTCGATTCCTTCTTTCGTACGGAGCATCTCCATGATATCGGAATCATAGCCGAGCACGCCATACTTATCATGGTCGTTCCCAAGCGTCCACATGGCGACATACGCACCGGCCGGTATCTGTCCGTCCGTCGTATACTCCAGAACCTTGGTATCGCCTGCTTCCGCGCTCAGCGTAGCGGGAATCGTCACCTTCGTGATTCCATATTCGCTCTCGGAAGTTTCCGCGACAGCCAGTTCCTTCTTCACCGATTTACCGCTGATCGCAGTGGTTACACCGACCTTGTCTTTCCCGGTCGTCTCTCGAATAAGAGCAACGAAGCGGACATACACCTCATTCTCCTTAAACGCAGACGGCTCGCCTTTATAAAGCGTTTCCGGCGCGACCTCGATTCCCAACACCGAAGTGCTGTCCTGACCCTCAACCGTTACCTTCACATACTTCTCCGGCGCTTCTTTCGCCGCCGCTTTCCAGATCTCCGCCTCTTCGGCGTCTTCAAATGTTACCTTAACGCCCATGGCTTCCGCCCAATTATCCGGACGGACCGGCTCCGCGCCGGATTCGTTCCATACATATTCTACCGCCGCAGGTACGATCTCGTCGGCTGTCTTCGGCTTGACCCTCTGCGCCAGTACATAGGTTCCGGGCTGATCGATCTGCAGCAGAAGGCTGCTGCCGCTTTTCACCACATAGCCGGCCGGAAGCTCCGTGGCCGTGCCGGAAGCGCTTCTTGCCGCAGCGCCGCCCACATAATAGACAACCAGATCTTCCTCCTCTACATCCGCCAGATCATCCGGGATCGCCAGAGTGACCCGAATCGGGATCCTGAGAGTCTCGATGGGAGTGGTCTCCTCCTCATTCTTTCCCTCCGCAAAATGGATCGTGAATCCCGTCTTGTTGGTACCGGAAACTGCGCTCACGTCAGCCTCCGCCGCATCGCCCAGTGTAACAAAGAACGAATTTCTCTGATCATTCTCCTCAGGCATTCTCGCGGGCAGCGTCATATCTCCGGCGAAATAATCAACATTCTCAACCAACCCCAACGTAGTATCGCTTTCGTAGAGGTTATAACCATACGCCTCCAGATATCTTCCATATTCACCGTTAAGCCTGTTAAGAGCGTTCCACACATCCTTTGTTAATGCTTTCCCAGCGATTTTTTCCGCTATCTCGGAAACAATCTCCTTAATATCATCCACTGGAAGAGGCTCATTATCCGGTACATTTTCACGATATCCATCGATGATCTCATTGATTTCCTCTTGCAATGATAATCCTGCCACTGTCAGAGTCAATGACGCTTTCGCTCCCAGCCACTCGACTGTGATCGTCGTAGTACCTGCGCTATGAGGAACAATCCTCTTTCTGAATATGGCATAATCATCCCCACCCCGGGAATCTTCAAGCGAAGCTATCTTTTCATTCTCTACTTTCCATTCGGGCTGCGCGATTTGCTCGTAGCATATGATTCTGTCATCCTTTCCGTCTACACGTTTCAGCTCTCCGTTACGGAAGAAATCCTCCATGCCTATGTCATCTATACTGATCTCATGGTTATCATTATCCATATCAATCTCGACTTCAGACTGATCAAGCGTTATCGTACGCGGTTCCACTGTGATCGTGAGCGTGGTCCGCGTCTCCTCCTCAGAACCCTCAATCCAGAAGTCAAAGGTCGCCGTGCCTGGCTTCATTCCGCAAACTTCCAGATTCAACTGCTTGCTTCCTGTCCGCCATAAGTTAAAACTCGTTTTCTGTTCGGACGGTTCCATTTCTGCCTCGCTCCAATCCCATCCCAGGAAAAGAATCTGTTCAGCATCCTCTGTCTCAATCGGTATCTGAATGCATTTTCCCACTTCTACCTTTCGGGATTTCGCAACCTTGATCTTTCCGCCCGCCGGGATGTCCTTGACCTGGAATTCCGACACCTGCGGTTCTTCACATCCCAGAAGCGTTGTTGTAACTGTCAGGGAATCAGGAACCTGCTCGCCAAGCATAAGCCCATATCCGATTATGAGTTCAGTCTGTTTATAGTTGCCGTCTTCATCACGATCATTCCAGGCTGTTTCGTCACCCCAATAATCGACTGACACTCCCTCCGGATCTCCTTCGATCTCCACCTTGATCACTTCCTCCGGATGCGTATTCGCAAGATCGCGGTACGCATTCGCAGCCGTCGCCGTGCCGAACGAGGCACTAAAATACAGCCCATTTCCAGTCTCTCTGTAGACATCTCCGTCCGGACTCAAATTCCCTACGCCGACCGGCCCCTCTAAGGTTTCCGCCGCCCGCGCCGCGATCTCCCTCGCGCCCGGACCAGGAAACAGGGTCAGAATCATTGCCAGAATCATGATCACACTTAGTTTCCTTTTGAATTCTCTCATCTTGTTCCTCCTTATCATTTTGATATCCTGTCAGAACAGGCAGCACATGGATATGTGGCCGCTGCCAGTCCTTTCCGATACTAAGAGTACCATATTTGAGTATTCAAAAGGTCAGCAAAACTGCATTATTTCAGTCTATTCATCCGTTTCTCTGTCCCCCCAGATAAAATCCCTGGCCTTCTCAAAGTCCATTTTCCTGCTCACTGCAAAGACCACCCTCGCGTCGCGGGGATCCTTCACATATAGCTTCTCCCGCTCCGCCAGCCGCAGCAGCCGGTCCATTTCCGTCAGATCCAGCCCCAGATACAGTCCGCACAGGATCACCTGATCGCGCTTCATCCGCCGGATACCGTTGAGAAGCTGATAACCGTAAACCCGATCCACGTTCAGCACCCGGATCAGGCGGGCGCGGCTGACGCCTCTGCGCTCCATCAGACTCGCCAGATAGGCGACAAATTCCGGATGCGGATTGTCAAGAACAAGCTGCTCCTGATATTCTTCATTCTTCACGATCCTCTGATACAATTCATTGGTATCCATATACAGTCTCCTTCGTAAATCCCGGAAATGCGTCTGTCGCCGCTAAACACAACCCATCGCCGGCACACTCTCTTTCGAAATTATAATCCAAATTGTCTTTCTGTGCAATCGGCAAATCATAAGGAAGATTCACTTGACATAAAACGGCCTGTCAAAAATGAGTTTCTCAGAAATAAACAAAAATCTGCCAACGATTTCGTCTAAAAAGATCCTGACGTAATATGGGCAAGGCGTCACTGGCGCCCTGCCCACATGGAAATCGGAAACCCCCGCGCAGGCCGGCTGCAATTGCAGGCATCCCGCGCGGGGTTTATTTTTTGACGTTCTTCAGCCGCATCGCTATCTATGCAGCTTAAAACCGAATCCTCTCCTCCAGATAATCCCTAAGCTCCGCGATCGGCACCCGCACCTGCTCCATCGTATCGCGGTCGCGGACCGTCACCGCCTGATCATTCTCCGAATCGAAATCGTAGGTCACGCAGAACGGCGTGCCGATCTCGTCCTGACGGCGGTAGCGCTTGCCGATGTTGCCGCGGTCGTCGAACTCGCAGTTGAAATATTTGCACAGATCAGCGTAGATCTTCTCCGCGCCCTCGTTCAGCTTCTTCGAAAGCGGCAGTACGCCCACCTTCACCGGAGCGATGGCCGGATGGAAATGCAGCACTGTGCGCACGTCGCCCTCGGCCAGCTCCTCCTCGTCGTAAGCCGCGCAGAGGAACGCCAGCGTCACGCGGTCAGCGCCCAGGGACGGCTCGATGACGAAGGGGATATATTTCTCATTCTTCGCGTCGTCAAAATAGGTCAGATCCTGGCCGGAGGTCTCCTGATGACGGGTCAGGTCGTAGTTGGTGCGGTCCGCGATGCCCCAGAGTTCGCCCCAGCCGAAGGGGAACAAAAACTCAATGTCGGACGTGGCCTTGCTGTAAAATGCCAGCTCCGCCGGATCATGGTCGCGCACCCGCATCTCCTCGGGCTTGATGCCCAGGGTCTGCAGCCAGTCGATGCAGTACTGTTTCCAATAAGCGAACCACTCCAGATCCGTGTCCGGCTCACAGAAGAATTCCAGCTCCATCTGCTCGAACTCTCTGGTGCGGAACGTGAAATTACCCGGCGTAATCTCATTGCGGAAAGATTTGCCGATCTGGGCGATACCGAACGGGATCTTCTTGCGGGACGTTCTCTGGACGTTCTTAAAGTTCACGAAAATGCCCTGGGCCGTCTCCGGACGCAGATAGACCGTGTTCTTCGCGTCCTCGGTCACGCCCTGGAAGGTCTTGAACATCAGATTAAACTGACGGATATCGGTAAAATCATGCTTGCCGCAGCTTGGGCAGCAGATGTTCTGCTCCTCAATATACTGCTTCATCTGCTCCTGCGTCCAGCCGTCCACGGCCTCGTCCGGAACAATGCCCTTCTCCTTCATGTAATTCTCGATCAGCTGATCCGCGCGGAAGCGCTCATGGCAGGCGCGGCAGTCCATTAACGGATCCGAAAATCCGCCCAGATGGCCGCTTGCCACCCAGGTCTGGGAGTTCATCAGAATCGCGCAGTCCACGCCCACATTATAAGGGCTCTCCTGAACGAACTTCTGCCACCAGGCCTTCTTCACATTATTCTTCAGTTCCACGCCCAGATTGCCGTAATCCCAGGTGTTGGCCAGGCCCCCGTAGATCTCGGAACCCGGATAGACGAATCCTCTGGATTTGGCCAGCGCCACGATCTTGTCCATTGTCTTTTCCATAATAATTACCCTGCCTTTTCTATGATTTATATTATCTTCTGACATACCTATTTTAACGCCGGATAAGCAGCCCGTATATTACCTCAATAACCGGAAAATAAAGCAACCGGAAACTGCTGAAAAAATCACACACAGTCAACGCGCCGCCTTACCTGTATATAACATATCTCTTGAAATGATATATCACTTGAATACAATATACGCGTCCCCGTCCGCCACCTGCGCCGTATACTTATCCAGCAGACTCACCGCTCCGCTGTAATAGAGAATACGCTTCTCCGCCTGAACCGTAACCGGTCCGGTTACCGCGACCAGATGCAGGTCTGTCCGCCTCCGTATCTGCTCCGGCGTCACCGGATCATTCCGCTTCGCATCAGTCCACGCTTCATCCTCACCCGGAACATCCGGCAGCCCTTCACCGACCATGGTCACAGAAAGCTTCTCCGCATGATTGTCCGTATCCTGAGACGCCTCCGTAAAACGTATCAAATTCTCCGCGTCCGAATACCGCAGGACTATACTGGCCGTTCCGCCTCCCAGACGGACCCGTTCCACCGAAACCGCTTCCTCCATCTGCCGCGCATCCGTTCGCCCCGCCGGCTTCGCCTCCGTCTGCCATGCGTCAGCAAGATGCTCCGCGTTATAAGCCGCCACCTCTTCTTCGACCCGCGCTGTCAGCTCTTCCTCACTGTAATAATCCTTCGCCGCGTCATACGCCCCGCAAAGCACCGTATACAGCCCGCCGTCCTTCGCGATATAGATCGCGCTCCGATCCGCCGGAAATGAATCTCCCCCCGCGCCGCAGCCAGTCAGAAAAACTACCGCCGCAGCGACGATTACCGCAGCGGCCATCACCCCCGCAGTTTTATCCGCTCTTCCGCCAGACCTTCCCGTGTCTTCATCCTTACGCATAAGATCCCTCCCATCATGTGATGTAGCTGTTGCTATGTACCCTGCTCACATTTCGGTTCTCTTATGCATCGCCTGCGCATTCAGCCCGCAGTATACCATGATTTCCCTATATTTTCAATACCCGCCCCTCGATTTTATCCCTTTACATGCCCCGCAGCGTCTCCAGAATCCGAAGCGACTGAAACTCCCTATCCACATACCTCCTAAGATTCATCTCCACGCACCTGGCGAATTCCTCCATCACCGTTTCCGTCAGCGCAAACGTATAAAGCCTCTCCATCGGACTCCACACCACATACTCCCACGCATAAGCCGCTCCCTCGCTGACCTCCGCCGGCGGCTTCTCCGTATACTCCCCCCCAATCACCATCGCCTTCAGCTCAAACACCCTCTGCACCAGCCGATTCGGCAGCCCCGGCTTCAAAAGCGCCCGCAGCGACTGATAGATCAAAAGCAGCATTGCCGACCCATCCAGATTCTCCCGCGAATAATAATCCCCGAATTCCAGGAAATACTGCCCGTAACAGGCCGCCTCCACATCCCCCGTCAGCTCCTCGAAATACCGGCTGATCTCCGCGTCCTGCAGATTATACGCCTCCCGCCCCTCATAGAGCTTAAACGTTCCGAACGCGAACGGCCTGCTCGGCCCCATAAGCCTGCTTCCGGGCCGCTTCGCGCCCCGGGCAAACGCCGTGATCTTCCCCCTCTCCCGGGTCAGGATCACCAGCCTCTTATCATATTCTCCCACCGCGGTGGATCTTAATACCATGCCGGTCAGTTCGATCAGTTCCCGCATACCTTTTTGTCTCTTTCATTTCATTCCGACAGCTTCTCATCCAGGTAATAGCGCTCCGAGGTGAGAGGGCCTTCCTTCCGGGCCGCGACACACGCCGCCGCAGAGGTTTACCTATTCTTTCCGCTCATAATACCCGTAATTCTTCATATACAGCTCGCTGTCCCGCCATTCCTTACGCACCTTTACCCAAAGCTTCAGGTTCACACGGGTCCCCATCAGGTTCTCGATCTCCTGACGCGCCGCGGTGCCGATGCGTTTCAGCATCATTCCGCCCTTGCCGATAATAATTCCCTTATGGCTGTCCCGCTCGCAGATGATCGTGGCCTCGATATCGAACATTCCGTCCTTCCTCTCGCTCATCTTCTCGATGGTCACAGCGATACCATGAGGAATCTCATCGGAAAGCATCCGCAGCGCCTTCTCCCGGATCAGTTCCGCCGCGATCTGCCGCATGGGCTGGTCCGTCACCGTATCTTCATCGTAATACTGCGGACCGTACGGCAGATATTGAAACAGAATATCCGTCATTTTATCCGTATTCTGGTCCTTTAACGCCGACACCGGCACGATCTCAGCGAATTCGCACAGCCCCCGGTAGGCGTCCATGAACTTCAGGATATCCTCCGGATTCTTTACGGTATCGATCTTATTGATCACCAGGATCACCGGCGTCTTCACCTTTCCCAGAAGCTCCGCAATATGCCGCTCGCCGGCGCCGATAAATGCAGACGGCTCCACGAGCCACAGCACCACGTCCACCTCGCTCAAGGTGCCCACAGCCACATTCACCATATACTCGCCCAGCTTGTTCTTCGCCTTGTGGATGCCGGGGGTATCCAGGAAAATGATCTGGCCCCGCTCGTCCGTATAGACAGTCTGAATGCGGTTGCGGGTGGTCTGGGGCTTCTCCGACGTGATCGCGATCTTCTGCCCGATCAGATGGTTCATCAGCGTCGATTTGCCTACGTTCGGCCGGCCGATCAGGGCCACAAATCCGGATCTGTAATTATCGTTCATATACGTTCGCCGCTCTCCTTATTCTGTCGTACCGGCCGTTTCCGGCGCGACGCCGCATCCGCTCTCACCCGCGGAACAGCGCCTTCACCTCGCCGAACATCTCCTTATTCGCTTCCACCTTCTCGCCGCTGCCGATCACGCACAGGCTCTCTTTCTCCAGCACCGCCTTGATGATCGGGGCCAGCGCCCGGATATCCTCCGGCTGGGCCGAGAGGATCTGCGCCCGCTCCTTCGCCAGCATTTCATTGCTCACATGGGAGAGATAGGCGGACAGGCCGCGGTCTCCCTTCGCGGACGGAGTCAGCGGCGTATCCAGCTCGCTGATCGTGCCGATCACATATTTGGTCATATCCCTTTCGTCCGCGTCGAAACTCTCCAGATATCCGACCACATTGTCGTAGACCTCGTTGGTCTCCTTCATATTCGGATCCCGGTAGGAAGCGAAATATCCGTCGCCGGACCGGCCGAAGCCGCTCATGCAGCCGTAGGCCCCGCCCTTGACGCGCAGATTGATCCACAGGTAATCGTAGTTTAAGATCGGCCGCAGGATCTGCAGTACGCCGGTATACTCGTAACCTTTCTCCCGGAAATTCCCGCACCGGGCCACATAGTTGACCTGGGCGGATGTCTTGAACCCTTCGTTTAAATTCTTCTTCTCGAACTCGAACGGATAGGTCCGGCCGCTGCCCGCGGGAAGCGCGTCCACCAGCACCTTCATGGCATCCGGCAGAAGCTTAAGTCCTTCCTCATCCGCGGTAACGCTGAGCAGCATATTATTTACCGTGAAGAGTTCCGCCGCCACCGACTCAAGCTTCGCGATCAGCGCCTTCGGGTCCTTCTCGTAAGCCTTCGCCGTATCCTCGAGGAACTGATAGAAGCCGATGCCTCCGGTCATATCATTGAACCTGGATGTGGCAGAGAAATAGGACATGGCCCGGGAGATCGCCGCCTGATGGCTTCCGCCCTCCAGCTTCATCCGGGAGCGGGAACGTATTTCCTTAAGCACGTCGCCCAGCCGCTTCTCATCCGTAAACTTCGAGCCGGTCAGGATCTCCGCCAGAAGGCCGAAGCCGTCCGGAAGCTTCTCATAAAGCGTCTTCATGCTGGCCGCGAACACGCCGGTGAAGCTGCCCGGCCGTTCAAAATCCGCATAGGTGCTCGTGCTGAATCCGATCCCGCCGGTCTGCAGATAGATCTCACTGCTCAGATCCGAATAGCTGTAATGCTCCGTATCCACATATCCCATCAAAAACTTCAGAAGTCCCACATAGGGCAGATCCTCCATCGGGACCCGGTTCGTGTTGAACAGCGCCTTCACATAGCAGATACCGGATGTGAAATACTCGTGGCACACGGTCATGACCCCGTGGGTGACGGATTCCTTCCAGTGATTCTCCTCCGCCTTGGGACTGATATCCTCCCGGCAAAGCATCGGGATCTTCTCCAGATCCTCCTTCGGCGACGGCGCGTCCTGATACGCCTTCAGTTCCTTCGTCTGCTCTACCAGCCGCTTAATCTCCTCCGCGGACAGGGACGCCTTGTAAGCGGCCAGCTTCTCCGCGACCTTCGCGTCCTCTTTGGCCGTCTTGTTCTTCTCCGGCTTCACCACGACCGTGACCTCAAAGGGATTGTCTAAAAGCCAGTCCCTGATGATCTGCTCAAAATATCCCTCGTCCGCCGCTTTCTTCAGGAACGCAAATGTGTCTTCGTAGCGCAGAAGCATTAACGGATCCTCGCCGTAGAGCCAGCTTTCCATGGCATGCAGGCCGTACATGAGTCCCTTCGGCGCCCATCCGTAATCTGCCTCCCGGTCAAGGAATTCATAGTGATTGATGCCCGCCAGCAGGCATTTCTTATCCAGGCCTTCCTCGGCGAGCTTCCGGAGAGTTCCCTTCACCACGGCCAGAAACTCCCCTTTCTGATCCGCGTCCGCGTTCTTGGCCGTCACGGTAAAGTAAGGCTGCAGAATGCCGTCGGCAAAACCTCCCAGGATGTCGCCGCCGATCCCCGCGTCGAGAAGCGCCTGCTTAAGCGCTGCTCCGGGAGCGTCGATCAGCGCGTACTCCAGGATCTCAAACGCCGTGAAAAGCACCGGGTCCAGACGGTCGCCCACCACGGTGCTGATGGAAAGATAGGAAGCCTTCTCCTCCGATTCCTCGTCCGTGATGGGATAGGTGATCTCCTCCTGCTTCGGCTCTTCAAACGGCTCCTGCCTGCGGATCTCCGAATCTACCTTAGCCTGCGGGTCATTGCGGTCATATTTGCTTAAATACGCCTCGTCGAGCCAGTTCAGCCGCTCTTCCATATCCATATCGCCGTACAGATAGATATAGCTGTTGGCCGGATGATAGTAAGTCTGGTGGAAATGAAGGAACTGCTCGTAGGTCAGATCCGGGATGCAGGCCGGATCGCCGCCGGATTCGCAGCCGTAGCAGTTATCCGGGAACAGGGCGTTCTGCGTCCACCGGTCCAGCACGCTTTCCGGAGAGGAAAACGCTCCCTTCATCTCGTTGTATACAACGCCGTTATAACGCAGCGGCGCATTTTCATCCTCCAATTCGTAATGCCAGCCCTCCTGCTTAAAGATCTTCTCCTCCCGGTAGATATTCGGATGCAGCACCGCGTCCATATAGACGTCCATCAGATTCTGGAAATCCTTATCATTGGTGCTGGCCACCGGATAGATCGTCTTGTCCGGATAGGTTATGGCGTTCAGGAAGGTATTTAAAGACCCCTTCACCAGCTCCACGAACGGATCCTTCACCGGGAATTTCTCCGAACCGCACAGGACGCTGTGCTCCATGATGTGGGGCACGCCGGTGCTGTCGGAAGGCGGCGTCCGGAAGGCGATGGAAAATACCTTGTTGTTATCGCTGTTTGACAGCAGAAATAGTCTCGCGCCGCTCTTCTTATGTTCCAGAAGGAAACTTTCGGAATCGAGTTCCTTTATGCGGCTCTGGGCAAGCAGTTCATAGGCCGCCAGATTCTTCAGATCGTTCATAATTCATTCCTCACTTTCTGTCTTGTCATTTCTCTATATGCAGAGGCCGCATCCGGCGGCTTCCCTTACATACGAATTCCATTACATATTACCCATCAGACGGTCCTTTAAGATCGCCGCGCATTCGCGCACGCACAGATGCAGAAACAATACAGGATCCGAACCGGCTGATATTCCATATACGTCCTCCATCCCCCGCTTCTTCGCGATCATTCCTGCCCGGAACACATGATAATTGCTGGTCAGGATACCGATCTGCACCGGCCTCTCCTCCACCTGCAGGTACGGCCCCGGCGCGACGCTTCCGTCTCCCCTCCCGGCAAGATCGCGCTTGCTCTGTTCTCTCTGCAGAATGATCAGCTGGCTGTAGGCAATATTCTCCACCGTACTGGAAGACATCGGTTCCATGACCATGCGGGTCGGTGAAACGCCGTTTTCCAGGAGATACTGATACATGGCCTGGGCTTCCGTCATGGGTTCGTCAGCGCCCTGGCCTCCGGAAAGGATCAGCACGGTACCCGGACTTTTTCTGCTGTACTGGATCGCTTTATTCAGACGCTGCCGCAGGGAATTGCTGATCCCCTGCTCGTGAACCTTCGCGCCCAGAACGATCACATAGTCCAGCCCCGGCTTCTCGGAAGATACCGCGCCTACGAACACGCAGGCTTCCACCGCGCAGAAAATGACAATCGCCGCCGCGGCGCAGGTCAGAACCGGCACCGTCACCCACATGGGCACTTTCTTCGGATGCAGCCTGCAGTAACGGCTTCCCCAGGAAAAAAAGGAAAGGAAAGCCGCCGCAGCCAGCCAGAACCAGGAGAAGGAAACGGAAAAGCCTGCGTACACGGCTATAATGATATAGTATACCAGGCAAAGCACCGCTCCTATTCCCGCAATCCACGCAAGCATAATATCACCTCTCTCCTACTCAAAGCTTCAGGCTTGTCTCCGTCACGCCAGTTTCTGCTTTCCTAACACTCCGTTTTGTTTATACACCGCCGCTGCACGAAGTACATCCTCCGTAAATTCTTCCGGCCATAGATCCGCCGGCCGATCACACATCGCATCTGCGCAGGATATCCCCGCGCTCCGCTTCCGCGCCCAGATCCGCGTAAACGATCTGCCTGGCGTGAGGGGCGCTCTGCTGTGGACAGCCTTCCTCATCGTAAATACCGCCCACAATCACTTCCAGGTTCCGGCCGTCCGGTTTCATGATCTCGATTGTCTCGCCCACGGAGAATTTATTCTTCTGTTCCAGTCGGCAGAATCCCCGCTCATCCACATCGTCCACCATTCCAAGATAGACATATTCCTTTATATAGGTGCTCTCCCCGTAGATCTGGGATTCCGCTCCCGGCTTTCCGAAATAAAAGCCTGTCGTAAATTCCCTGCGGGTGCATTTCCCAATTTCTTCCAGATACCGGCCCAGATTCTTCCTGTACGTTTCCCCGCTCTTTCGGAAATCATTAAGAGCCATCCGGTAGGTCCTGGTCACCGCGGCCGCATAAAGCGAATTCTTCATCCGCCCCTCGATCTTAAAGCTGTCGATCCCGGCGGCGGCCAGTTCCGGGATATGGCCGATCATGCACAGATCCTTGGAATTAAATAAAAAGGTTCCTCTTTCATTCTCATATACCGGCAGATATTCCCCGGGCCTGGTCTCCTCGACCACCGCGTAGTTCCACCGGCAGGGGTGGGTGCATTCACCCTGATTAGCGTCCCTTCCCGTGAAATAATTGCTCAGAAGGCACCGCCCGGAATAGGAAATGCACATGGCCCCGTGAACGAAGCACTCGATCTCCATATCCTCCGGGATCTGCGCGCGGATCTGCGCGATCTCGGAAAGGCTCAGTTCCCGGGCCGCGACCACCCGCTTCGCTCCCAGACCGTACCAGAACCGGTAAGTTTCATAATTCGTACTGTTGGCCTGCGTGCTGATATGCACATCCACATCCGGCAGCAGCTTCCGCGCAAGCGCAAACACGCCGGGATCCGAAATGATCAGCGCATCCATGCCCACATCCGCAAGCTCCCGGAAATACTCCCGGACGCCTTCCAGATCGCCGTTATGGGCAAATATATTCGCTGTCACATATACTTTTACGCCGCGGGCATGGGCAAACTCCACGCCCTTCTTCATCTCCTCCAGGGAGAAATTATGCGCCTTGGCCCGAAGCCCATAGGCTTCGCCGCCGATATAAACCGCGTCCGCCCCGTAGCGCACCGCTGTCCTCAATACTTCCGGGCTTCCCGCCGGCACAAGCAACTCGATCTTACGCATCGCCGCATCCTTTTCTCTATATTCTCTCCGTCCCGGCGGGCATGACGCTCCCGCCGCTTACGTATCCGGCGCAGACAGACGCTCCCGGCGCCGGCATCACCGCGGTTCTTTCTTCACAGCCACCGCCAGGCCGTCGCCCACCGTAAGGATCGCCGTCTGCAGTCCCTCATGGTGTTTCATTTCCCACAAAAACTCCCGCATCCTGGCGTGGATCGTCCGGTCTCTCCGCTCCACCGCAAACCGCGATTCCAGAATGGTTCCTTCCTGCAGCACATTATCCGCGGCCAATATGCCGCCCGGTTTCAGGATCCGGAGCACCTCGGGCAGCCATTTCCCATACTGTCCTTTCGCCGCGTCCATAAATACGAGATCATAGGATTCACCGGCCAGCGTCCCAAGGACTTCATCCGCGTCCGCGGCGATCACCGTGATCCTCTCCTCCAGCCCGGCCCGGCGCACATTTTCCAGCGCCTCGGCCGCCCTGGCCTCGTCTTTCTCGATCGTCGTGATCCTGCAGTCCGCCGGCGCCGCAAGCGCCATCAAAATAGCAGAATAGCCCACGGCGGTCCCAATCTCCAGAATCGCCCCGGGCTTTCCCACCGCTGCCAGAACCTTCAGTAATCTTCCTGTCTCTTCCCTTACGATCGGAATTCCTCTCGCAGCCGCATCAGAGGCGATCCGTTCGCACAGCGGATCGCCGTCCGGTTCCAGCGACTGCAGGAAATCCGCCATCCGTTCATCTCCCGTCATTCCTCTTCGCCGCTTTCCTCAGGCACCTCCACCTTGCCGTCGCGAAGCGTGATTATGATCTCCTTCGCCGACATGGATGTATTCAGCAGATACGTCCCCTCCTTGATCGGATTGCCGTATCCCATAAACTTATATCCATACTCATAGAAAATACACTGAATAATGAAAGAAAAACGATCCTTCGCCAGTCCGCTCTGCTCCATGGCCACCGCCAGATTCATGAGGGATTCATCCTCCCCGATGGTAACCCTCAGGTCCACGCCGGGAGCCTCGTCCACCGCCGTGTTGTGGAACAGTCCGTACCCGAACTGATATCCTCTCGAAACCGACTCATAGACCAGCAGGATCACCAGCGCCAAAAGGATCAGCTTCCATGAGATCGTAATGATCGCCTTTGTCACCCGGTTAATATCTCTTGTACTTGTCCCTCCGCTCATATTCAGTCATTCCCTTCTCTTCGAATCTCTCCCGCAACAGAAGCTATACCTCCATGATGATCGGCAGGATCATCGGATTCCGCTTCATCTTCTTCCACAGGAAATCGCTTAAGTCATCGCGGATGATATTCTTAAGCTTGCCCCAGTCGGTCACATGGCGGTCCAGGCAGTCCTGCACTGAATCCTCCACGACCTTACGGGCCTCCTCAAGCAGATCCTCCGACTCCCGCACGTAGACGAAGCCGCGGGACACAATATCCGGTCCGGCCAGAAGCTGGTTGGAATATTTCTCCAGTGTCAGCACAACGATGATGATACCGTTCTGCGCCAGGTTCTGTCGGTCGCGGAGAACGATATTGCCAACGTCTCCCACGCCCAGACCGTCCACCAGGATCGCCCCGGCCTGTACATGATCCACAACCTTAAGGGAATCCTCCGACAGCTCCACCACATCGCCGGACGACATGATCAGGATGTTCTCCTTCGGGATGCCCATGGATTCCGCCAGACTCTTATGGGTCATCAGATGGCGGTACTCGCCGTGAACCGGCAGCGCGTACTTGGGATGGGTCAGGGAG
>CANPZZ010000039.1 GCA_947589125.1 uncultured Lachnospiraceae bacterium
ACCTCGCCGTCCTTCAGATAAATGATCTTGTCCGCGATATTTAAGATCCGCTCCTGATGGCTGATGATCATGATCGTGCCGGACGTCTCCTGATACAGCTTCTCAAAAACCTGGATCAGGCTCTGGAAGCTCCAGAGGTCGATCCCCGCCTCCGGCTCGTCGAAAAGCGTCATCTTCGTCCCCCGGGCCGCCGCCATCGCGATCTCGATCCGCTTCATCTCACCGCCGGACAGGGTGTCGTCCAGTTCCCGGTCAATGTAATCCTTGGCGCACAAGCCCACCTCGCTTAAGACCTCGCAGGCGTGGGCGAAGCGCTCGCCGCCCTTCTTGTCTTTGCCGCCGGCCAGCTCCAGAAGATCCCGGACCCGCAGGCCCTTGAAGCGGACCGGCTGCTGGAACGCGAAGCTGATCCCCCGGTTGGCCCGGTCCGTCACGGACAGATCCGTGATATCCTCGCCGTCCAGCCAGATCCGGCCGGACGTGGGCGCGAGAAGCCCCATAATGATCTTAAGAAGCGTGGATTTGCCGCTTCCGTTAGGGCCTGTAATCGCAACGAAGCGGTCGTCCACCGTCAGGCTCACCTGCTTTAGGATCTCCTTGCCGTCGGCCTGAAACGATATATTCTCCAGTTTCAACATGTTGTCACCTGATTTCCTCTCTTAATTGCCATCTTCCGCTGCCTGGTCATCTCTGTACATCAGGCAGATATTCGTCAAATATAGATCTCCGCGTTTACTGCTTACCGGAAACGTATCGGTGCAGCGTCCGGCGCACCGCGCCCGGACCCGCCAGAAGTTCCTTAAACATAGCCTCGATCTTCGGAGCCAGCCCCGCTTTCACCAGATCCGTGCCGAACAGCACTGGATTGGACAGTATCGGTTCCAGCTTTCCCTCCGCGCTTTCCGGCGCGCCGAGAGCGATCCCTGCCAGCTGATCCTGCAGCTTTCCAAGCATCGGATCGCTGCTCAGTTCCATAGGCTGTCCGTTATCGTCCACACCCAGCAGGTACCTGAGCCACCCGGCGATCACCAGCGGGATCGCCGTCAGACTGCGCACGTCACGCAGCCCGGATCCTGTACAGCCATGTGCGCCGCTGCCTGCAGAACCGTCCGCCGAGTCATCCGCGCCTCCGGCAGAGCCGCCCGCGTCCGCTGCCCGGAAAACTGCCGGCTGGACGCCGGCATCGCTGCATTCCGCACCGCCCGCCAGATACGCCTTGATCGTCTCCCCGAACCGCACCGGGATCTTCTGACTGGTATCCGTAGCGATCCGCTGGGGCATATCCGGAATGAACGGGTTGGGAAGCCGCTGATCGATAACCTCATGAATAAACCTCATGGGATCAATGATACCCGGATGGGTTACAACCGGCATCCCTTCTTCATAACCCACGATCTCCACCAGCCGCTTCAGATCCGGATCCTTCATCTCCGCGAAGATCCTGTCGTATCCCAGCAGGCATCCGTAGACGGCCAGCGACGTGTGCAGCGGATTTAAGCAGGTCGTCACCTTCATCCGCTCGGTCCGGTTCACCGTCTCCCGATCCGTCATGTAGACGCCGGCACTTTCCAGGGCCGGACGCCCGTTGGGGAACCGGTCCTCCACCACCAGATACTGGGGCACTTCGGCGTTGACAAACGGCGCGATGTAAGTGTTCCGGCCGGTGACGATGGGAGCCATATCCTCGATCCCGTCGGCCGCCAGCGCCTCTTCCACTTCCTTCGCCGGCCGCGGCGTGATCTTGTCGATCATGGTCCACGGGAAGGAAATGATCTCCTCGTCCGTCAGCCATTTCACAAAATCCGCGGGCACATAGCCCCGCTTCTCCCACTCTTCCGCGACCGTAACGATACCCGCGCGCAGCTTCTCGCCGTTATGGCTGCAGTTATCCATGCTGACCACGGCAAGCGGTCCGCGGCAGGTACGGTACCGTTCCAGCAGAAGCGCCGTCACCACGCTCATCGCGTGACGGGCAGCCGCCGGACCGTCCTCTAGATCCTTTGCCGCCGCAGGCTGATAATTTCCTTTCAGATCCGTCAGGGCGTAGCCCTTCTCCGTGATCGTAAAGCTGATCATCTGAAGGGACGGCTGCGCGAAAATATGCTTCAAGCGATCGAAGGATGCCTGATCCCCCGTGTCCGCCTTCACGCCTTCCGCGATGCCCGCCACGATCTCCCGCTCCATGGCACCGTCCGGATACAGACTGACCGCCATGGTCAGATTATCGTACGGCTCATAGATCCGGTCAATGATATCATAATCAAAGGTCTCCGCCGCCACGATCCCGCATCTGGCCAGTCCCTTCTGCAGAAGCCGCTGCTGCAGGACCGCGATAAAACCGCGAAAGATATTCCCGGCCCCGAAATGCACCCAGACCGGCGCTTCCTCTGTCGCTTTCCGCATCGCCTCCACATCGAATCCCGGCAGCTTCACCTGCGCCTTTTCCCAGGCAGCCGTATCGCGGATGCCTTCAAGCGTCATTCTCATATATGCTTCTTCCTTTCCGAAAGAATCTTCCGCGGCGCTTTCTTACCCGCAAATGATCTCGATCTTCCAGCGGTTCTCATACGTCTCCCCGGCGCCCAGGGCGTTCAGCCCCGGCTGGGCCGCCAGATCTTCCACGACGCCGTCCCGCGAAGGAAGCGACGACCATGGCTCGATGCAGACATAGGGCGCGTCCGAATGGGGTTTGTGCCAGATCCCCAGGTACCGCATCTGCGGATAGGACACGCGGACTGCCTTCCGTCCGTTCTTCGCATGCAGGCACACTTGCGCCGGCACGCCGGTAAGAACGATGGCGTCGTCGTCAAACAGATCATGGCGCAGCGGCAGCACTCCGTCATCGCCCAGCGCATACGGCGTCGTTCCGGTCACGAAGCAGGCCGGCGAGAATCCGACGCGGCGTGTCTCCCCTTCCGACGATACCCCGGCCATCCCGGCAAACTGAAGCTCATAATCCTCGAAATGAAGCCCCTTCTCCAGCGGCACATTGAATCCCGGATGGCCGCCGATCCCGAAATACATGGCCTTTTCATCTTCATTCACTACCCGGTAGACCACTTCCAGGCAACTCCCTTCCAGCCGGTATTCGATCTCGTAAGTGAAATGATAGGGATACTGGGCCAGCGTCTTCTCGTTGTCCTTAAGCCTCAGAAGGAGCCGGGACCCGCCGCATTCCGCGGCCGCAAGTTCACTGTCCTTCACAAAGCCGTGGATATCCATATGATATTCCCTGCCGTCCAGCGTGTATTTCCCCTCGGTCATCCTGGCGATGTAGGGGAACAGATTCGGCGCCTGGTCCTTCCAGTAAGCCGGATCACCCTGCCACAGATACTCGGTTCCCTCGGAATCCTGAATCGAACGCAGGCTGCCTCCCAGGGTCTGCGCCGTTACGCTCAGGTACTCATTCTTGATCGTGTATTCCATACTCTTCTCCTCCTCATACATTTTAACGTCAAAAACAGCTGCTATATTGTATCTCATAAATCCTGAAAATGCAAGCGGCAGTCATACATCCGGCCAGACTCCGTAAAGCCTGTCTCCTATGCCAGCCAGACGCAGACTTACAGCGCCGAATAATGCCACATATTATAAATGCTGATCCCGATGATCACAGCCATCAGACAAATAAACAGCTTATCCACCGCCTTGTTGTCCATCCTGCGGTTGAACATCCGGCCCACGATACCTCCGCCGATTCCGCCGGCCACCATAAGTCCCAGAACCGGCCACTGGAACTCCGGAACGGAAGCCGTGACGATCGTGGAGATCAGACTGGCCAGCTGGCTGAACAGGATGATATACAGGCTGTTAGCCGCGGCGGTCTTCGTATCCATACTGAAGAAATAGAACAGCACCACCAGATTGATCGGCCCGCCGCCGATTCCCAGGAAGCTTGACATCACGCCAAGGGCGAACCCGATCAGCACGCACACCAGAACGGAATCCACATGCCGGGTCTTTATCTTCGCCTTATAAAGCGTGTAAATGAGCGTGCCGCCCGTGATCACGGCCAGACACGCGGCCTGCACCGCGCCGACGGTATTCTGGTTGGCAAAAAGCCCGCGGATGTAGCTGAAAAGCTCTTTGCCCACGATTCCCCCCGCGACGGCTCCGATTGCCAGCGGCGTACCCGTCTTCATCTCGACCCGCCGTTCTCCGGCCAGCATGGATTTGCCCACGGAATAGCAGCTCATGGACAGCACCGTGCATCCGGACAGGAAGCTGATGGTACTGACAGACGCCAGGCCGAAAAGATCCAGCACCGGCTTTATGATAACACCGCCGCCAATACCGCATATAGCTCCCGCTACGCTTGCAAAGAAACTGACAATGAGAAATATCAACATGATCCAACCGCCCCCTTCTTCCTCTTTTGTTCGCGCGGTATCATCTCTTTCGGGATGATACCTATTCTATTATTATAGCGAGGGGAATCTGCGCTGTCCAGTAAAATCCGGCGGCAGGCGCGCAAAAGCCTGCGCTTTCAGTTCGGCGCAGGCTTATTCTCATACGATCACAATCTCATTTTCCCGTTCCATGTAGCGGCAGAAGACGAACAGTCCGCAGATCGTCTCCGGCCGCAGCCTATCTGCGGCGTCGATGTCCCATCCGCCGGTGATCCCCCTGTGGAGGATCCGCAGCACCTCTTTTCCAGAGAGTTCCGAGAGCGTGTAGCCGGCGCCGCCTTTCATGGCCAGCTTAAACTCCCGGCCGTCCATCCGAAGATGCGCGTGATCCACCTTCGGCATGCGGTACGGCGGCCATCCGGTCTTCTCCGGTTCCTCTCCTTCCGCGTAATCCGGCTGCGCGGCGGCGCAGACACGGCTAGCCATATCTTCCAGAATATATTCCACAGAGCGGACGCCGTCCCCGGTATTTTGCGATGTATCCTCCCGGTTTTCCGGCCGCCGGATCTCCGTCCTGAGAACCGGCGCGCCGTCCGCCGAGAGGATCTTCCTCTCTGATCCGGCAAATTCCCGCTTCACGCGGGCAAGCGCCCTTTTCTGATCCCTGTCATAAAGCATTCCCGACTTCATTACATATTCCATTGTCCCGCCCTCCCATACAGACTTCCAGAATCAAAGGATCGAATAAAGGATCAGTCCGGCCAGCCCCGATCCGGCCATGACCGCGATCGGATGCGGCTTCCATTTTCGGAGGCAGAAGAAGCCCGCCGCAAATATGACCGCCGCCGTCAGATCGATCCCGCTTACGTCGGCCGGCAGCGTCCTCTGGCCAAAAAACGCCATAAATACAATGGACAGGCCTGCCGACGCGATCATCGCGACGACCGCCGGCCTAAGCCCGGCCAGAATCCCCTGCACCATGGTCAGATTCCGGAAATGATAATACAGATAGGCCAGGGTCATCACGATCACGCAGGACGGCGCCACACAGCCCAGCGTGGCGACGACCGCACCCGCGAATCCGGCCACCTGGGTCCCTACAAATGTGGCGGAATTGATGGCGATAGGCCCCGGCGTCATCTCCGCGATAGCCATGATATCCGCAAACTGACCCATGGTCAGCCACGGATGAATGTCCACCACCTGCTGCTGGATCAGCGGCATGGCCGCGTAGCCGCCGCCAATGCTGAGAAGGCCGATCTGGAAGAAACTGAAGAATAATTCCAGATAGATCATGATCTGCCGCCTCCTTCTCCGACTAAACTGCTTTTCTGTCCGGAACCGCCGTCAGCGCCGGAGCGCATTTTCTTCTCTCTGGAGGCAAGATACATCGTATCCGCCGCACCGATCAGCCCGCAGATCAGAATAATCACAACGATGCTGACCCCGAAAAACCGCACCGCCGCGAATGTGGCAACAAGCATCACGACCGGCAGCGCCCGCTTCAGTGCAAGAAGCCCTTTCGTCATCGTAACGACCACATCGCAGATCACTGCGCCCACGCCGGCCAGCATCCCCGCCATGATCATAGTTACCGCCGCGTTGTCCCGGACGGCCGTGTAGCACAGCGATACCAGCGAAATGATAACAAGCGGCGGAATCACCGTCCCGAGCACCGTCAGCAGTGCTCCCACCCCGCCTGCCACATGATAGCCCACCAGGATCGACGCGTTGACCGCGATAGCACCCGGCGACGACTGGGCAATGGCCGTCAGATCCAGCATCTCCTGCTCCTCGATCCAGTGCAGTTCATCCACGAATTTCCTGCGCATCAGCGGAATGATCACAAATCCGCCGCCGAACGTGCAGGCGCTCAGTTCGAAGGTTGAAGTAAACAATGTCCAATATTTCTGTGCTTTCCCGCTCAACGGTTTTCCTCCCTCATTTCGTGCCTCTCTCTTTACCGTCAATAGTATACACCTTGACAGTTAATAATAAAAATAATATAATTTTATTAAAACAATAATCTATTCCATATAAATGTATTGATTTCCGCCGGTATGAGCAAAAAAAATAAAGCAAAAAGAGGAAAAATGCTATGACCGTCAGACATATGAAGATTTTCCTGGCCATCACAGAAAACGGCTGCAATACGACGAAAGCGGCTCAGGCCCTTATGATGACCCAGCCGGCCGTAAGCCTGGCTGTGCGGGAACTGGAGCAGTACTACGGCGTCGTCCTGTTCGACCGGATCGGCCGGCGGCTTAAGATCACCGAAGCCGGACTGCGGTTTCAGGAATACGCCACCCATATCTGCTCCCTCTTCGACGATATGGAGAAAGGCATGCGCGACTGGGACACCCTCGGACTGCTGCGGGTGGGAGCCAGCATCACGATCGGCTCCCAGTTTCTCCCCCGCTATGTCCAGACCTTCGGCGTCCTTCATCCCGGCACCCAGATCCGCGCCCTGGTGGCCCCATCCGACCTCCTGGAGCAGAAGATCATGGAAAATGAACTGGATTTCGCGCTGATCGAGGGCGTCGCCCACAATCCGGCCCTCCGCGCGGAAGAATATATGGAAGACTGTCTGATCGTGATCTGTCCGAATAACGAATATTTCCGGAATAAACGGCATCTGACTCTGGACGAATTCAAAAAGCAGCCCTTTCTGCTGCGGGAACCGGGCAGCGGCACCCGCGAGGTCGTCGACCAGGTCACGGAAAACGCGGGTTTCCATATCAGTCCGATCTGGGAAGCCATGAGCACGACGGCCCTGGTCAACGCGGTGATAAACGGCCTCGGGATCTCGGTACTGCCCCAGCGGATGGTCATGGGAGTCATCGAGCACAGGCTGGTGGTTCCTGTCAGCGTAGAAGGTATCGAATTCAGGCGGAGATTCCATATCATCTATCACAGGGAGAAATATCTTACCAGCGCCGCAAAGGATTTCCTGGATCTTTGCAGGAATTATGAAATGGATTATCCGCTGCCGCGCTACAGCGGATTGTTCTGACATGAATAACCGACATAAATAAGCCCGCGCCTTCTGTCCGGCGCGGGCCACTCTAACCGCAGTTTTCTTCGATTTTCCAGAATATCAGCCTACCAGCTGCATCATGATCTCATTGCTTCTCGCCAGGAACTCCGTCATGCGCTCCGGGCTTAAGCTGCCGTGGCTTAAGGAAGCCATATCGTAAAGCTGCTTACAGATCTTCTCGGTCAGCTCGCCTTCCTCATGGGCCAGCACGTACTGGACCAGCTTATGGTTGGCGTTCAGGATCAGTGTCTCGCCCATGCCGCCGAACATATCGCTGTCCATACCATACATATTGTACATCCGCATCATGTCCTGCATACGGCGGTTCTCCTCGGACAGGGTGATCATGGAAGCCAGCTGCTCGTCCTTCAGCTTCTCCACCTTGATCTCCAGCTTATCGTTGCCGATGGCCTTCTTAAAGGTCCCCTCCAGCTTCTCGCTGTCCGCCTTGAAGCTTTCCGCGTCCTCCTCCTTCACTTCCTCCTTGAAGGTGGAACTGACGTCCGCGTCGATGCGCAGGAACTTGACGCCCTCGTGCTTCTGCTCCATCTGGGTGATGAAGGGGCTGTCGATCGTGTGCTTTAAGATGACCGCGTCCAGGCCTTCCTTCTTAAACATGTTGATGTACTGGCCCTGCTCCTTCTCGTCGGTCACGTAGTAGATGATGTTCTCGTGCTTCTCCTTCGCCGCGTCCAGGCAGTCCTGCAGCGTCAGATATTTGCCGTCCAGGTTCTTGAAAATGATGTAGTCCTTCATCTTCTCCTCGAACTTCTCGTCCTTCAGGCAGCCAAACTTGATAAAGGGGCTGATGTCGTCCCAGTATTTCTCGTAATTCTCCCGGTCGGTCTTGCACATGCCGGACAGCTTGTCGGCCACCTTCTTCGTGATGTAGTCGGAGATCTTCTTCACGAAGCCGTCGTTCTGCAGGGCGCTTCTGGACACATTCAGCGGCAGATCCGGGCAGTCGATGACGCCCTTTAAGAGCATCAGGAATTCCGGGATCACTTCTTTAATATTGTCCGCGATGAATACCTGGCTGTTGTACAGCTTGATCGTGCCCTCCAGGCTGTCGTACTCGGTGTTGATCTTCGGGAAGTACAGGATGCCCTTTAAGTTGAACGGATAGTCCATGTTCAGATGGATCCAGAACAGCGGCTCCTTGTAATCCATGAACACCTTCCGGTAGAATTCCTTGTACTGCTCCTCGGTGCACTCGTTGGGGTGCTTGTTCCACAGCGGGTTCACGTCGTTTAAGGCCACCGGACGCTTTAAGATCTTATACTTCTCCTTGGCCGGAGACACCTCCACGACTTCCTTCTCGCCGTTCTCGTTCTCCTTCTCCTCGGTCTTCGCCTCCTCGACGATGGTCTCGATGATGGTGTCCTTCTCCGTCAGCTCGTCCTTCTCGATGGTCTCATACTGAGGCTCCGCCGTCGCGTTATCCAGGAAAATGGGCACCGGCATGAAGCCGCAGTACTTCTCGATGACCTCGCGGGCCCGGTACTCATTGGCAAACTCCGTGCTGTCGTCGTTCAGATACAATGTGACCGTCGTGCCGTGGCTCTCCCGGCTGCCCTCGCCCATTTCAAATTCAGTGCCGCCGTCCGACTCCCAGTGAACCGGCGCCGCGTCCTTCTGATAGGACAGGGAATCGATGGTCACCTTGTCCGCCACCATGAACGCGGAATAAAAGCCTAATCCGAAATGGCCGATGATCTGATCCTCGTTGGCCTTGTCCTTATACTTCTCCAGGAAATCCTGAGCGCCGGAAAAAGCAATCTGGTTGATGTACTCGTCCACCTCGTCGGCAGTCATGCCGAGACCGTTGTCGGAGACCGCGATGGTCTTGTCCGTGGGGTTCACCGTGACCTGGATCTTATACTCCATATCTTCCGGCTTCTCGTACTCGCCCATCAACTCCAGCTTCTTAAGCTTCGTGATCGCGTCGCAGCCGTTGCTGATCAGCTCACGGTAGAAGATATCGTGATCCGAGTACAGCCATTTCTTGATCACCGGGAAAATGTTCTCGCTGCTTATGGATAAGCTTCCTTTTTTCGTTGCCATGTTGCATCGCTCCTTCTTTCTCTTTATTTCTTTCCCCGCCGCAGATGGTAATTCGTTCTCTCCGGGACTGTTCCGCTTTGCGGCGCGGATATCTTTTCTCTTCGCAGACAAGTGTAATACCATTTTCCGGATTTGTCAATAGATTTTTAGCACTCAATTTAGGTGAGTGCTAGTAATTCTGATTGAATCTGTCTTTCCGCTCATCCGATTCATACAAGCGCACATTCGGTCGATTCGCGCGGTCCTATTTACAAACAGGGTCTTCCATACTATAATAATTGGGTACGGAATCTTGCATCTAACAAGATTGTTACAAGAAAGGTGGGGAATACATATGAATGAACAAACAGTTCAACCCAAAAACGGCAATTCCATGGCGCTGGGTTCCATGGTAGTCGGCATTATCTCCATCGTCGCCTCCTGTTGCTGCTGCGGCGGCATTATTTTTGGAAGTCTGGCGGTGGTTCTGGCGTGTCTGTCCAGAGTGGAAACCTATTTTGACAAACAGGCGAAGACCGGTCTGATCTGCGGCATTATCGGTATGGTTTTAAGTGTTGCCGCGGGCGTCGTGATCCTTGTCTATCTGGCGTCGGCAGGTGCGTCCGGACTTGCCGGATCCGGCTTTTATTACTAAGGAGGTGCGCAATATGGATATCAAACGGTCTGATCTGAAATTATACGCACGCAGGGCCCTTAAGGGAAACTGGGGCGTCGTGATCGGCGCGACGCTGATCAGCATGGGGATCGCCTATTTGTTCACGACCGCCCTGAACGCGGTTCTGTTCGCGGCGCTGAGAATCGGAGCTGATGCTCTGTTCGGAAAATTTCTTTCCCCCGTATCGCAGTTCCCGACAGGGAACGTATCTGCCGGGACGCTGGTCATTGTGCTGATCGTTCTGTACTTTGTATATCTGGTGGCTATGCTCCTTATGAGCGTCGGTTACCAGAGACTCTATCTGGATGTGGTCACCGAACAGAAGGGGAAGGTCACCACTCTGTTCTGGGCCTTTACACACAGCCCGTGGAAATTCATTCTGATCTCTGTACTGATAGCGCTTCTGGAAGGGATCACCACGGTTCCGATCTACATCATGTCCTTAGCAGCCGCGCTGTCAGGCGGAAGCGGTTTCGCAGCCGCTTTCCTGCTCGTATATGAGATCATTTTCCTTATCGTCTATGCCTATGTGCTGCTGACCTTCAGCCAGTTCTATCTGATCCTGGTGGAAGATCCGCAGAAAGGCATCTTCGAAGCGCTGGCAGAGAGCCAGCGTATGATGAAAGGCAACCGCGGCAGATATTTCGTGCTGTGCCTGAGCTTCTTCGGAATCTCTCTTCTGGCCGCGTTCAGCTTCGGCCTGGCCGCGCTGTGGCTCACACCGTACACCGGATGTACGTTCGCCATGTTCTATCTGGGACTGAAAGGCCAGGTTCCGGAGAAATTAAAACACAGTCCGGCCGAGATCGCTGCGGCGAACGCTTCGTACACCGGCCCGACGTACTATCAGGAGCAGCCGATCCCGCAGCAGGGATACTATCAGCAGCCGATGCAGACACCGCCTCAGGATATGTACTACCAGCAGCCGGTGCAGACACCGCCTCAGGATATGTACTACCAACAGCCGGCTCAGACGACGGCTCAGGATATGTACTACCAGCAGCCGGCTCAGACAACACCTCAGGATATGTACTACCAGCAGCCAGCCCAGGCGTCACCTCAGGATATGTACTACCAGCAGCCGGCTCAGACACCGTCTCAGGAGTCTTACTACCAGCAGCCGGCTCAGGCGACACCTCAGGAGCCTTACTACCGGCAGCCGGCTCAGACAAATACAGATCCTGACAAAAACATACCCTCGGGCACTCCGCAGGTGTAATATAACCGCACATATTCGTCATAGGACATAAAAAGAAACGCATAGGATACACCAAGTTCTTCAAAAGGTGGTCCTGTGCGTTTTGCGTATCTCCGAACTGAAACAGAAGGAAGTCATCAACGCCGAAGACTGCAAACGTCTCGGCTTCGTCGGCGACGTGGATTTCGACATGTGCAATGGCTGCATGAAAGCCCTGATCGTCCCAGGTCCCGGCAGCTTCTGCGGTTTCCTGGGCCGTGAAAAAGAATATGTCATCCCCTACTGCGACATCTGTCAGGTAGGTGACGACATTATCTTAGTCAATGTGAAAAAGAAAGAGGTGGAGGCGCCGGTTCGGTGAACCGGCGCCGAATATGCTGTTTCCAACCGATGGCTTTCGCTCACTCCTGTGTCGCTCTCAGGTCGATAAACTTCTGTTTTCGCTGTATCACTTTCGGACCTGGAACTTTTCCATTTCCGCCTGTGCCTCTTCCGCCCCATCTGCGGGCATACAGAGCTTACTCCGCCTTCTCCCTCGCCGCCATCATGGCCTTGATCTTCTCTTCCCAGGATTCCACAAGTTCCACGCGGCAGTCACGCAGCTCCATTCCGCTCTGCCCGAAGAAGAACGTCACGAAAGACGTATTCTGGAACACCGGGTTCAGTGAAACCTCCTGCTTCTGCCACTCCTTGTCCTCGCCGGTTAAGGAGACCATTTTCACGATCTGCTTATCCTGGGAAATGGTCACCGGCACCTGGGCCAGGCTTCCCTGGTTCGGTACGCGGCACTCGAACTCCAGCCGGTACTGACCCCGTTCCTTCGCCGCCAGTTCGAACATGACGCGGCTTCCCTTGTCCGTCGAGATCTCTTCCACCGGAAGCGTGGTGCCCGCAGGCGGCAGCGCCACGCGGATCAGCGCGGAGACGGCTCCCTCTTCCTGGGCCGCCGCGGCCGCCAGATCCCGGTCAAGCTCGGTCTCGATGCCCTGCATGCGGGCAAATGCCGGCGTCCGCATCAGGTAGCGGCAGATATTGGCCGCCGCCCGCAGGTATTCTCCGCGGGTGACCTTGCCGGCCGCAAGCGCTTTCGCGGAATTGTCCTTCTGGGAATTCTCCTCGGCGTTGTTCACCACCATGAACAGATCGTTCTGTCCGCGGACCATAGCGGCGACATTGTGGACGTCGCCCAGTTCGCCCTCGTCATTGCCGGTGGACCACCAGTCGGTCATGACGATGCCGTCGTAGCCCCATTCCTTCCGCAGGATCGTGGTCAGCATGTCGTAATTGCTGGAGGACCAGAACCCGTTGATCGGATTATAGGAAGTCATAATGGAATAGCCGCCGCCCTCGCGCACCGCGATCTCGAAGCACTTCAGATACAGTTCCCGAAGCGCCCTCTCGGAGACCACTGCCTCCACGCGGTGACGGTTGTATTCCTGGCTGTTGCAGGCGAAATGCTTCATGGTTCCGGTGACGCCGTAGCGCCCCATGCCCCGAAGCTGAGCCGCCGCCATCTTGCCGGTGACCAGCGGATCCTCGGAGAAATACTCGAAGTTCCGGCCGTTCAAGGGATTGCGGTGCAGATTGATGCCCGGTCCCAGAAGCGTGTCGATCTTATTCTTGCGAAGCTCCAGGCCCTCCCACTCGTACAGTTCCTCGGAAAGAGCTTCATTGAAAGAAGACGCCAGGCACGCGCCGTTGGGCATGGCGAACGCGATGCTGCCGCAGTCCATACGGATGCCGCTGGGGCCGTCGGCGCAGCAGGCCACGGGGATCCCGAACTCCTGCAGATGTTTCGTCACGCCGCCGAAGGCACCGGCCGTTCCCGGCGTTACCTTCGGAGAACACATGCCCTCGCCACGGACCATGCAGAACAGGTCTTCATTCTCAAGCTGGGCCAGGAAGGTCTCCATGCTTACGCGGCCCGCCTTCACATCCGCCAGCTTCCAGCCCTGATCGCCTGTGCAGGCGGGACTTTCCGGAAGACGCTCTTTTCTGCGCGCAGACGGCTCGGCTGTGCGTAAAGGCGCTTTCTCCCAGGTTAATATGTATTGCGGTTCCTGCGCAGCGGCACTCACACTGCCTGCCGCAGACACGGCTTTTGCGATGCAGTTGTCAGCGGCAGCACTTGCACTGCCTGCCGCAGACGCGGCTTTGGCTGCGCCATCTGCAGCATCGCCTGTTACAACTCCGGCTTTAACGGCACCTTTGTCAGAGGAAACAGCCTCTCCGGACACCGCTCCGCCGATCCGCACCACCGGCTTCATCCGCTCAAACTCAGTCATCGGAGCCATGGCTTCTTCGACCGTTTCGAGGGCTACTGTCCTTTCAATCGAAATACTTCCGGCCAGCCCGGCGCTGCGGACGTCCGTACCTACATAGAAACCGTACTCCCCGGCTTCCAGCACATAGCTGGATTTATAACCGGCCGCTCCGCTGTCGTCATAGGAAGCCGCCGTGCGCCACGGAAACTCCACCGTCACCATCTGGGACTCTCCCGGAGCCAGAAGGCCGGTCTTGGCAAAGCCGCACAAAGCGCGGGCAGGCTTTCCCAAAGCTCCCTGGGGCGCCTGCACATAAACCTGGATGACTTCCTTGCCGGCATATTTCCCGGTGTTTGTCACACGGACGCCTGCGCGAACGCGGCCGAATACGTTGCCCGGCATGATCTCTTCGATCTTCGGATTCTCAAGAGCGAAGCTTGTGTAGGACAGGCCGAATCCAAAGGGATACAGCACCTTATCCTTCGCAAATGTCTCAAAATACCGGTAGCCCACATAGATATCCTCGGCGTACACATTTCTCGTGCTGTCGCCGTGATTCTTCGTGGAAGGATAATCCTCAATATCCCAGGCGATCGTGTCGGCCAGCTTGCCGGACGGAGTCACCGTGCCGTCAAGCACATCCAGGACGCCGTTTCCGCCTTCCTGGCCGCCCTGCCACACATAGAGGACTGCCGCGGGCTGATACGCCTTCACCCATTTCATATCAATGATATTGCCTACGTTCAGAAGCACCACCGTCCGCTCAAACACACCGCAGACGGTCTTAAGCATCTGCTCTTCAGCCTCTGTCAGCAGATAGCTTCCGGCCTCCGCCTTATTGTCCTGATCCTCGCCGGCTGTTCTGCCGATGATCACGATGGCCGTATCCGATTCCTTACGGGCCGCCTTCACAAATTCCTCCGTAAGCGGCATCTCTTCCTGGAACCACGGCTCACCGGCCCAGCCCACGCCCTTGTCATAGGGATGATCCGCGAGCCACTCCTCATAAGCAGCCATCACGGTCTGATTCAGCACAAAGCTGCTGCCCATGAGCGCCTCCCGGATGCCGGTCACATAGCTGGCGTTCACAAGGCCGCCGGAACCGGTTCCGCTCTTGTAATAGTTAAACTGGCTTCTTCCGAACAGGGCGATCTTCTCACCCGCCGCCAGGGGCAGCACGCCGCCCTCATTGCGCAGCAGGACAGCGCCCTCTGCCGCCGCTTCCCTCGCCTTCTTCGCATACTGCTCCAAATTGAAAATTCTCTCTGCCATGGTAGCCTCCTGTCTGTGTATTTGTATAAAAACTTCCTTTCGGAGTCTATAGCGCAAACAGCGCAGCCCGCTCCGCAGACCTTACGCGCCGCTCAGCCTTAGTGCAGCGCCTTCTTCTTCCATCCGCCCTTCGCATAGAAGAACGCCGTGATCAGCGCGCCCAGCACCCAGGAAGCCAGCAGCGAGATCCACAGGCAGTGATAATCTCCCTGCGGCGTCTCCGCCGTCCTAGTCGCAAACGCAATCCCATACGCCAGCGGCACACGGATCGCCACCGTCGTCAGCAGCGAGATCCACATAGGCGTTACCGTATCTCCCGCGCCTCTCATCACGCCCGACAGGCTCTGGGTCACCGCCATCGCGATATATCCCACCGCCAGAATATTCATCATCCTGGCGCTTAAGTCCACCAGCGCCTCCGTCTCCGTAAAGATCGCCATCAGGTTATGTCCGAACAGCACGATCGCGCCGGTAACCACCGCCGACGTGCAGGCCGCGATCAGCGTTCCCTGTCTGGCGCCCTTCTTCACACGGTCGAAATCCCCGGCGCCCACATTCTGTCCGGAATAAGTCGTCATCGCAGTACCGAAGGAGAAATTGGGCATCATCGCGAATCCATCCACCCTCATAATGATCACGTTGGCCGCGATGACCATCTCCCCGAAACTGTTGGTCAGGGACTGGACCACGACCATGGCCAGGGAGAAGATCGCCTGGGTAACGCCGGAAGGCAGTCCCAGCTTCAGCACCGTCATCATACTCCGGTTGGGCGCAAAATATTTCAGCTTGAAATCAAAGTATTCCGTCATCCTCCGCAGCTTGAACACGCACAGGATCGCCGACACCATCTGGGCGATGACCGTCGCCAGGGCAACGCCTGAGACGCCCAGCTTGAAGCCGGCCACGAACCAGATGTCCAGCACGATATTTAAGACCGTCGCGATCAGCAGATAGACCAGCGCCGACACCGAATCTCCCAGTCCGCGCAGGATACCGGTCAGGATATTATAGTAGGCCAGTCCGGCGATCCCCCACAGAAGGATCAGAAGATAGGAGGTACACCAGTCGATGATGCTGGCCGGTGTATCGAGCATTTCCAGAATCGGCCGGATCGTCACCGAACCCACGATCATCAGCAGGATACAGGCGGCGCCTGTCAGCACCAGGGAACTGCCGATGGTGCGGGACAGATTCTCCCGGTCCTTAGAGCCATAGTACTGGGACACCATGATGCTGGCGCCCATGGAAATGCCCACGAACAGAACCAGCAGAAGGTTAAAGATCGGGCTCGCGCTGCCGACGGCCGCCAGAGCATTGTCGCCCACGTAACGCCCGACGACGATGCTGTCCACCGTATTATAAAGCTGCTGGGCGATGTTACCAATCAGCATGGGAATCGTAAACAATACGATCTTCTCCCAGGGACGCCCTTCCGTCATGTCTACCTGTCCGAATAATTTCTTAACTGCTGCTAACATGAATCCTCTTCCACCTTCTAAATAGAAATAAAAATCCTGCTCCGCCGAATCTCCGCCTGCGGCCGGCCGCATAAGAGGAATCGATCTTGTCCTCCTTTGCAGCCCAATCCCGGCATAATCACAACAAAAGGGCCTTATGCCCCCTGTTGTTCATTCGCTTTCCGCGGATATCCGCCGGCGCGAACCATATTACATATCATATAGCTTTTATCAGGAATTGACAAGTAGAAAATACGATTTTTCCGCGCCCCCTTTTTCGCGAAAGATCCCCCTGCGTCATTCTGCGGCGCGGCCGTCTACCAGTTGTTCACCGCGTGCTCCGCGAACGACACCACATTTTTCACATCCAGCTTCGTACCGTCGTCCAGCACCGCCGTCCCGGCGAATGTCCCGAACATCTGATGGGTACAGTTATCCACCCACAAAAGCTTAATCTGCGTCGTCCGGTCATACACCGGCGTAAGCGTCAGATCCAGCCGCCCGTCCAGATCCGTCAGGCGCCACGGATCCATATAGTTCTCTCCCAGATGAAATTCCACCTTCCCCAGCTTGTGGGACGTGCCTTTGTAGAAAATGATATTCTCGCTGGCGGTGTCCGTATTGCCGAAGCCGCATCCCAGGTTAAAGCCGAACATTTCCCCGTCCAGGTAACCGGCGCCGTTGCTCCAGTACCACTCGTTGTGGAACGGCCACACGCCGCGGCCCCAGTCCAGGATCCCGAAGGAGTCGCTCCTGTCGAAATGCCACTCATCGCTGCCTGACTTAATATAACCTTCCGCGATCATGCAGTTGATCTTATGGTTATAGTAGAAGGCATGTTCGTATTCGTCAAACGGCAGGTTTATCACGATAGAATCCGGATTCTTCCGCGCCAGAAGAATGCGCGCCTCCAGATCCTTCCCGTCCTGGGCGTTCTTCCAGCGGCAGGTCAGGACCCGCTTCTGGTCCCGGGTCTCGAAACGCATCGTCACACCGTTCTTCTCATAAACCAGCAGGTTGTCCTTCTCCGCGTTCTCCGGCATATGGAGCCGGCCGAACACCAGCGGGAGGATCAGGCTGGCGTCGATATATTTCTCTCCCTTTGCGAAATCAAACAGCATCAGGCTCACCTGGCCGGCGTAAGCCGCATGGCCGATGGTCATCTGCAGGCACAGATGATCGTTGGTCACCTGATAGAAATCCCATTCCTTGATCCGCCACGGCGGCGCCTTGATGGCGCTGCGCTTATAGACCAGGGTACTCCTGCGGGAAAATCCGGGGATCGGGCGGCCTTTTGCGTCCAGCACCGGGCCTTGCTCGAAGATTTCTTTTTCCAGTGATTGTTTCGTCATATTCATGTTCTCCTCCTGTCGGGCTCAACCGTTATTTCACCATGTACATTTATTCTGTTGAACAGCTCAGTCTGTCCCACAGCATTCATTTCATGTTATCTCAGACCGTTCTCTTACAAACACCCCTCCGCACGGTCAAGACGCTCTCTTACGAACACTCCGTCACACGTTCCCTGCCGCCTGTCTCTCCCTGCTCAGCCTTCCAGCCTTCCACAGCGGCGCCAGCGTCAGAAGCGTCAGAAGCGCCGAGATCGCGAACAGGCTGGGAGCCGGCACCATGCCCATGACGCCGTTCACTTCCATTTCCACGCCGAGGCGGTTGATCACCTGGGCAGCAATGGCCGGTCCGATGATCATCGGCACGCACACGAAGAAGATCTGCTTGATCCCCTCGAACTGCCCTCTCTGCTCCTCCGGATACAGATTCTTGATCCAGGCCGTGGTGGCCTGCAGCACCAGGATATAACCGATCCCCGCGCCGAAGATCCCGGCCAGAAGCACCGCGACCTGCTGGCTTACGCTGACCAGAAGAAGGCCGGCCGTATTGCAGGCCAAGGCCGCGCCGATCACCTGCGCCATGCGGCCCTTATCGATAAAGCGCGCGGCCGGGATCGTCATGACCGACGCCGCGATCAGCCCCACGCCCTGCAGGATACCGGTCATACCGTAGTCATAGCCCATATAATTGACGAAATAGATGGTGATATAGGGAAAATACACGTTGAACCCGATAAAATAGACCGTCATCACCAGAAATACCCAGAACAGCTCCCGGTTCCCGCGGACCGTGCTCCACTTAAA
>CANPZZ010000040.1 GCA_947589125.1 uncultured Lachnospiraceae bacterium
TCCGGGTGTTCCACCAGAGCTTTTGCCATGACTTCAACTAATTCTTTCATAATCCTCACCTCAATTACTGGATGCCTGCCAGCTTAAGAAGCTTCGCAACCCGGTCTGTGGGCTGTGCGCCGTTGGCTAACCATTTCTTCGCTGCTTCCTCGTTGAATTTGATCTCGCTGGGTTCCTTGTTCGGATCGTAATAACCTACTTCCTCGATGAATCTTCCGTCTCTGGGAGATCTGGAATCCGCGACTACAACTCTATAGAAAGGCGCCTTCTTCTGGCCCATTCTTCTAAGTCTCATCTTTACTGCCATGTCAGTTTCACCTCCTTATCTTCGCAAATGTCTCCGCGTCCGCTCTAACCATGCAGACTGCATCTATGCGAAAGCAGACTGAAAGTCCGCTCTGCCAGCTGTATCAATGCCGCCCCGCGCTTTTCCCGCAGCCTTGCCGGGACAGACGCGCAGCCGCGTTTAAAACGGCATCTTGCCAAACATACTGCCCAGTCCGCCGAACATTCCGCCGCGGCGCTTCTTGCTGCCCATCATGCCCGGAAGCTGCTTCATCATCTTCTTCATCTGATCGAACTGCTTGACGATCCGGTTCACCTCGCTGATGTTCACACCCGCGCCCTTCGCGATGCGCTGCTTGCGGGACGGATTCAGGATCGCCGGATTGGCCCGTTCCTCCTTCGTCATGGAAAGAATAATGGCTTCCACCCGATCCATGGCGGATTCGTCCACATCCAGATCCCCCTTCATCTGGGGAATTCCCGGCATCATGCTGAGAATGCTGTTCATGCCGCCCATCTTCTTGACCTGGCGCATCTGGTCCAGGAAATCGTTGAAATCGAACTCCGCCTTGCGAAGCTTCTGGCTCATCTCCCGTGCCTTGGCCTCGTCTACCTCCTGCTCCGCCTTTTCAATCAGCGAAAGGATATCGCCCATCCCCAGGATCCGGGACGCCATACGGTCCGGATAGAACTGCTCCAGATCGGACAGCTTCTCGCCCATGCCCACGTAGAGGATCGGCCTGCCGGTCACGGCCTTGATGGAAAGCGCCGCGCCGCCTCTGGTGTCGCCGTCCAGCTTCGTCAGGATCACGCCGTCGATGCCGACCTTCTCCGCAAAGCTCTCGGCCACGTTCACCGCATCCTGTCCGGTCATGGCATCCACCACCAGAATGGACTGGTCGACATGCACCGCGTCGCGGATCTCCTGCAGTTCCCGCATCATATCCTCGTCGATATGAAGGCGTCCGGCCGTATCGATGATGACCACATTAAAGCCGTTCTTATCCGCGTGCTCCATGGCCGCTTTGGCAATGTCCACCGGATCTGCGGTATCCCCCATGGAAAATACCGGCACGCCCTGCTTCTCGCCGTTGATCTTCAGCTGTTCGATCGCCGCCGGCCGGTACACATCGCAGGCGACAAGAAGGGGCCTGCGGCCCTTTGCCTTCAGCTTGCCCGCGATCTTGGCTGCCGTTGTCGTCTTGCCGGCGCCCTGCAGACCTTCCATCAGGATCACCGTGATCTCGCTGCCGGGCTTCAGGGCGATCTCCGTGGTTTCGCTGCCCATAAGGGCGATCAGTTCCTCGTGAACGATCTTTACCACCATCTGTCCAGGCGTCAGACTGCCCAGAACATCTTCGCCTACAGCCCGCTCCTGGACGGAGCTTATAAACTGCTTCACGACCTTAAAGCTTACGTCTGCCTCCAGAAGGGCCATCTTCACTTCCCGCAGCGCGGCCTTCACATCCGCCTCGGTCAGACGCCCTTTGCCCCTGAGGTTCTTAAATACATTCTGCAGTTTATCTGACAAACTCTCAAAAGCCATAGGTTCTCCTTACAGTTTACTGATCTCCTCCGCGATCCGCCCGATCTCATCCAGACGGCTCATATCGCCGTTTAACTTCGATTCTTCAGCGATCCCGCGGATCTGCTCCACCATCGATCTCGTCCGGCGGAACTTCTCCACAAGCTTAAGCTTCCGCTCATATTCGTCAAGGATCTTATCGCAGCGCTTCACAAGATCGTAGACGCCCTGCCGACTGATCCCCTGCTCCTCAGCGATCTCCCCGAGGGACATATCGTCAAAAACAACGCTTTCATAGATCTGCCGCTGCCTTTCCGTCAGAAGCTCTCCATAGAAATCATAGAGCATAGCCTGCTCGCCGATGGTCTTCATAATCGCTCACCCTGGCTATCATACACGAAAGATCATATGGTGTCAAGTGTTTTTGCTTTACACTTGTCAAAAAATCTGCACAAAGCAAAAGATCCGGGAGCTGTATATTCTCCCGGACCGCTGCTCTATAAGAATAAGAACGTCTCTGGCGCTATGCTCGCATGGAAATGCCGCCGCAGCCGCAGAAATCCTGCGACACATCTTATCCGTCGTTTCAGTCGTCAGCCTCAAGCCGCGATACGATAAACCGTTCTACTTCCGCCGTCGTAATCCCCAGAGGGATCGACAGTTCTCCAAAAAGATTTTCTTTCGTTTTCTTCATATAGCGCTCGTCAACTTCCGTCATCCGCTTGCCGCGGCTCAGCCGGTCCCTTCTGCGCAGGTAAATGGTTTTTAAAACGCCGACCCATTCCCTGCAGTCGCCGGTCTTAAGGGCTTCCTTATAGCAGTTTTCCCTCTGCCTGTCGTCGCGAACCCGAAGGCTGTCGATATCCCTGATCCCGTCGATCAGATCATACGCTTCCTCGCTGGTCATGATGCGCCGCATAACGCTCTTATTTCCTTCCACCGGAGTTATGATGCGGTTTCCGTTCACCCCGGTCGGCTCCAAGACATAATACAGTTTGCTGGTGGATAATCCGTCCATGTTCATCTCCGTGATATCACTTACACGGCATACTCCCGTCATTCCGTACACGATATATTCGCCCTTCTCAAACAACTTCGATCATCCTTTCTGACAATACAAACCAAACCTATATTCCGGGCTTTACGTTCTGCTGATATCGTTATTCGTATTTTGTTCGGACAACAATAACGGTTTCCGTAAAATAAACAATTTCCGTGATTATATACCTCTATATAACCGATAATAGAATCCCATTTCCTAGTATTTTGTGAAATATTGAAATAATTATTCCTCTGTCTGAAAATTATTCACCATTTATCTCGTTCAGAAGACAGTCCGTAAGTTCTTCGACCGTCTCCGCGATTCGGTACGCTCCCACCTCCTCAAGTTCTTCTCTGCTTCCATATCCGAAAAGAACGCCGACGCAGTCCAGACCGTTCTCACGGGCCCCAAGTACGTCATGTTCCCGGTCGCCCACCATGATCACCTGCCGTCTGTCGTCCACGCCCATGGTTTCCAGGGTATAGCCGATCACCTCTCCTTTTTTCACCCGCACCTCGTCCATGCTGGCGCCGCCCACCGTGTCAAAGTACGGATACAGATCAAAATGCTTCAGGATCTGAACGGCAAACTCCTCCGGCTTCGAAGTAGACACCGCAAGAACCGCTCCCGCGGCCCTCAGCTTTGCGAGCATCTCAGGGATACCGTCGTACACCACATTCTCGAACATGCCTCCGGCTGTAAAATACTCCCGGTACCGTCCGATGGCTTCCGTGGCCCGCTCCTCGGAGAATCCGTAATATTTCATATAACTGTCTTTGAGGGGCGGTCCGATAAACGGATAGAGCTTCGTCAGATCCGGCTCCTCGATGCCGTAAGTCCGCAGTGCGTACTGCACCGATTTCGTAATACCCAGTCCCGGATCTGTCAGGGTCCCATCCAGATCAAACAAAATATACCGTCTCCTCATGCTGCGCTGATTCCTCCGCGTTTCCCTTCATCTGCCAGATCGATGTATTATCAGACATAAGGCCGGATTGTCCGCTTTTAAACATAAAAAGGGAAGCCGCTGCGGCGAAATGTTCATCGCCTGACGGTTTCCCCCAACAATATTCAAGGACAATCTCCCTTATTCTGTTTGTATTATCCCACTTTTTCGCGAAAAAGTCAAGATTTCATTTAAAAAACTCGTGTCTGTCGTGGCTGAACAGATACGTCAGATGGCTGTCGAACCAGCCTGTATTTCTTGATGAAGAGCCTCTTCGGTTCATGAAATACAGCGCTCCTTCCGAGTAATCCTCTCCGCGGATCGCCCGCTCCACGCAGTTTATCGTCTCCTGCGTTACTTTGCAGGTATTAATGGAGCCGTTAGCCACCGGTGAAAACTGCGATCTCTGGTAAACCACCTCTGTTACCGTATCCGGAAACTCATCGCTTCTGACCCGGTTAAGGATCACATTGGCTACCAGGATCTTTCCTTTTGAATCGCAGATTCCCGCCTCAGCCTGTACAATGTGAAGAAGCACCTGATAATCCTCCGGCGTCATGGGCACTGCCGCCGCGGCAAGTCTGGCCTCTTCTTCCTTTCTGCGCTGTTCTTCTTCCTGACGTCTGGTCTCTTCTTCCCGGTATTTCTTTTCCTCCTCCGCTCTTCGCGCAGCCTCTTCGGCTCTCCTGATTTCCGCCTCCCTGGCTTCGCGTTCTTTCTCAAGTTCTTCCTGCCGGATCTCTTCCCGGATATTACGAATCTCCTCACGGACCAGGATCCGGTTCTGCTCTTCTTCCTTTATCTCCTGAACAAGGAGCTTTCCGACGACCTGCTGTCCTTCAAGGATTTGTTCCGTAAGTTCAATTCGTATGTCCGCTTCCGTAATGATTTCGATCTCTTCAGGGCTGTCTTCATCGTCTTCTTCCATTGCGGAACTGGTCTCCGCGAAGACAGTCAAAGCGCTTTTCCCGCCGCCGCCAAAGCCGCTGGATGTGAACGCCATCACCGCGAACACAAAGCCCGCGCTGATAAAGACGGCCTTCCTGCGGTAATCGCTTTTGGTGACGCGCATCACAAGGCTTTTCACAAACAGGAACGCGCCCCGAAGAAATGAGCACAAAGCAAGCATGATACTCCTCTCTCCTTCGCTTTCTGAATTTCGACAAAATTCGGGCAAATGTGGGAGATACATCACTAAATCTGCCCGTTTTTTCGGTTGCAGTGGTAATTATATTTGATTTTTGGCCGTAAAGTCAATGGGGCCCGTCTATCTTTGTGAGTATTTCCATTCACAAAAATGAGCGCTGTCCGGCTTTTTATACACTCTGCACGGATTTGCGCTCATTTAAGATGTGATTTTTATTTAATTTTCTGTTTCAAATTGTTCCGCAAATATTACATTTGTGTTAAATTACTTCGTGAAATTTTAACAGCCTGCGGCTCTGTAAAGATTATGTTAACTATTTCTCATTGATATAGTTGACAAGACCGCCGGCGGTAATGATCTTCTGCATGAACTCCGGGAATGCCTGACCCTGGTAGGTCTCGCCCTTTGTCACATTGGTGATGACGCCGGAATCGAAATCGATCTCCACCTGATCGCCGTTTTCGATCCGCTCGGACGCCTCCTTACACTCAATGATCGGCAGGCCGATATTAATGGAATTCCGATAAAAGATACGCGCGAAGGTCTCCGCGATCACACAGCTGACGCCGGCGCACTTGATCGCCAGCGGGGCGTGCTCCCTGGAGGAACCGCAGCCGAAATTCTTCTTCGCCACGATGATGTCGCCGGGATGCACTTTCTTAATAAACTCCTTATCGATGTCTTCCATGCAGTGCTTCGCCAGCTCCGCGCCCTCCGTCGCGTTGAGATAACGGGCCGGGATAATAACATCGGTATCTACATTGTCTCCGTATTTGAATACGCTTCCGTTTGCTTTCATAATTTTTATTATCCTTTCTCATCGTCAGCAGGCGCCTTACCGGTACCGTCTGAATATTCCGGATCCGAACGGACGGCAGTTCGTAAACAGCCGCCGCTTCTATAGAAAATACTTACCGATTGCTTTTATGCAGTCAAATCTGCTTATACAGATGTACCAACCGCCTGCAGCCAGCTCATCAGGCCAATTCGCAGGGACAGATGATCTTTCCTGCCACAGCGCTGGCCGCGGCTACCGCCGGACTTGCCAGATAAACCTCGGAATCCACATGGCCCATGCGGCCCACAAAATTACGGTTTGTCGTGGAGACGCAGCGCTCTCCCGCCGCCAGGATTCCCATGTAACCGCCCAGGCACGGACCGCAGGTAGGCGTGCTGACGACTGCACCTGCCTCGATGAACGTCTCGATCAGACCTTCCTTAAGCGCCTGCAGATACACGCTCTGGGTCGCCGGGATCACGATGCAGCGGACGCCTTTTGCTACTTTGCGTCCTTTCAGGATCTCCGCCGCCACCCGCATATCGCTGATGCGGCCGTTGGTGCAGGAGCCGATGACCGCCTGATCGATCTTCACCTCGCCGAAGGTGCCGGTCTCCTTCGTATTCTCCGGCAGATGGGGGAAGGAGACCGTCGGCTTCAGTTCCGACAAATCGATGGTATAGACCGCTTCATACTCCGCGTCCGGATCGGCTTCGTATATCTTATATTCTCTCTTCGAATGCTCCTTCATATATTCCACAGCCAGTTCATCCACCGGGAAGATGCCGTTCTTGCCGCCGGCCTCGATCGCCATGTTGCAGATCGTAAACCGGTCGTCCATGGACAGATTCCTGATGCCTTCGCCGGTGAACTCCATAGACTTGTAAAGTGCGCCGTCCACGCCGATCATGCCGATGATATGCAGGATCACATCCTTGCCGCTGACCCATTTGGACGGCTTGCCGACCAGTTCGAACTTAAGCGCCGGCGGAACCTTGAACCAGGCCTTGCCCGTGACCATTCCCGCGGCCATGTCCGTACTTCCGACGCCGGTGGAAAAGGCTCCCAGCGCGCCGTATGTACATGTATGGGAGTCCGCCCCGATCACCGCGTCCCCGGCGACCACAAGACCCTTCTCCGGCACCAGGGCGTGCTCGATGCCCATTTCTCCCACATCGAAATAATTGGCCAGATCGTGACGGATCGCGAACTCGCGGCAGCATTTGCAGTTCTCCGCCGACTTGATATCCTTATTGGGGATAAAATGATCCATGATCAGGGCCACCTTCTCCCTGTCAAAGACATTCTGGTTGTTCATCTTCATCATCTCGTTGATGGCGACTGGAGCTGTGATGTCATTGCCCATGACCAGATCGAGATCCGCCTCGATCAGCTGCCCGGCCTTCACTTCCGAAAGCCCCGCGTGAGCCGCCAATATCTTCTGGGTCATCGTCATTCCCATAACGGTAAAAACCTCCTTCTGATTGCGATTCCATGCGGAAAATACTGCCGCGGCAGTGTTTCCGCTTACAAGTTTATCTTAAGTAGTTGCATTTTACCATAACCAAAGCTATAATAGAAATACATAATATGAATGTTTGATATGACATCGGGTTATGCACATACAAAGGAGAATCCACAATGGAACAGAATCTATCCCAATACCGGATTTTTTACGAAGTCGCCAAGAGCGGCAATATTTCCCGCGCGGCCCGCGAGCTCTATATCAGCCAGCCGGCCATCAGCAAGGCCATCAGCAAGCTGGAAGACAGCCTTTCGACGGTTCTCTTCACGCGCAATTCCCGGGGCGTTCAGTTAACGGAGGAAGGCGCGGTTCTTTTCGAACATATCCGCAAGGTCTTCGAAGAGCTGGCGCTTGGGGAGCAGGAACTTCGAAAGTTTAAGGATTTCCACATGGGACATATCCGTATCGGCGTCAGCAATACGCTGTGCCGCTTTATCATGCTGGACTATCTGAAGGGATTCATTGAACGGTATCCCCATATTAAGATCACGATTGAAAGCCAGTCTTCCACCCACACGCTTTCGATGCTGGAACAGCAGAAGATCGACATCGGACTCGTCGCCCAGCCCCATACGCAGAAGCATCTGGAATTCATTCCGGTAATGGATATCCAGGATATCTTCGTGGCAGCACCCAGCTATCTGGAGAACCTCCGGCTGCGGGAAGGAAATGATGTGGATCTGTTCCAGGCCGGGAACGTAATGCTTCTTGACCGTGAGAATATCACCCGCAGATACATCGACGACTATATGAATGTGAACCACATCGTAGCCAATAACCTGCTGGAAGTGACTACCATGGATCTTCTGATCGAATTTGCCCGGATCGGCCTGGGGATCGCCTGCGTGATCCGCGAGTTCGTGGAGGATGATCTGAAAGCCGGCAGGCTCGTGCAGGTCCGGACAGACGCCCAGATCCACAAAAGAACGGTCGGCTTCGCATACTGTCCAAGCCGGATGTCGCACGCGGTGGGGACATTTCTGAATTTCGCGGCCGGGAAATAATTCCTCTCTGCGAAGCAGAGGACATCCCGGCAGGAATGTCCTCTGTACGCGCTCCTTAAAAGTATTTCTTGGAACCCCACAAATTATTCTTTTTTAACTCCAGATATTCGTTGTAGGCTTTCTCCAGAATCTGCTTCTCATTGGCAAACTTCAGAAGATGATAGGCTTCATAGAACTTGTAATAGCCCGAATCCATGAAATACTCCTCACGTTGTGGCTTGCTGTAGTAGCTGTCGGCCATCATCAGATACCAGTGCACGTCCTTCTCCACCATATCCTGGGGCGTATTGAACGAATACTGGCTCTTACCGATATACTTGATGATGGACGCGGCGACTCCGGTCTCTTCCTTTACCTCGCGAAGCGCCGTCTCCTTGTAATCCTCTCCTGCTTCTACAGTTCCTTTCGGCAGCACCCAACCCTCGTATTTGTTTTTATAGTTCTTATACAACACAAGAATCTTACCACGAAATATCACCACACCGCCACAGCTCGTTGCTTCTATCATTGCAATCCCTCCTGTCGGGTACGGACATGGCCGCACCGTTGGTGTGTTGTGAGCCTGTGGTTAGTATAGCGCATTCTACTTCCGATTGCAAGTCATCTTGAAAAATAAGTGTCGAATAACTGCCGGGCGATCGGCGCCGCGGCTCCGCCGCCGGAACCGCCTTCCTCCACGATAACGCTGACGGCCAGCCGGGGCGCCTCGGCCGGCGCAAAGCCGATAAACCAGGCGTGGGTGTCCCGGCCGGACTCAAATTCCGCCGATCCGGTCTTGGCCGCCGCGGTATAAAGATCGCTCTTAACAGCCGACGCGGTGCCGCTTTGCACTACCTCCGTCATCATCTCCGTCAGGATCGCGGCCTCCTCCGCCGTCATCAGACTTCCATAAGCCGACGGTTGGAAACTACGGATCCGGTCGCCGCCGACATTCTCTATATGATCGATCAGATACGGTTTCATCAGCGTGCCGCCGTTGGCGGCTGCCGCAGCCAGAAGCGCGTTATGCAGCGGCGTGATCTGGGTTTTCCCCTGGCCAATTCCGGTCTGCAGCCGTTCCCACTGATCCGCGTCTATTTCCATGGCGAAGGAACTGCCGGTATACGGCAGGGCAATGGGCATATCGCAGTTAAACAGAAGCTGCTTTGCCGTCTCTGCCAACCTTCCGGCGTCCAGCTGACTGCCGATATAAGCGAACGCGCCGTTGCAGGAATTGGCAAAGGCTTCCTTCAGCGTCTGCGTACCATGGGCATTTCCGTGATAGCACTGGATCGTATAATCGCCGTCTTCGTAATAACCGTCGCACTCGAACTGAAAATCATTGTAATCGTCCGGATGTTCGCGGATATATTCCAGAAGGACTACCGTCTTAAACGTGGAACCCGGCGGGTAGAGACCCTGGGTGGCCCTGTTTAACAGTTGTGCCGAGGTATTGTCCGGCGACACCAGGCTGTTCCAGTTTTCCGCCAGTGTATTCGGATCAAATCCCGGTTTCGACACCATGGCCAGCACCTTCCCGGTATCCGGCTCCAGAACGACTACCGCCCCCCGCCGGTCCCCCAGCGCATCGGACGCTGTCTGCTGCAGCCCGGCATCCAGCGTCGTGACCACCGTATCGCCCATATTCTTCTCTCCCATCAGCTCCCGCAGCGTATGCTCGACCAGATTCACATGGGAACTGAGCAGATAGAAATGAGCCAGATTCTCCAGACCGGTCCGTCCCATCGTGGAATAGCCGACCACATGGGCGTACAGGGATCCGTAAGGGTAACTGCGCGTCTCACCGCCGTCTTCGCCGACAAGCGTTTCCGCCAGCACGGTACCGTCACCGGCAGCGATCTTCCCGCGCACTACCCGCTCAGCAAAACTGTCCAGACGGGCATTATAGCTGTTGTTGATCGTGTCCTCACGGCGAACGGTCAGAAACCAGCCCTCGTAGACGATCATGGCGATAAAGACAGCCACCACCAGATACGCAAGATTCAGCATGGTCCTGTCTGTTCCCTGAACGGCGCCGGATTCTCTGTCCGGCTCTTTTTTCTTTATTAAATTCTTCAACAGGTTTCGTATCGTCATTTCCTTCTGCCCTTCCCACTGAAATGCTCCGGCGTTCTCACAGTTCTTTCGATTTGCATCTGCCGCAGCGCCTTAACAGCCGATCTGCTGTCTCTGCTTCACATCATCGCAGCGCCTTACCGGCTGCCGGCTGTCCCCTGTCCCTGCCTCACACCATCCGCCGCGTCTGCATCCGTCTCCTGCGTCATCAGATAAATCCCCTGTATGACGTTAAAAAGAATAAACGTACCGAGAATTGAACTGCCGCCGTAACTGACCAGCGGAAGCGTAACGCCGGTGGAAGGGATAAATTTGATCACGCCTCCTACGGTCAGGAATACCTGGACGATATAGACCGTTCCAAGCCCAAAAGCCGTCAGCTTATAAAACATATCCCGAATCTGACCCGCGATCAGAACAAACTGAAGAAAGCAGCCCAGGCAGATAAACAGCACGCAGAGCGCAAAAAGCGCTCCCAGTTCTTCGGAAATGGCCGCAAAGATAAAATCTTTCTCGACCACCGGGATCTTCCGCGGCATTCCCTCATAAAGCCCAAGCCCGAACCAGCTTCCGGTACCGATCGCGAAGAGGGACTGGGTGATCTGATAACCGCGGTTGTCGATATCCGACCAGGGATTCCTCCATGCAAGCACGCGGTTCTGTACATGGGTAAACAGCCTGTAAGCCGCCGTAGCAGCCAGACCGCCGCTTAAAAGCCCGGCTCCCATCCACCGCAGATCTGATGTGGTCGCATACAGCATGAACAGATACGCGAGAAAAAAGATCAGCGCGCTTCCCAGATCCTTCGACAGCACAAGAATCAGCACATGCAGCGCCGCAGCCGCGGTCGTGACGGCAATATTCTTAAACTCCGCGGAGCGGCTTAACATGGCTGCCGCGAAAAATACATACAGAATCTTCACAAATTCCGACGGCTGAACGGAAAAAGCTCCGATATCCAGCGACAACTGGGCGCCGAAGCTGGTATTGCCGGCTATACAGACCGCTCCCAGAAGAAGTATCCCAACGCCTCCATAGAACCAGGGTATCCGCCGCAGGAACCGCACCCTGTCTATGATCACGGGGATGACCAGGCAGACAACGGAGGATACCGCGGCAATGATGAACTGCCGGACCGCCCGGTCATAATTCAGTCTCGTCAGCATGATAAAACCGATGCACAGAAACATGCACATATTATTGATCAGAAGCCTGGACGCCCCCGGATAGAATGCCCGGTAAACAAAGATAAAACACAGAAAAAACACCGCCTGCATCATCCAAAGGACTACAGTGGCCGGATCAAGGGTATTCAAACAGATCACACTGCCGGCGATCAAATGGAGAAACAGCATCAGCCGGATCTGACGGCTGCAGATCCGGCTCTTCTTCTGCTCGTCCACGCTGAAATACCGGAAGTTCAGATACGTATAGAAAGCCATCACAAGAAACAGCAGGTACCGCGTCCAAGACACGTATACATGCAGAATGTTCTGTATCATATTCTGGTTGAACTCAGATAGATTGATCACCCGGACCTCCTGACTATATCCTACTCTACACCGCGCTTCATATGGCCTCTTGTGTATTCTCTGCCGTCCTGAACGGAAAGCGGTTCCTTCCGCCGCAGAAAAGTGTCTCCGTATGCCCTGACGATATCCGATATCTCCTGTGGTGTCTCGTTAAGGAACTGAAGCCGCAGGGCAGCCGGACGCAGCCGGCACAGCGTGCTCTCCATTCCCGGAAGCGCCAGCGGCGTGGGATTATAGATCGTATTATAACAGAACGCGCATTGATTATATACCGGCAGTTCTTTACCGGTACGGTCCTTTAACGCGAGGAACCCAGGCTTTCTGTCACATCCGGATACGGTGCGCCGGATACACTGGGCCGTTGTCATAACCGGAAGGTAGCCGTAGACAAGCAGTTCGAGATTCGGGCTGTTGCTTTGATACACAAATGATCCGCTCCCACTGCGCGCCTGACTGTCTTCTCTGTTCCCGGCGCCTTCCAGGCCTGCCGTCCTGTTACGCAGTTCTTCCGCCAGTTCCTGCAGTTCATGCGCGTTCAGTTCCAGCGGACAGGTCAGCCTCTCATAATCCATTCCAGTCAGCGTTTCAGCAGACCGGTGATTAAATACATACAGATTATGATCCGCATACAGGGAAGGCAGTTCTCCGCCGCCGCTTTTCTCGTAAAGCTCCTTAAGCAGCCCCGGCTCCTCCAGACTGCGGACCAGGAATCCGTCAAAACCGGCGCCGCACAATTCCTGTCTGCGAATACGGAAGAAATCCTGCGCCTCCGTCCGGCAGATCACAGGCATCGCCAGGACGCATTCTTTTCCCGCCTCATGGCAGCGGCGCACTGCGGACTGCCATTCCGCCTGCGGCATCGCGTCCGCCTCGATCTGGATCTCCGAAATGTCCGCCTCCTTCACAGCCGCGTCAAACTGCCCTTCATTAGATACCAGCGCATGGATACGCGGTATCCATTCCTCTTGCACGGCCGCACGGGCAGGCGCAGGTTCGCCGTCTCCACGCACATCCGCAGGCGCAAATTCTCCATCCCCATGTGCATCCGCAGGCGCAAATTCTCCATCCCCATGTGCATCCGGCCTGCCGACAGGAATATCCGGCTTTCCGGCCGGCCTGCGGTATGGTCTCAGCAACTCCTGGCGAAACGCCTCAAGCCCCTGCCGACGCAGTTCATTTAATGCCTGTACAGGGACAAAGATATTCTCTCCTGCACAGATCTCCAATTCATCGAATTCAAACGGTGTGCCTCCGGTCTTTCGCATCTGCCTCTCCAGGCGCTCGACAGCCACCGGCTGATTCTGGGCGGTCTGTACGACAGCGCCGGTCACTTCCGTCAAAGGATTCTCCCTGCATTCCGCCTTCGATCCGGAAGCCGGCCATAATGCGAATCTCAGCGGTTCGCCATCCAGAGCCGTCAATCTCCCGCAGATCTTCTCTCTGACTTCCGCTTCCACATAAGTCCTATCCAGATGGTCGAACAGTTCTTTATCCGTCTGCCTGAACTCAGGCTTCTCTTTCAGCGTCAGCATATCTTTTCCGTTATGCTTCCGGTAGTAGCCTTCCGTATGACCGCCCCGGTCAAATAGTTCCAGAAGGATCTGCCTGTCCCTGTCATCCACACGATACCCGCCGCGGCCCTCTTTCAGATACAGATCCACATACTTTCGGTAAATGCTTACTACCCCTGCCGTATATCTTGGACTCTTCATTCTCCCCTCGATCTTAAGGGAATATACGCCGCTCTCCAGAATATCCGGCAGGATATCCAGCGTACAGAGATCCTTCAGGCTCATCACATACCTCTCGTCTCTGCCGTTCAGATACCTCTCCTCCGCCGGCGCCTTTCCTGCAGCCGATCTTTGTCCGAATGTTTTCTTCCGTCCCTGCTCCTGTCCGCGCTCCGCTTCTGCTTCCTTCCCTGATTCCAAAAGCTCTTTTACATCATAAGGCAGACGGCACGGCTGGGCGCAGCGGCCGCGGTTGCCGCTCCGGCCGCCGATCAGGCTGCTCAGCAGGCACTGTCCGGAATAGCAGTAACACAGAGCCCCATGGACAAAGCTTTCGATCTCAATATCTACATTCTCATGGATTGCCCGCAGTTCCCCGAGCGACAGTTCCCTCGCCGTCACCACCCGGGACACTCCCATCTCCTTCAAAAGCCGTGCTCCGTCCACACCAGTAACCGTCATCTGGGTGCTGGCGTGAACAGACATATCCGGGAACCACCTGCGCACCGCCGACAGAACGCCCAGGTCCTGAACGATGACCGCGTCCAGTCCGCGCTCATAATAAGGCGCAATATAGTCGTACAGACCATCAAGTTCCTTCTCCTTGACCAGTGTGTTCACGGTCATATAAAGGGAGACACCGTGCAGATGGGCATAGTCGATCGCCTCAAGCATCTTCTCTTCATCCAGGTTATCCGCGTATGCCCTGGCTCCAAAACGGCTTCCGCCGATATAGACCGCGTCGGCTCCGGCCGCAACCGCCGCCTTCATGCTTTCAAAAGAACCTGCCGGCGCAAGCAGTTCCGCCGCTCTCCGCCGGTCCGCGCCATTCGCTTTGCTGTTCATCCGTTTCATCTCGCACTCCATTTGGAAAAAATGATCCCGCAAGCGGGGTTCTCGCGGGACTCTTTTGTATCTATCTGCGGTTATTATTCGGATTACCGTATGGTCCGCTGTTCTTCTGATTCTGCGCAGTCGCCCGGAGCGCTCTCAGTTTCAGGAGTTCTTCCCGGTTGGACTGATCCTGCTTCTGAAGATCCGCAAGGGCCTGCTTCACTTCCGCCAGTTCCTTCAGGGTCTCCTCCGATGGAGCCGGCTTCTGCCGCACTTCCTCCTGTGCCTTTTCCAGTTCCCTTTCCCTGCGCTCCAGGTTCATCTGGGTCGTCACAAGTTCATGCTTTAAGCTGTAGGTTTCCTTCTCCATCTTCTCACAGCGGCGGTTGCTTTCCTCCACCTTCGCCATCGCCTTAAAATAATCGTCGGCAATGTTGAGCGCCACCATCACCGCCTGGTACTCCTGGCTCTGCCGTGAAAACCGATCCTGCTTCTTAAGCTCGTTCATCTTAGCCGTGATGTATCCGGCGACCTTCTGGAAATACTCCTGATCCTCTGCGCCGCCCAATGTATAGATCTTGCCGTCAATCAGGACTTCTGCGTAATTCTTATTATTCATGGCCTTCTGCCCCCTGTATTTTTAAAATATCACTGAGAATCCGATTCCCGGAAATTCTCACTCCATCGCGATCTCATCGATCAGCCGCAGTTCCTCTTCTGTAAACTTCGTATTCCTGACAGCGCCGATATTATCAATGATCTGCTCAGGCTTCGACGCTCCGATCAGAACGCTGGTCACGATTCCATCCTTCAGGATCCACGCCAGCGCCATCTCCGCCAGCGTCTGCCCACGCTCCTCCGCCAGTTCATTCAGCCGCCTGATCTGCGACAGCCGTTCTTCCGTCAGGGCTCGCTCATTAAGGAAGCGCCCGTCCGTCCTTATACGGCTGTCCGCCGGAATCCCGTTCAGATACCGGTTCGTCAGCATCCCCTGAGCCAGCGGACTGAAACAGATGATGCCCTTCCCCAGCCTGCGGGACGTCTCCTTCAAGCCGTTCTTCTCGATCGTGCGATTGAAAATATTATAGCTGTTCTGATTGATTACAAATGGACACCGGAGTTCCGTAAGGATCGCGCACGCTTTCTCAAGCGTCGGCCCGTCGTAGTTGGAAAGTCCCGCATAGAGTGCTTTGCCGCTCTTTACCGCCTGATCAAGGGCGCCCATGGTCTCCTCCAGAGGCGTGCCCGGATCCATGCGGTGATGATAGAAAATGTCCACATACTCCAGCCCCAGACGCTTAAGGCTCTGATCCAGGCTTGCCAGCAGATACTTTCGGCTTCCGAAATCGCCGTAAGGCCCCGGCCACATATCGTAACCAGCCTTGGTGCTGATGATCAGTTCATCCCGGTACGGCGCCAGATCTTCCTTCAGGATCTTCCCGAAATTCCGCTCCGCGCTTCCTGGCGCCGGGCCATAGTTATTGGCCAGATCGAAATGGGTGATTCCATTGTCAAAGGCCGTGAAGCACATCTGCTTCATATTGTCAAAGGAAGCCGTATCCCCGAAATTGTGCCACAGTCCCAGCGACACTGCCGGAAGCTTAAGCCCGCTTGCTCCGCAGCGGTTGTACGGCATTGTTTCATAACGATTTTCTGCTGCCTGATACATACTGTAACCCGCCTTTCTCTAATCAAACATGATTCCCTCATCACTCGATTGCAAGCCCGAGATGCCGGTATGCGTTCTCCGTCGCCGTGCGCCCCCTGGGCGTCCGGTTGATGAGCCCGTTCATCAGCAGATACGGCTCATACACATCCTCCAGCGTTCCCGCGTCCTCTCCCAGGGCCGCCGCCAGCGTGTCCAGTCCCACCGGGCCGCCGGAAAACTTCTGAATGATCGTGGTCAAAATGGCCCGGTCGTTATTGTCAAGGCCCAGCTTGTCCACGTCCAGCATATCCAGCGCGAAATCAGCCACCTGCTTCGTGATCACTCCGTCGTACTTCACCTGAGCGAAATCCCGGACCCGCTTTAACAGACGGTTGGCAAGACGAGGCGTTCCTCTCGACCGTCTCGCCAGTTCCATCGCGCCTTCTTCCTCGATCGTCACATTCAGCACCTTCGCCGAACGGAGGATGATCGTCTTAAGTTCCGCCGGAGTATAGAATTCCAGCTTCTGCACCACACCGAAACGATCCCGCAGCGGCGCTGTCAGAAGTCCCGCCCGGGTGGTCGCTCCCACCAGCGTAAAATGCGGCAGTTCCAGCCGCATCGACCGGGCCGAGGAATCCTTGCCCAGCATGATATCGACAGCGAAATCCTCCATAGCCGGATACAGGAATTCTTCCACCTGCCGGTTCAGCCGGTGGATCTCATCCACAAACAGCACGTCGCCTTCCTGCAGACCGTTCAGTATGGCCGCCATCTCGCCCGGCTTCTCGATGGCAGGACCGGAGGTGATCTTCATGTTCACGCCCATCTCATTGGCGATGATGCCCGCCAGCGTCGTCTTGCCCAGCCCCGGCGGGCCGTAGAACAGCACATGATCCAGCGAGTCCCCTCTGGACTTCGCCGCGTCGATATATACCTTCAGCATGGACTTGAGCCGCTCCTGGCCGATGTAATCGCCCAGATACTGGGGCCGCAGGCCGGATTCCACCTTCTCGTCTTCCGCTGTCAGTTCCGTGTTAATGATCCTTCGCTCCATAATGATCTGTCAAACCGCCTTTATCTGCTACACTTTCTCTTGTGCACGCTTCTGTTCATTCCTGAGACCTTATCTATTACCTGGGTACACGCCATAACCTCTGTCTGCAGCATATATACGTACTTCTGTCCGCTTCCGAAGCCCGCCCTGTCACTAAACATACGCCATAGCTTCTGTCTGCAATATACATACGTACTTCTGTGCACTCCTGAAGTCTGATCTACTACCGCCCATAGCAAACGTCAATCGCTTTCGCCTACAGCATATACTTCAGCGACGCCTTCAGTATCTGATCCGAGGTCATATTCTCCGCGCCCTCGACCTTCCGCACCGCCTTCGTCGCCTCCATCAGCGAATATCCCAGGGCGACCAGCGCGTCGACCGCTTCCTTCGACGCTCCTGTCATCCCGGCCGCCTGACGTCCCACAGCCGCGTCCGCCGCTCCAGACGCACCCTCAGCCAGCGACGGCAGCACATCCTCCATAGACACCTTCTCTTTCAGATCCAGGATCACCCGCTGGGCCGTCTTAAGTCCGATGCCCGGCGCTTTCGCGATCGCTTTCGCGTCTCCGGAAATGATCGCCAGCCGCAGATCAGCCGGACTCAACGCCGACAGAATCGCCAGCGCGCCTTTCGGTCCCACGCTGCTGACTCCCAGAAGCTGCTTAAATATCTTCAGATCCTGACGGCTGCTGAAGCCATAGAGCGTCATGGCGTCCTCCTGCACCCTGAGATACGTGTATACGCGTACCTCGGTTCCCAGCGGAGGCAATGTCTCCAGAAAGGAAAGCGGCACACGGATATTATACCCGACGTTTCCCGCCTCTACCACGATTACTTCTTCATCCACTTCAACAAGCGGTCCCCTGATATAGGAAATCATACAAAATTCTTCCCGTCCTTCTCTGACTGTCAAACATTACTGTCCCTATCTTACCATAATACCCCGGCCATTTCAAGCGAAAGCGAACAAATATTCTGCCCGAGTTTGCCACTTGCTAAAACCTATTAAATAAAAAATTTCCTCCCGAGTTTGCCACTTGCTAAAACCTATTAAATAAAAAATTTCCTCATTTTGCAAGGTTTTCCTTGCTTTTTTTGT
>CANPZZ010000041.1 GCA_947589125.1 uncultured Lachnospiraceae bacterium
TTTTCCGGCGGCAGACTGAGACAGGAGGTAATTATCATGGCATTCAATAAAACTGACAAGCCGGCTGACGGCGCGAAGGTCAGAAGAGGCGGCCCGATCCGCAGAAGGAAGAAAGTATGCGTATTCTGCGGCGAGAAGAACGGTGAGATCGATTACAAGGATACCAACAAGCTGAAGAGATACGTCTCCGAGCGCGGCAAGATCCTTCCGAGAAGAATCACCGGCAACTGCGCGAAGCACCAGAGAGCGCTGACCGTGGCGATCAAGAGAGCACGCCATATCGCTCTGATGCCGTATACCTGCGACTAATTGCAGGGCTGAGTCGTAATAGCTTAATATGAGCAGGGCGTCACTGGCACCCTGCCCGCATGGAAATAAGGCGCCCCGGATGATATAGTCTGGGGCGTTACTTTTAATACCATTTTCGGAGAGACAATATCTTGGAAAGAGAGAAACTGAAATCGAGACTTGGCTTCATTCTGCTGAGAGTTGGAAAAAAATGACCGAAGCAGTGCGAAACCTGCAGGCAGGATTGTGGTTGAGCAGTTACCGCATAAGTCGGATGAAAGGCAGCCGCGCTGCGGTATGGGAGAAATAAATGCAATGAAGAGCAGATGGAAGCGATGGTCCGCGCTGCTTCTGGCTATGCTCCTGTCGGCCGGTCTGTCGGCCTGCGGAAGGGAGAACAGCGCGGCGGATGCGGGCGGTTTTGCCGGCGGTGTGAGGGAGCTGGCGCTGGCCGCGGTATCGGCGACCGGCCGGGATCCTGAGCAGCTGACGCAGCTGAATCCTGAGACGGCGGCCGCCTATGTGACCAACGTGTACGGGATCGCCGGTGAGAATTGGGAGGATTGTGCGATCTATCAGAGCTCGTCCGCTGAGGTTTATGAGGTGGGCGTACTGGAACTGGCGGATGAAGCGGACGCGGATGCGGTGGTGGAAGCTTTGGAGCAGTATATTCATGGCCGGGAAGGGGATTTTACCGGGTATGCGCCCGATCAGGCGGCAATTGCCGCGGGAGCGCTCGCCGTGGCGGAGAACGGTTACGCGGCGGTGCTGATCTGTGAAGAGCCGGAACCGGCGCGGCAGGCGTTTCTGGGGCTTTTGCGTGGGAAGCCGGAGGCGGAATCTTCTATGCTGCATTCTCCTGAGACAGAAAGAGACGCGAAGGTTTCGGGGCAGTCCGCGGCCGCCGGGGAGAGCGGCCCGGATTCGTCGGAGCAGTCCGCAGCCGCCGGGGAGAGCAGTCTGGATTTGTCGGAGCAGTCCGCAGCTGCTGAAGAGAGCAGGCTGGATTCGCCTGAGCAGTTCGAAGCTGCCGGGGAGAGCAGTTCGGATTTGTCTGAGCAGTCCGAAGTCGCCGAAGAGAGCGGTTCGGATTCACCTGAACAGTCCGAAGCCGCCGAGGAGAGCGGTCCGAATTCGCCTGAGCAGTCAGAAGCCGCCGGGGAGAACGAGTCGGAAGCAGCCGAGCAGTCCGCACCCGCCGAAGAGAACGGAGAGGCGTCTGATGAGCAGTCCGCGGCTGTCGGGAAGACTTCGAGCACTTCTCCGGAAACCAGGGAGCCGCTCCGGGATCTGAAGACCGGCCGCATTCTTTTCACGGATCCGGAGAAAAACGACATGACGGTTTACGACACTGCCGCTATTATGGAAGCTTGGAGAAACAGGGACGCCTCCGGCCTTGATACGTACGACAGGGCTATCTATGACGCAGCAGAGGCGGTTCTAGCGCAGATCCTCACGGATGACATGAGCGATTTAGAGAAGGAACAGGCAATTTATGCCTGGTTGACCTGGAATGTTATTTACGACTGGACCATGACGGATCCGAAGATTGAAACCGGACGCGACAGCTTCACGCCTTACGGCAGCCTGGTGAACCGCCAGGCCGTTTGTCTGGGGTTTGCGTCTGCGTTCCAGCTGCTGATGAATATGGCGGATCTTGAGTGTATCACCGTGGTGGGCGCTGCTTTTGAAAGCGCAGAGGATCATGCCTGGAATATGGTGCGCCTGGACGGCGTCTGGGTCTGCGCCGATCCCACCTGGGATATTCGTTCGTCCCGGACGACCGATCCGGAATGGGAACACTGGGGCCCTGACAGATGGGCGTTTTTCAATGTCACCAGCGATTATATGGCCGAGACCGACCATCAGTGGGATTACGATGCCGTTCCGGAAACATAGAATGCAAATTGCGGTCTGAATACGGAAAAACAGAGAAAACCGGCGGCTTGCAACCGCCGGTTGACACATTTCCAAGCATACTTTCTTGTCTGCAACCGGTGAATCTGCTAGATTGGGGGCAGGACGGAAGCAGAGCCGGCGACAGTCCGGCGGTGTGTCTCTGGATATGACCGCAGGCTGCCGCAGTCGTATCGGAAGCCGGATCTGCAGCGTCAAATTCAAACAGGTGGAGGGAACAGAATGATATTAGCGGAAAAGATCATGAACCTGCGCAAGAAGAACGGCTGGTCGCAGGAGGAACTGGCGGCGAAGCTGAACGTGTCGCGGCAGTCGGTGTCCAAGTGGGAGGGCGCCATGTCAGTGCCGGAATTGGATAAGATCCTGCAGATGAGCCGGATCTTCGAGGTCAGCACCGATTATCTGCTGAAGGATGAAAATGAGACGGAGGACTTCGCGCCTGTGCCGGCTGGTGTGCAGGGGCTTGCGGCGGAGGATAAGCCGCTTCGGCGGGTGAGTATGGAAGAGGCGCGGGCATTTATCAGTGCGCAGCAGGAGGCGGCGGGGAAGATCGCCTGGGGCGTGGTTCTTTGTATCCTGTCGCCGGTGGTGCTGATCTTTCTCGGAGGGCTGGCGGAGAATCCGCAGTACGGCATGCGGATCTCGGAGAACGCGGCCGGCGGCCTCGGCGTGACCGTATTGCTTTTGATGGTGGCGGCAGCGGTGGCGATCTTCATTTTCTGGAATACGCGTCTTGAACGGTATGAATATCTGGAAAAAGAAAATTTTGATCTGGAATACGGCGTGGCCGGCATGGCGCGGGAAGGGCTGGAGGCGGTGACGCCCGGATGTACCCGCAGGATCATCGCAGGCGTGACGCTGTGCATCCTGAGCGCGGCGCCGCTCTTTCTGGCTGCCGTTTTCACGGAAAATGAACTGGCGCTTCTGGTCTGCGTCGATGTGCTGCTGATATTGGTGGCCGCGGCGGTCTATCTGTTCGTGACGGCGGGTATGAGCCGGGAGATGTACGAGAAGCTTCTCCAGGAAGGGGAATACACCGCCAGGAATAAAGGCCTGAACAAGCTTATCGAGAAGGTCGGCGCGATCTACTGGCCGCTGGTGCTGGCGCTTTATCTGTGTTGGAACTTCTCCGGATTCACCTATGTGGAGGGTGCCGGAATTGAGCGGACAGGCGCGATCTGGGGCGTCAGCTGGATCATCTGGCCGGTGGCGGGAGTGATCTTCGGGGCGATCGCCGGCGTGTGCAGGATAGTGAAGAAGGAGCAGAGATAGGCGGAAGGTCTGCCGAGAGTGGATTTCTGTGTTATGTTAGTATAATGCAGGCAGGGCGTCACCGGCGCCCTGCCTGCCTGTATGGAAATACTTGCATGAAAATAAAAACCGGTGCCGCGAAATAAACGTCGGTCAACAGTCAGGGATGTACGGGGAAGTTCACATGTTGTCGAGTGCCGGTTTTGGTTGTCTCGTCTCAGCTTCTGCCGGCGATATCCAGTGTAGTAGAACTCTGGGAGAATGTCAAGAGCGGGCAGTATCATTTATTGACAGAGGCCGGCCGCGATGTTAAGATAAGATTGCCGGGAGAGGAAATGCCGTGAATGAGGAATTTACAGAGAAAATGATCGCGGAGCGGAGTGTAAGATCACGGCAGATGCGGAAAGGATAATTTATGAAAAAACTTGCGGCCTGCGAGGCCATGATCCTGCGCTACGGCGCTGACATCCTGGAATCTTCGAATATGCAGATGGAGAAAATGTTCATGCAGCACGGCGATGTGAGCGTGTTTGAACACTCTGTTTTTGTGGCCTGCGTCTGCCTGCTGATTGCCGGGTATCTGCATATCCGGGTGAATCATAGGGCGCTGGTGCGCGGCGCGCTGCTGCACGATTATTTTCTGTACGACTGGCATGTGCCGGATAAGAGCCACCGGCTCCACGGGTTTCATCACGCACGGAAAGCCTGTGAGAACGCGTCCAGGGATTTTGACCTGGGAGAGATCGAGAAGGACGCGATCCGGAAGCATATGTTCCCGCTGAACCTGCGGCCGCCGAAGTACCGGGAGAGCGTGATCGTGTGTCTGGCAGATAAGATCTGCGCGACAGGGGAGACGCTGCGGATGCCGTACTGCAGGAATGTGAGGGAGACCCTGGGGATCCTGCAGGGCGCCGCCGGTCAAAACCGCCTTGCAAAGTGATAGAAAATATGTTAAGATGACCATACTTGCATGAGAGAATGAATTGAAGATGTAAAGGCGGAAAACGATATGGTTTTCTCATCCATGATTTTTTTATGGATCTTTCTTCCGGTGACGATGCTCCTTTACGGGCTGGCACGCAAAACCGGTAAGCAGGAACTGCAGAATATACTGCTTCTTTTCGCCAGTATTTTTTTCTACAGCTTCGGAGAACCGGCGTATGTTCTGCTGCTGTTGCTTTCGGGGCTGTTCAACTACCTGGCGGGACTGGCGATCGACCGGGCGGACGGCGCCGGGAAAAAGGCGGTGCTGGCGGCCGCGGTGCTTATCAATCTCGGCCTTTTGGGATATTTCAAGTATTATGATTTTATGGCCGGAACGGTGAATGCCCTGGTCGGCCGTACATGCCTTCCGATCCGCGATATCGCTCTGCCGATCGGAATATCCTTCTATACGTTTCAGGCCATGTCCTATATTATAGACCTGTATCGCGGCAAATGCGCCGTGCAGAAGTCGCCTTATAAGCTGCTTCTGTATATCACGTTTTTCCCGCAGCTGATCGCGGGTCCGATCGTGCGGTACAAGGATATTTCCGATCAGATCGACTGCCGCAGCGTGGATCTGGGGAAATGGAGCCTGGGCGCGGCCCGCTTTATTTCCGGTTTATCGAAAAAGGTGATCCTGGCGAATACGTTTGCGCTGCATGTTGACCGGGTGTTCGCCATGGAGCCGGGGACGCGGGGTACTCTGACCGCGTGGTACGGGATTCTTCTCTATAGTCTGCAGATTTATTTTGATTTCAGCGGCTATTCCGATATGGCCATCGGCCTGGGGAAGATGTTCGGGTTTGATTTCCTGGAGAATTTTGATTTTCCTTACCGGTCCGGATCGGTCCGGGAGTTCTGGCGCAGATGGCATATTTCTCTTTCCGTCTGGTTCCGGGAATATCTCTATATTCCGCTGGGAGGCAACCGGAAGGGAACGTTGCGCACTTATATCAATCTTCTGATCGTGTTTGCCGCAACAGGAATATGGCATGGGGCAGGCTGGAATTTCCTGGTGTGGGGATTGTTCCATGGAGCGTTTCTTGTGTGTGAGAGGGCGTTTCTGGGCAAATATCTGGACAGGAACCCGGTAAAGATTCTGAATCATGTATACTGTATTTTGGTCGTGATGGTTGCCTGGGTCTTCTTCCGCGCCGACAATATGGCGCAGGCGTGGCCGTATCTGCGGTCCATGTTCTGCCTGTCGGGGAATGCGCGGGAGAGCTTTATGGAGATCTTTGGGAGCCGCTGTATTGTACTGTCGGCAGTTGGCGTCCTGATGAGCGTCATTTTGCCGGTCAGATGGCAGACGGCGCTGCGGGATCATGGTGCGTTCCGCGCGGTGGCGATGCCCTGTCTCCTGTTTATATGTATCGTGATGCTTGCGGCGGACAGCTATAATCCGTTTATATATTTTCGTTTCTGATGAAAGGCTCGGGTATGCGGCGGATATCTTTTGAAAAGACCGGAAATATCATACTTTGCGTGCTGAGCGTGCTTTTGTGCCTGGGATTGCCCGCGGCCGGACTGGCCGGACGGCTTCTGTACGGTGAAGGCGGGACCGGAAGCGGCGAGAACCGGGTCCTGGCGGAGTTCCCTGTGATCAGGGAGGCCGGCGATCTGCTGACATTCCCGGAACGGTTTGAAAAGTGGTTTTCGGATCATCTTTTTTTCAAGAGCAGTCTGGTAGAACTGGACTCGGAACTGAAGATCCGGCTGTTTGGAGAGCTGGATTCGGACCGGGTGATTCTTGGGACAGAGAAACCATGGCTTTTTCACTGCTCGGATGACGGCCAGCCGCTTGAGACATATAAGAGGATCAACCGGTTTTCGGAAGCGGAACTGGAGAAGATTGCGGCGAATCTGTCGGATCTGCAGTATGAGCTGGAAGATGCGGGGATCGGCTTTATCCTGATGATCTCTCCGGATAAGGAGCAGATATACGGAAGCGAATATATGCCGGATTCGATTCTGGTACAGGAGCAGGAGGGAAGGACGGAACAGCTGATCGGATATCTGGCGGATGTTCTGCCGGAGCTTAAGGTGATATATCCGAAAGAAGGGCTGCTGGCGGCAAAAGGGAAGCTGGAAAATGTCGATTCGCTCTATTACGAGTCGGATACCCACTGGAATAAAGCGGGCGCCTATATCGCGTCGGAGGAACTTCTGCGCGCGGTCGGCGAGCAGCTCGGCCAGCCCTATGAAGGCCGGCAGGAAATGTTTGCGCTTCATGGGACGGTGGAAGGAGACCTGCAGCGGATGGCGCAGTTGGGGGACTCGTATAACAGCAGTGAATACGAAGCTCTGCATCATGTGAATACGGAATGCTTAAGAGAGATCCGCGACCGGAATGACGAGGCAGTCCTTAAGACTACAGAATGCGGGGATGAGGGGTGTCTTGCGGCATCCGTCTATCTCAGCGGAGATTCCTTCCGCTGGAACCTGGCGCCCTGGCTGGAGGAAGGGATTGCGGAATTTACCGCGGGATCCCGTTATTATTTCAGTACGGAGGATCTGGCGGAGCAGGAGCCGCAGATATTTATCTATATGATCGCGGAGAGATATCTTCACGAACTTTCCATGATCCCGGGCTACAATACGTCGGCGCTTCCGCTGCCGGCGGCGGAGTGAGCGGTGAAAGATGCCGGAAAGATTTTATTTGATTATAGGGAATGAACGGTTGCCGGATCATTTCTTATAAAATACAGAATCATTCGTATATGGAGACGAATGGAAGGAGGCATAAGAATCATGAAGCGAAGAGGAAAAAGGCTGCTTGCGGCTGTGATCTTGACGTCGATGACGCTTCTTGGGGGGATGACGGCGCTGGCGGCAGCCGGCAGCGGTGCGGCAGCTAAGACGCAGACGAAAGACGTTCAGGTGAAAGATACGCAGACAAAAGACGAGAAGGCAAAAGACGAGAAGGCAAAAGACGAGAAGACGAAGAAGTTCGGCTTCACCTATAAGGAAGTCCGTTATGAACTCGGAGCTGACGCGGAGGCGGCGAAGAAGACGCTTGGCGAATCCAACGGTTCCCGGGAAGTCAACACCTGCGCGAACGGTTACATTAACCGGGCCTATACCTACGGGGAAGGCGACAGCCAGGATTTCGAGGTGTATATAGAGCAGGACAAAAATACCAGCAAGGATATCATAGCGAGTATTACTCTCCTGACCGCGAATGTGGCCACCGAGGAAGGACTGAAGGTAGGCGACAGCGCGGAGACCGTGACGAAGATATATCCTACGGCGGTAAAAGGACTTGGTACTTATAAGGTGACTGAGGATAAAGAACTTCTCTATATCAAGATGACAGGCGGGAAGGTAGCGTACATCTCTTATACTGTGACAGAGTAAGAACATGCCGGAAAGGATTAGAACCGTATGAAGAAGATTGCAGGAAAAAGGCTCATGGTCCTGCTGACTGCCATGATCCTGACAGTGTCATATGTGACGCCCGCGTTTGCGATCGGCGGGACGGCCGATAGATGGGATTTTCTTATAGATGCCTATGCGGTCAGGCAGACGCCGGTTACAGAGGAGGAATGTCAGGAAATCATGACGAACCTCCTGACGCTGCAGGAGGAACTGGCGGAGGCCGGTATTTACTTTATCGTTTTTATTCCTCCTGATAAGGAGGAGATCTACGGGGATCTTCTGCCTGCCAGATATCAGCTTACATGGCCGGATCCGTTGGATCAGCTGGTTGGATATCTTCATGAAAACGCTCCGGATCTTCCTGTCATCTATCCGAAGGAAGCTCTTCTGAATGCGAGGAATACCGGAGCTTTTGATGGTGCGCAGCTGTATTTTTCCAACGACAGTCACTGGAATTATGTCGGCGGCCATGTGGGGGCCTCTGAACTGATAAAAGCGATAGGTGAGCATTTCGGTCATGAGAGCGGAGTGATTGAACATACGTTTTCTCTTCAGCCCGATAGTACAGTATGGGGCAAAGTATGGCCGGTATATGATTATAATGAACCGATTCAGCGGGAACTGGGTAAGGACATCGTGTCTCTTACCAACGGTGATCCGGTGCATCGCAGCTATTACAGTACGAATTTGGACTGCTGGCCTGAAAAGGTATATTTTGCCGGGGATTCGTTCCGGCGCTTCATGTCAGATCCGATGGCAGAGCAGTTCAGATCCTTTATCTGCATAAACCGTTATTACCTTGATCTGGATGATGTGGCCGCGGAGGCGCCGGATGTCTTTGTCCTGTCGTCGGTGGGACGAATGGCCAGAGCGACGTTTACGGCGATCGACGGCTTTAATACGTCCGCTTTGCCGATGACTAATATGCAGACCCAGTACGGGGAAGCCCGATGGGTTCAGGACCGGGCCGGATACTGGTGGAGAAATCCGGACGGAACATTTCCCAGGAATGAATGGAGATGGCTGGACGGGAATAAAGACGGAGCTGCGGAATGCTATTATTTCGACTGGAACGGTTATTGTCTTTTGAATACTGTTACTCCGGACGGTTATCGGGTAAACGAGAACGGCGCCTGGATCGTCGACGGAGTCGTGCAGGTGCAGACGACGGAACAACAAACCGGTCAGTAGCCGTCGGAAAGAAATATTTGTAAAAATATCGTGACTGGGTTTATGGTTTATGGTATACTATGGTAACATCATAGTATACCATTTTTCTTTATCAGAGAGGGAGTCGTAAGCGCCATGAAACTGATATCCTGGAATGTGAACGGCCTGCGGGCCTGCGTGGGCAAGGGCTTTTGTGAATACATGAAAGAGGCGGATGCGGACGTGTTCTGCATCCAGGAGAGCAAGCTGCAGGAAGGGCAGATCGAACTGCCGCTTGAGGGGTATCATCAGTACTGGAACTATGCGGAGAAGAAAGGCTACTCGGGCACGGCCCTGTTTTCGAAAATAGAGCCGCTCTCCGTGGCTTACGGCATCGGCGCGGAGGAACACGACCACGAGGGGCGCGTGATCACAGCGGAGTATGAGGATTTCTATGTGGTCACCTGCTATACGCCTAATTCTCAGGACGGGCTGGCGAGACTGGACTACCGCATGGCCTGGGAGGACGCGTTTCTGGCGTATCTGAAGGGACTGGAACAGAAGAAGCCGGTGATCTTCTGCGGCGACCTGAATGTGGCCCACAAGGAGATCGACTTAAAGAACCCGAAATCCAACCGCAATAACGCGGGATTCACGGATCAGGAGAGGGACAAGTTCACGAAGCTTTTGGAGGCGGGATTCATCGACACGTTCCGGTATTTCTATCCGGATCAGGAGGGGATCTATTCCTGGTGGTCGTACCGGTTTAAGGCCAGGGAGAAGAACGCCGGGTGGCGCATCGATTATTTCTGTGTGTCGGAGTGCCTGAAGGACAGGCTTAAGAGCGCGGCGATCCATACGGAGGTGTTCGGGTCGGATCACTGCCCGGTGGAGCTGGTGGTGTCGTAGATGATTCTTGCGCCATGTGTACGCAGGCGCTGAGAGAGATAATTCTCGTGCCATGTATGTATGCAGATGCTGAGGGAACGCTTATTTTCGCGCTATATGTACGCGGACGCAGAGGGAGAGTCCGCGGTTAAGGGCGCCGTGGGGCCGGCGGCCGGAGAAAATTTCATTATGTGGGACAGAGGAATATGTCTGTCGGGTTTTGTGGGGGAGAAGGAGAACGTTCATGAAGCAGTTTAAGGTGTTGGTCGGCGAACAGGGGAACTGCCCCATGGGACTTACTGCGGCGAAGAACCGGCTGTACGCGTCAGTGATCTGGCCGGGCGAAAGCTGCAGCCTGGTGCTTTTTAAGCGCGGGGAGGAGGAACCGTGGCAGACTATTTCCATGGATCCGCGGGAGCGGATGGGAGATGTCTGGCGGGTGGCGCTGGAGTATACCGGCGCGCTTCCGCGGGATCTGGAATATTGCTTTGAGGTGGACGGACAGCGGATGGCGGACCCCTGCGGGCGGGCCATGCGCGGCTGGGAAGACTGGGGCGAGCCGGAGCATATGAAGCGGCTTCTGCGTTCGCCGGTGAAGATCGATGATTTTGACTGGGAGGATGACCGGCGTCCGGAGATTCCGATGGAGAACTGCGTGATCTACCGCGTGCATACGCGGGGATTTACGAAGCACAATACCTCCGGCGTGCGGGATAAGGGGACATTTTCCGCAGTCGCCCGGAAGATCCCGTATATGAAGGAACTGGGCGTTACCACAGTGGAACTGATGCCGGTGACGGAGTTTCAGGAGGTCATAACGCAGGACGGACAGGGGCCGTTTACGCGGACCACGTTTACCGGGCGGCTGAATTACTGGGGGTATGCGGACGGGTTTTATTTCGCGCCCAAGGCGGCTTACAGCGCCGGGAAGCGCAGGGATCCGGTGCGGGAGCTGAAGGGCCTGGTGAAGGAACTGCACGCAAACTGCATGGAGCTGGTGATCGAGCTGTTCTTTAACGGCACGGAAAGCTCGTCGTTCGTGCTGGATGTGGTGCGCTACTGGGTGAAGGAATTCCATCTGGACGGCGTCCATCTGGTGGGAAATGTACCGGCGGGGCTGGTCGGCGGCGATCCGTATCTGAGCGGCGTGAAGCTGTTCGTGAATAACTGGGACGGCGTGAACGGGGCCGGATGGCGGCAGCGGAAATATATCGGAATTCCGATGAAAGAGGACGGCGGTCTGACGCTGGGCGGTATGCGTCCGGCGGTGAAAGCCGCGGAGAGATCCGGGAAGACATCGGCTGAAACCGAGATGAAACAGCCGCCGAAATCGCTGGATTTCCATATCCCTGGTCCGGGCAGTACCCCGGCTTACGCTTCGTCTCCTGCGCTGCGCGGCCCGAGCCGCCGCCTTGTGGAATACAACGACGGCTTCGAGCAGGACATGCGGCGTTTTCTAAAGGGCGACGAGGGGATGCTTCGCACGGTCATGGACCGCATCATCCGGAATCCGAGGGATATGGGCGTCGTAAATTATATGGCCCACACCAACGGCTTCACGCTGATGGATATGGTCTCCTACGACCGCAAGCACAACGAGGCCAACGGCGAGAACAATCAGGACGGCACGGACTATAATCTGAGCTGGAACTGCGGCGAGGAAGGCCCGACCCGCAAAAAGAAGATCGCGGATCTCCGCCGGAAACAGCTGCGCAACGCTATGCTCCTGCTGTTCTTAAGCCAGGGAACGCCGCTTCTTATGTCCGGCGACGAGTTCGGCCATACCAAGGGCGGCAACAATAACTCTTATTGTCAGGACAACGCGGTTTCCTGGCTCAATTGGAGTCAGCTGCGCAGCAATAAAGCGATCTATGAATTCGCGAAGCAGGCCATTGCTTTCCGCAAAGCCCATCCGGTGCTTCATATGGCGGAGCAGCCGAAGCTGATGGATCATCTGGCCTGCGGCTGCCCGGATGTGTCGTTCCACGGCGTCAAGGCCTGGTATCCGGAGTTTGAGCATTTCCGGCGGCAGCTGGGCGTGCTGTACTGCGGATCGTACGGGAAGAAGGCGGACGGCAGCCAGGACGATACCATTTTCGTCATGTATAATATGCACTGGGAGCCGTGTGAGTTTGCCATGCCGAATCTGCCGAAGGACAGGCAGTGGTTCGCGGCTATGGATACGGCCCGGAAGGACGTAAACGGCTTCTGGGCGCCGGGCGAAGAGCCGCGCCTGGAGGATCAGAAGACGTATCCGGTGGCGGCGCGGTCCATCGTGGTGCTGATCGGGAAGACGGTGGAGGCGGAGCCGGCGCAGAAGACGAAGCGGAAGAGTGCAGCAAAGCCGGGGGTTCCGCGTAAGAAGACGGCAGAAACAGAGAGTTTGGCAGAGCCGGAGAGTCCGGCAGAAACTTTGTCAGGCTGCATTGCCGCAGGGACAGAGGAAACGGCTTAGGCGGTTAGACTGCTTTTCCGCCCGATGATGCGCGGAAAGAGAACTGCCATATAACATGGCAGAAAGAAACGAAAAACAGAATTGGGGGACATTTACCATGAAGAAATATGATTACGTCATCGTTGGCGCGGGTCTCTTCGCCGGCGTGTGGGCTTACATGGCCCGGCAGGCGGGCAGGACCTGCCTTGTGGTGGAGAAAAGGAATCATCTGGGCGGCAATATTTACTGCGAGGATGTGGAGGGGATCCATGTCCACAAATACGGCGCCCACATTTTCCATACGAGCAACCGCCAGGTCTGGGATTTCGTGAACAGCCTGGCCGAGTTCAACCGCTACACCAACAGCCCGGTGGCTAATTACAAGGGCGAGATGTACAATATGCCTTTCAATATGAATACCTTCAGCAAGATGTGGGGGATCTCCACGCCGCAGCAGGCGCGGGCCATCATCGACGAGCAGAAAGGCAGCGTCGCCGGCGAACCGCGGAATCTGGAGGAGCAGGCGATCAGCCTGGTAGGCCGGGACATCTATGAGAAGCTGGTCAAGGGCTATACGGAGAAGCAGTGGGGCCGCGACTGCAAGGATCTGCCGGCGTTCATCATCAAGCGCCTGCCGGTCCGCTATACCTACGACAACAATTATTTTAACGATCTCTACCAGGGAATTCCCATCGGCGGTTACAATGTGATCGTGGAGAAGCTGTTTGAGGGCTGCGATGTGGAACTGGGCGTGGATTATCTGGAGAACCGGGAGAAGTACGACGCGCTGGGCGAGACCGTGGTCTATACCGGCACCATTGATTCTTACTATGGCTATCGCTATGGCAAGCTGGAATACCGCAGCCTGCGGTTCGAGTCGGAGCTTCTTGATACGGACAATTATCAGGGTGTGGCCGTGGTCAATTACACGGATCGGGAGACGCCGTACACCCGTGTCATTGAGCATAAGCATTTTGAGTTCGGGACCCAGCCGAAGACAGTGATCACCCGCGAGTATCCGGCTGCGTGGCAGGAGGGCATGGAGCCCTACTATCCGGTCAACGACGCGAAGAACCAGGAGCTTTACGCGAAGTACGCGAAGCTGGCGGCGGAAGAGAAGGATGTGATCTTCGGAGGGCGGCTGGCGGAATATAAGTATTATGATATGGACAAGGTGATCGAGTCCGCTATGAAGCGGGCGGCGGAGCGGATCTGAAACGCAGCGCCAGACCGTACTGCAGCGGTTCCGGTGAATTTCAGGAGCAGGAGGTTATCCCATGAACGTCGTCTACGCGTCCAATGACAATTACGCCAGGCATCTGGCGGTATCGATGCTCTCCCTCTTTGACCGCAACCGCCGCGCGCGGCAGCTTTCGGTCTATGTGATCTCCATGGGAATCAGCGGGGAGAGCCGTATGCGCCTGGAATCCATTGCGGCGCAGTACGGGCGTGAGGTGCAATTCCTGGAACTGGCGGACATTGGCTCGCAGTTTGCCGGCGAGATCGATACCCGCGGCTTTGACATCAGCGCCATGGGCCGCCTGTTTGTGGGAAGTCTGCTGCCGGAGAGCGTGGAGCGGGTTCTGTATCTGGACTGTGATACGGTGGTGGCGCAGCCTTTGATGGAACTCTGGCGCACGGATCTGCGGGGAAATGTTCTGGCTGCCGTCATGGAGCCGACGATCTACGGTGCGGTGAAGCGGGAGATCGGGCTGACGGACAGGGATATTTATGTAAACTCAGGCGTGCTTCTGATCGATCTGAAACGCTGGAGGCAGGTGGGCGCGGAGAGGAAACTGCTGGATTTCTATGAGGAAAAGGGAGGCAGTTTGTTCGCCTGCGATCAGGACACGATCAACGGCGCCCTGAAAGGGCGGATCCTGCCGCTGCCGCCAAAATATAATTTCTTCCCGAATTATCGCTATTTCAGCTACGCGGAACTGGTGAAGCACGAGCCGGTATATGCGGACGCGGTAAAGGAAGAGGAACTGCGCGAAGCGAAGCGTCATCCGGTGGTCATTCATTATGTCGGCGACGAACGGCCGTGGATCGCCGGGAACCTGAACCATTACCGCAAGGCGTACGAGCATTGTCTGGCTCTGACGCCCTGGGCGGGGACGCCGAAGGAGAAGGGGCGGAGGCTCTATATGTTCGCGTATCATATGATGGATTATCTGACGGTGGTGTGTCCCGCGGCCCGCTGGTTCATCAGCAGGATGCTGGGGATGCGGGTCATCGAGGCGCGCGGGAAGAAGAAAACAGACAGTCGCGGGGAGAAATGAGCTCCTGCGGCCGTTTGAGGACGGGACACGGCCTGACGGCGTAACGGATCCGAAGGAGAAGGAAGAACATGGGTATAGGAGAAGGAAAAACGATAGAAGTGCTTCTGGCCTCCTACAACGGAGAGAAATATATCCGGCAGCAGATGGATTCGATCCTGGATCAGAGTATTCCAGGACTGCGGATCCTTGCATCCGACGACGGCTCGAAGGACGGAACCGTGGGGATCCTTCGGCAGTACGCGGCGGAATATCCGGGACGGGTGGCGCTGCTGGAAGAGGATGCGGATGTGCGTGCGGATCGCAGCGGAATTCCCGGCGGGCGCGGGAATGATGCTGCGGTTCCCGCGCCAGACAGGAATGCCGCTGCGGTTCCCGCGCCTGCCGGGAATTTTTTTCGTCTGCTGGCAAACGCGGACGCGGATTATGTACTTTTAAGCGATCAGGACGATGTGTGGCTGCCTGAGAAAGTAAAGCGCCTTTTGGAACGGATGCGGGGGATCGAGGGCGAGGACGGCAGCGTACCTGCGCTGGTTTTCTCGGATATGGAAGTCGTGGACGAGGGCCTGAACCGGATCTCGCCCAGTTTCTTCTCTTACGCGCACTGCGATCCCAATCGTCTTACGCTTTCAGAGATTCTGGCGGAAAATCCGGTGACCGGCGGCGCGCTGATGATGAACCGGGCGCTTCTTGAGCTGGTACGCACGCCGCCGCGCGCCTGTTTTATGCACGACTGGTGGATCGCGCTCTGCGCGGTCTGTTTCGGGAGGATTTCCTGCGTGAGGGAAGCATTGTCCCTTTACCGGCAGCACGGCGCCAATGTCCTTGGGGCCAGACCGTCCGGAAGTCTCAGTGAAATGACGGAGCGGCCGGCCCGGCAGGCGCAGGTGGAAGAGAATTACCGGCGGATGTTCGCCCAGGCGGAAGCATTTCTGGAGATGTATAAGGAACGGCTGACGGATGCGCAGAAGCTTACGCTGAAAGCCTGGATCGGACTGCCCGCGCAGACGCCGGCGGAACGCCTGAAAACGATTCGGAAATATCATTTTTATAAAAGTTCGCCGCTGCAGACGCTGGCGATGTGCGTGACGGTACCGCGGCGGGCCGGGGCGGAGTTTCCGGCCGGCAGCGCCGGCATGACGGATCTTCCAGCCGGCGGCGCAGGTGTGACGGGCACGACGGCCTGTGTGATCGTGAATTATAACGATGCGGAGACAGCGGCCGGACTGGCCGGGCAGATCGCGGGCTACCGGTCGCTGGACTATATTGTTCTGGTGGACAACGCTTCCACGGACGGCTCCTATGAACGTCTGAAGATGCTTGAAGGCGGGAAGATCACCGTGATCCGCGCGGAGAAAAACGGCGGTTACGGCGCAGGCAATAATCTGGGTGTCCGCTATGCGGCACAGCGTCTGGGGGCAGCGAGGGTTCTGATCGCCAATCCGGACGTGATGTTTACGGACCGCTGCGTCAGAAGCCTGTGCCGGATCTTTGCGCGGCACCCGGAGGCGGGTGTCGCTGCCGCCGTTATGAGGTATGTGAATGAGGCTGCGCCGTTTCCGCCGCAGAACGCATGGCGGCTCCACGGTTTCGCGGGAGAGCTGCTCTATATGGGGCCGGTCAGCCGCCGGCTCTTTCGGATTCGGCTTTATTATCCCGCGTCCTATTACAGGAACAGGACGGCGGTTTACGCGGACGTGGTTCACGGTTCCATGCTGATGGTGGACGCGGCGGCGTTCCTGGCCTGCGGCGGTTATGACGAGGGTATTTTCCTGTATCAGGAGGAAATGGTGCTGGGCCGCCGCATGAAGGCAGCCGGCCGCCGTACAGTGCTTCTGCTGAAGGAATCTTATATTCATCAGGATTCGGCGTCCATCGGCAAATCCATTTCCGACGCGCTCCGGCGCCAGCGTCTGCGTGAGCAGAGCGTGATGTACTATATGGAGCATTATCTGGGGATCGGGCCGGCGCGGAAGGCACTGGCGAAGATCTGGTTCGCGGTGATCCGGCTGGAGACGCGGGTCTGTCTGTGGTATGAAAATCGGTGTCAGAAAATGAAACGGGGTGGGACAGTTGCCGGTTGAGACGGAGATGAAAGGCAAGATCGTGAAGGGGCTCTTCTGGAAGCTGCTGGAGAACGGCGGCGCCCAGGGGCTCCAGTTTGTGGTGGCCATTCTTCTCGCAAGGCTTCTGACGCCGGCTGAATACGGCCTGGTGGGGATCGTTATGATCTTTATCGTCATCGCCAATGCGATCGTCCAGAATGGTTTCAGTACGGCGCTGATTCAGAAGAAGAATTCCGATGAGACGGATTTCTCCTCCGTTTTCTATTTTGGTCTGGCACTTGCCGCCGTGATGTATACGGTGTTGTATTTCGCGGCCCCGGCTGTCAGCCGTTTCTATGATAATCCGATCCTCTGTCCGATCCTGCGCGTTCTGGGGATCGTGCTGTTTCCCGGCTCTGTCATTTCCGTCCAGACTGCTTATGTGTCCCGGAAAATGGAATTCCGGGGCCTGTTTATCGCGACCATGGCCGCGGTCGTAGTTTCCGGCGCGGTCAGTATCACAATGGCGTACAGCGGTTATGGGGCTTGGGCGATGGTCGGCCAGCAGATCGTCTATTATCTGGTGCTGATGTTGGGATTGTTCGCGGCAGTCAGATGGAAACCTCGTCTCCTGTTCTCCCTCGGGCGAGTCCGGGGAATGCTGGCTTTCGGCTGGAAGCTTCTGGCGGCGTCGCTTCTGGATACATTATTTAACAATCTTTACGGCCTGATCATAGGGAAGATCTATAATGAAGAGTTGTTGGGCGCGTATAACCGGGGCGACCAGTTCCCCAAGCTGATCGTCAGTAACCTGGGAGCGGCCATTCAATCGGTTCTGCTGCCTGCGTTTTCGGCAAAGCAGGACAATATGGCGCAGGTGCGGAGCATGGTGCGGCGGGCGATCCGCGTCAGTTCTTTTCTGGTGCTGCCGATGCTGTTCGGCCTTTTCGCGGTGGCGGATACGCTGGTGCTGGCGCTTCTGGGAGAGAAATGGCTGATCTGCGTGCCGTATCTGCGGATCATGTGTATCTCCTATTCGTTCTGGCCGATCCACATCACTAACCTTCAGGCGATCAATGCTCTGGGCCGCAGCGACGTATTTCTGAAACTGGAAGTGCTGAAGAAGATCGTCAGCCTGATCGGGCTTCTGATCGGAATTCATTACAGCCCGGTGATCATGGTATCCATTAAGGCGGTCAGCGATTTCCTGAGCGTGTTTATCAATGCGTGGCCGAACCGGAAACTTCTGGGGTACAGCATCCACAGTCAGTGGATGGATATCCTGCCGTCGGTTCTTCTCTCGGCAGTCATGTGCGGCGTGGTCCTGGGGCTGGGGCTTCTGCTGCCCGCGGCCGGCGTATGGTTCCGGCTCCTGCTGCAGATCGCGGCCGGCGCGGCGGTCTATGTCGTTCTGGCGTGGATCTTCCGGCTGGAGACCTTTCGATATCTTGAAGAGACGGTTCTCCGGTTTTTCAAGGCATAATAAGTAGAAATATAGAAAGAAAAGGGGGTGTCGCAAAATCATCAGAAATAGATGATTAAGCGGCGCCTCCGCTTATGACCGGCAAATAAATCCG
>CANPZZ010000042.1 GCA_947589125.1 uncultured Lachnospiraceae bacterium
TGGGGACACATCAGGTACCAGTCCCCGTTCCGGTTGTCCCTGGCCTGCTGCCAGAAATAATCCGGATAGCACACCGCCGGAAACACGTCGTGGGCCTTCATCCGGTCGTCGCCGTTATTGGTCCTCAGATTCAGAAACTCCGGCAGATCCCGGTGCCACACGTCCAGATAGACGGCCACCGCGCCCTGGCGCATACCCAGCTGGTCCACAGCCACCGCCGTATCATTGGCCAGACGGATCCAGCGGATGACGCCGCCGGCCGCGCCCTCGAAGCCGCGGATCGCGCTTCCATTGGCACGGACCTTCCCGAAATATAATCCCATGCCGCCGCCGAACTTGCTGACCTTGGCAAAATTATCAATGCTGCGGTAGATGCCGTTTAAGCTGTCCGGCACCGTATCGATGAAGCAGGAAGAAAGCTGGTGGTAGGGCTTGCGGGCGTTGGACAACGTCGGCGTCGCCATGGTCACCTGCAGCTTGCTCAGCATATCATAGAACCGCTTCACCCAATACCCCCGGTTCTGCTCCTTCATCGCCAGATGCATGGCGATACCCATAAACATCTCCTGAGGCGTCTCGATCGGCACTCCCTTGTGGGTGCGGATCACATAACGGTTCAGCAGAAGCTCCAGCCCGGAGTAGTTCATCAGGTTATTCCGCTCCGGATCCAGCCACTGCTCGAACTGATTGACCTCCTCCCGGGTGTAATTCTGCAAAATATAAGTGCCGTAAAGCCCCTGATCCGTTAAATAAGCGATCTTCTCATAGAAACTGCGGATATGCAGGGCGTCCATGGAATCCTTAAGCCGCGCCGTAAAGCCCAGAAGCAGGAGCCGGGCCGCGATCATCTCCCAACGGGGCGCTTCCTGGGTCGTCAGCTCCACCGCCGACTTGGTCAGGATATTTAATTTCTCCCGCTCTGTCATATCCGGCTTGGACAGCGCCTGGAACTTGGCGGAAAGGTATTCCAGATTATATTCCTCCGCGTCGAATTCCTTCTGAATGCGGGTCAGTACCCATTCCAGCTGGGCCGCCTTCTCCGTATTCTCGAAGAACCGCATGATCTCCCGGCGGGTGCGGCGTTTCTTCGATCGTTCCTCCCGATAAAGGATATAGCTTCGCACGACGCGGTAATGGCCTTCCTCCATCAGCGTCTGTTCGACCAGATCCTGGATCTCCTCCACAGACAGCTTGAGTTCCTGCTGCCAGCCTTCGGGGAATTTGCGCTCCACCTGCGCAAGAATCCGGCTCAGTTCTTTCTCGCTTACCGGAATTCCCACGCTCACAAATGCTTTCGAAATAGCATTCTTGATCTTCTCCGGGCAGTATTCCTGCTCAGAGCGGTCCCGTTTCATGATGTTCATGGCGTTCTTCTCCCTTATTTTCTTTTCTCTTTTGCCTGCTGAATATCTGCTTTTTCATAATGGCAATGGCCTGAAACTTCCGGCGCCAGACAAGCCCTGCTCAGGCCGCCCGGCGGGCTATGCCTGCACCTGCCGCGCCACCTCGGCGGCCTGACGGGCGATCTCCAGCTCCTCATTCGTACGGATCACCAGCACGTTCACTTTCGACATGCCGTCCGATATCTTCACAGCTTCGGCAGATTCCCGGTTCTTCACTTCATCAATGCGAATGCCCAGGAATTCCAGATAGCTGCAGATCTCCTCGCGGATATCCGAATCATTCTCACCGACACCGGCCGTGAAAACAATATTGTCCACGCCGTTCATAGCCGCCGCATAGCTTCCTACATATTTGGCGACCCTGTAGGCGAAGATTTCTCGGGCCATCGCTGCTTTATCATTATATTTAATCTCTGCGTCCTTCAGTTCACGGAAGTCGCTGGACAAATTCTTGGAAATCCCCAGAACTCCTGATTCCTGATTCAGGATCTTCATGATCTGCGGCAGATCCAGGTTCTCCTTCTTCGCCAGAAATTCCAGCGCCCCCGGATCCACGTCGCCGGAGCGGGTGCCCATGACCAGTCCTTCCAGGGGCGTGAAGCCCATGGAATTATCCACTACTTTCCCGTACTTGACTGCGCAGATACTGGCGCCGTTCCCCAGATGGCAGACAATGGTCTTCACCCGCCGCGGGTCCTGATGCATAAATTCCGCCGCCCGCTGGGACACATATTTATGACTGATGCCGTGGAATCCGTAACGGCGGATCTTGTATTTCTCATAATACCGGTAGGGCAGACCGTAGAGAAATGCTTTCGGCTCCATAGTCTGATTGAACGCCGTGTCAAAGACCCCCACCATCAGCGTGTCCGGCATCAGTTTCCTGCAGGCGTCCACGCCGATCAGATTCGCCGGGTTATGTAATGGCGCCAGGTCGTTACACTCAGTCATAGCCTGGATCACCTCGTCGGTGATCACCACGGAACCGGTGAATTTCTCACCGCCGTGAACCAGCCGGTGGCCGATGACATCGATCTCCGAGAAATCGCCGATCACACCCTTCTCCGGATCTACCAGCGTGTCAAGAAGCACATGTACAGCCTGGGTATGGTTCTCCATCGGAACCTGCTCTTTGATCGAGAGTCCGCTCCCGGTCTTATATGTAAATATTCCGTCGATGCCGATACGCTCGCATACGCCGCGGGCCAGGACCTGCTCGGTCTGCATATCGATTACCTGGAACTTAAGAGATGAACTGCCGCTGTTAATAACCAAAATCTTCATGGAACTTACTTCTCCTTCTGCCGCCTGATCTCCTTGGATATCTCCCTGAGACGCACTTTATCGTACATTATAATATGGCAAACAGAATTTGTCATCCCTTTGGTTTATGTTTTTTTCCGGCGGTTCCCTCCTCCACACGATTTAAGAGTTTCTCAAACTCACCTTCCGGCGCGGCAGGCGCCTTTAAAGCCTTCAGCTGCTTCGCAAACCAGTCATACTCCTTTGCTAGCCGCTCTTCATTCACTCCGAAGGCCTCTCTCACTTTTTTATCAATATGTTCCAGCTTTGCCTGATCCCGGCCCTTTTTCTTCACTGTCCTACCTCTTTGCCATGATTTTCCCATTTAGTGTTGACTTTTTGGAACGATTGTTTAGTATAATACTATATGTACCTGTACACATATCGGAGGCAATGACCATGAAAAAAATCATCCTGACCGGCGGCGGAACTGCCGGACATGTAACTCCTAACCTGGCTTTGATCCCATCCCTTAAAGCTCGGGGATACGAGATTCGCTATATCGGCTCTTATCAGGGCATTGAAAAATCCCTGATCGAAGATGCCGGCATTCCGTATGACGGAATATCCTCCGGTAAATTACGCAGGTATTTTGACCTGAAAAACTTCACCGATCCCTTCCGCGTACTCAAGGGCTGTGGAGAGGCACGAAAACTGTTAAAACAATACAAGCCTGATGTGGTGTTCTCCAAAGGTGGCTTTGTGGCCGTTCCCGTGGTGCTGGCTGCCAAACACTTCCATATCCCCGTCGTCATCCATGAATCAGACATGACGCCCGGCCTGGCAAATAAGCTCTGTATCCCGTCCGCCCGGAAAGTCTGCTGTAACTTTCCTGAAACCCTGCCGTACCTTCCGCAGGAGAAAGCGGTCCTCACGGGCTCGCCGATCCGAAAGGAACTGTTGGAAGGCGACCGGCTTTCCGGCCTTAACTACACGCACCTTTCCGCCAATAAGCCTGTCATCATGATCATCGGCGGAAGCCTGGGTGCCGTGGCTGTTAACCAGGCCGTCCGCAGGATCCTTCCCAAACTTCTCGCTGATTTCCAGGTGATACATATCTGCGGAAAAGACCACCTGGATGAATCCCTGGAAGGGACTCCCGGATACGTGCAGTATGAATACGTAGACGCTCCGCTTAAGCATCTTTTCGCCGCTGCGGATCTGGTCATATCCCGCGCGGGAGCCAACTCCATCTGCGAGATCCTCGCCCTGCGCAAACCCAACGTTCTGATTCCTCTGTCGGCCGCCGCCAGCCGCGGCGACCAGATCCTGAACGCGAATTCCTTCGGCAAACAGGGCTTCAGCACCGTTCTGCAGGAAGAAAACATGACAGACGATACGCTTTACACAGCAATTACCGACACTTACGCACGTCGTGAGGAATTCATCCACCAGATGGAACACAGCCATTTAAACAACGCCATCGAAACGATCATCGGACTGATCGAAGAATGTGCGGCCGGTTAAATCCGGCCGCCGATTTTTATTCCTGCGGAATCAGACATCTGTCTGTTCCCCGTTCTCCATCCATTTGGACAGATACCTGCGGATCCTTAATATCCGCATCCGGCAGGTCGATTCCGACACCTTCAATATCCTGCACACTTCTTTAATAGGCCGTTCCTCAAGCATATACAGAACCACCACGGCCTGCATCGCAAGACTCATAGACAAGACCCCCTTCCGAAGCCTCGCCATATCCTCTCTGTCCGCCAGGGTGCCTGCGATATCCGCCGAAAAGAATTCACTGGCCCGACAATATTCATTACCCTTCATGAATTCCTGTATACTGATCTCAGGATAGCGGTTCACAGAACGAAAATAATCCATGCAGCGGTTGCGCAGTATTTTCATAAGCGCCGCTTTAATCTGCCGGTCGTTCCATTCTTCCGCATTATCCAGATACATCTCCATAAACGAGCAGAACGTGTCCTGTACCGCGTCATCCGCTTCTGCCTGAGACAAACCATACTTATAGGCTGCAATACGGAGAACTCCCCAATGTTCCACATACAGTGCCTGCAACAATTCCTTCTGTTTCTGTTGCATCACGTCTTCTACTCCTATAGTTCTGCCTTTACCGCCTTAACGATCTGAATTTTGTCATCATCACTTAAACTTCCCGGCTCCCAGGCCACGATCTTCGGCCCGTTTACGTAGCGCGGGATGATATGCATATGAAAATGCCGCACAGTCTGTCCGGCCGCCTCGCCATTATTCTGCACCAGATTGATCCCGGCGCAGCCCAGCGCTTTTGTCATGGCGGCACTCACCTTCTTCGCCAGAGGCAGCACCTTCTCTGCCGTCTCCTCCCGAATCTCGCTCAGATCCGCGTAATGCTCCTTCGGAAGGATGAGGGCATGGCCCCGGGACGCAGGTCCCAGATCCAGAATTACCCGGAAATCATCATCCTCATAAAGAGTCGCCGCAGGAATCTCTCCCGCAGCTATTTTACAGAAAATACAATCCTCTTTCATAGCAGTTCCTCCTGAAAATTAAATAAATCTATTATTTCTTCTGGGCTTCCGGTACAGGATCAGTCCCATTATTATTCCAATCATCAGTCCGGCCACATGCGCCGCATTATTCACACCGGTACAGGTAAATCCAAAATACAGCGAAAACAGAATCATCACTGCCAGCTGGCGGGTACTTAAATCCTCCAGACGGCCGCGGTTTACAGCCACCGCGTACAGCAGTCCTCCAACCACGCCGAATACTGCTCCCGACGCACCGGCCGATACCGACAGGATCTCATGCGCGCCAACCGTCCATTCAAACCAAAGGGAAACTATATTCGCGCCAATTCCGCATACCAGATACAGGATCAGATACTTCACACTTCCCAGCGCCCGTTCCAGATTATCTCCAAGCACATACAGAACCAGCATATTGTTGACAATATGTCCGATCCCGAAATGCATGAAAACCGACGTCAGCAGACGCCAGTATTCCCCCTGCAGAACCGCCGGCAGATACAATGCGCCGTGAGCGACCATAAATATCGTATTCTCTGTATCTCCAACGATCTCCAGATATCCGAAATACATGAAATTGACCGCTATGATCGTCAGATTCACTACCGGAAGCCGGGAAGTTCTGTTATCCGGCATGTCTGTTCCCCACTTTCTGTTCGGATACGCGGCGCAAATTCAAAAAGCCACGTTACTTTCTTGAAAAGTTTACCACAGATTCCGGTTTTTGTTAAGCCTGATCCTGACCCTATTCAAATTTAAAATGCAGATCCGCCAGATCTATCCTGTCGCCCGCATGGATCTGAACTGTCTCGTTCGCCTCCAGCGCGGTCCCATTGACCGCGGTTCCGTTCGTTGAATTCAGATCCGTCAGCCAGTAAGTTTCGCCGCGGCGGTCTATACGGGCATGAAGACGGCTGACCGTGTTCTCCTTAAGAACATAATCCGCAAGACTTTCCTGTTTCCCGATCAAAAAAGGATAATAAGAAACCGGTATTGTCTCCGCTGTTCCTTCAACTCCGCTCAGCTGGCGAAGTTCCGTTCGGGGGGCTGCAGGCCAAAGCAGAACCGTATGGGTAACGTCCTCCGATGGTGGAGGTGGCGGCGGCTCCCGCAGATGCTGCACCCCAGCTTCATGCTCCGTAAATATCGGCGTCTGTGACTCCGTCTCCGAATCCGGTTCCTCAAAAACCATCTCCCAGGACTGAGCCTGCGGCGGATTCCTTTTGCTTCTGTTTCCATCTCTGTTCTTCCGCTTTAACCCTTCCGCCAACTCCGGGGGACCATCACCGGTAATTATCCTGCCTTCCGGGATATAGCGGCCGCCTCCCGTCATGGGCCTCACGAGCCGGTATAATACACTGACAACGGCTCCGACTGCCGCCAGTCCTGTCGCTCCGCCTATGACGGCCGCACCGTAACGGGCGATGCCTGTCATGCCTCTCCACAGCCAAAGTACTGTCACCGCCAGGATCGGAAGCAGCGCCCAATACAAGCATAGCGTCACTGGCGTTCTGCCCGCATGAAAACAGATGCGCCATCCTGGTTCCGGCGCCGGCTTGAATTTTCGCGCTGCTGTGTTCATCGGATCTGTTGTATCTGTATTGCCCTTCGGTTCCGGATCTTCTTTGTCGGAAGCGCTCTCCTCCAACAATACCGTATCATCCTGGCCATCCATATATGTATGTTCCAACTCTGAACAGTCCTCCTTCATCAGCCATCGCAGCAGATCATTTAAGCCATAATTATCCTTAAGGCTTTCCTGGTATAATCCGTAGATCAGCATGACCGCTTCTTTATCCTGATGGTCGGTCTTTCCCAGCAGGAACCGCAGAAACTCACTGAATTCTCCCGGAAAATCCCCTTCCCTTCCCGGTACCAGGCAAAGCTCCGGTTGGAATTCTACAGAATCCATATAGATGAAATCCGGATCCAGCAGAACCATTGTCTCATTCAGCAGATAATCCTCCATACGTGCCAGTGTCTGCGCGATCCCCAGAAGCAGCCTGCGGATCTTCGGAACAGTAATGCCGGTTCTTTCCAACAGGCGGGATAATGGCTGGCGGGACGTGATCTCATAGCAGAACCACAGTCTGTCATCTTCTCTGCGGACACGGAAACGCAAAAGTCCGTCAATCGTATTGCCAGCCAGCATCCTTGCTTCAAATCTCTGCTCCAACTCCTCTTCAGCGGCAATCATCAGATAATTTTGCCGCAGTTCTCTATGAAAACGGACTTCCGGTTTCCCGCGTTCCACCATCATCCCTGTCTCCTTCTGTCATATTATCAAAAATCGTAAGCATCCTCATTCTGTTTTCCGGTTCGTGAACACCGGCTTCAATCTCCCTATGCCGGCTTCCGCTCTCTATGATCCCGTATACTTTGTCTCCTTTTCGAAGGGCACCTCCTCTCTGCTGCTCATCTTCCTGACAGCGTACATACTCCACCATTTGGTGCAGACGCATCATGCCGGTATCTTCCCGACATCTTTCATAAGCAGTGCGGATCAGAAGAGACATCGACAGAAGCACTATCGTCATAACATACGCCGCCTCTACTGTGTAAGCTGCAGCCAAGCACCCCTTTTCCTGTCGTAAACCACAGCATTCTCGCACTGGCCCCGGATATTTCCAAAGCCGAATTCTGTCAGTATTCATCAAATCCCTTCTTTCCTGTTTATCTACCGCCACACCAGCCATAACCCCGGAAGCCATGTACATGCCAGTAACGGTATCGTCCTGCCCCGGCTGCCGCCGGTCTGCGACATGCAGCTTCTCAGAACGATCACCATACTCCAGATGCTGCTGATCCCCAGACTCATCATCAGCAAAAGTCCAATCTCCCGCAGATCCAGGTAGCATGCCGACAGCAGAAAAAAGAGTCCGTCTCCCTGCCCTAACGCTCCTCTCGTCGCTCTGGAAACCAGCAGCAGACCGACGCCCACGGACGCCGCTTCCAGATGCCCCAAAAATCCATCTGTAACAGCATGTCCAATTCCCGGAATCAGCCATAACCAGAAAATCCAATACGGAAATTCTCTGCTTCTCAAATCCTCCCACGCAGCCAGTGTTAACCCCAGCAGCCAGAACCATCTCATTCTTTCACACCCCCCTATGCAAATGATTCTTCCCGGTGCATTCTCTTTCGGAATCGGTGCCGATATATCCGCTCCCGGAGCTCCCTGTCCCGGTGCATACCAGATTCCGAAACTCCCTGTCCCGGTGCATATCCGCTTCCGAAACTCCCTGTCCCGGTGCATATCTTCAGAAGTTCCCTGTCCCCGTACATATCCGCTTCAGGAATCTATCCGCCTGAGCAGTACGAGCAGGGGCCCAAATATTCAACCGCAGACCGGCGGACTGCCCGCACATACGCGGTGATTGCCGTACAGGTACGGCTGCCGTGATAATGCTCCCCATACGGCATAATATAAACAGTCCCGCCGGCCAGTCCTCCGCACCGGTCACAGGATGTATAACGATGCCCGCTTTCATTCCGATAATCTCCTATGCGGCTGACCGGTACCGCGGAAAGTCTGTTATACAGATAATGACAGAACTCGCTGTTATGGTAACGCGTGCTGTCCTTTCCCACATAGACGATGGGATCTTCCTCCCCGGTTCCGTATTCCCCGGCTCCGGTCAGACCGTCACTTCCAACCCACGCGCGCAGCCAGCAGCGACAGCGGCGCTTCACGCTTCCAAGTCCGAATACGGAAAATGGCAGTTTCATCTGATAATCTATGATCAGATCCACGGTTTCACCGTCCGCCAGAAGGGACGAACCCGCCAGAGACAGACGCTGCACAGGAAGATCCCCGGATTTCATACGGACGGCCCCTTCCGCATAGGCAAACGCCGCGGCGCTGCCTGTCCATCCGCCTTCCTCCGGCGCCAGATATGCCGTCTGACTGATCTCCTCTCCAACAGACATAGCAATCGCCTGCATCTGCCGTTCCACATCCAGGATCCGAAAAGGCATCATAAGAAGAACTCCCGCAAAAAGAAAGACCGGCAGTACCAGCGCAGCCTCCACCGTCATACTTGCAGAGGCAAAAAAGAATACCCTTTTTCTGTCCGGCCGCATTTTCGATAGGATTCGTACTTGGAGAGCTGCTATTTTTTTTAAAAAAGGAAAGTCTGATTTATCTATGGCAGAAACGGAGACCCATTTCTTTCCCGTACAGAAAAAGGGCATTCTTTTCCACCTCCTCTCCTGCTTTCATTCAATATGCCCGTTGGGCAGGCGCTTCCAGCGGATATCCCGCTGTCTCGCCAACGAATTTTTCCACAAAGGGCAGCCTGAAAAACACATATTTCCCACTGGCTTTTCCGGTTATCCCCACACGGTATGCGCATTTTCCGACAGAAAAATCTTCCTCCTGCCGTTTCAGGTTCAGATCCATCATATCCAGCACCCGCAGCTGCAGGTCCTGCTGATCCGTCAGGAAAAGCATCAGCTTCAGATATGTTTCGTATGTATAGCCTTTTCCCCCATCTGCCTGATCCGGACAGGTTTTCTCCCTGCCCATATCCAGCAGCCCTTCCAGGGAAAGCTTCCAGTCCTCGCCGTGCTTCCACAAGGGAACCCGTCCTCCCGCGTAAAGCGTACGCAGATCCATGACCGCTTCAGCCATCGCCCATACGCACATGACGAAACACGCCATGACCTCCACCAAAGGCGCCAGACCGGTCACTCCTACGATGCCGGCAGCCAGGCCCCTGGCTTCGTCCCGTTTGGCCGGATCAGAAAGAATATGGATCAGGTTCAGACCCTGGCGCAATACCAGGAGCCTGGTCATCGTATCCTGCAGATTTTCCCTGTCGCTGCTCTTTCCCTGGAGCAGATATTCCATTTCGTACTGAAACTGCTTTTTTTCTTCACTTAAGGCATTTGTAAAATAATGTCCGCAGTACTCATGTATCAGCACTCGTTCCACCGGCCCTCTCTTCTGAATGCTCGTCCCGGCCGCAGAATTAGAGGAAACTGTCCCAGCCGCGATCACTCCGGATGACACCTGCGCATCCACCGGAAGTACCAGTTCCAAAAGGCTGCCCTGTACAAGGGCCTTCACCTGCTCCAAAAGCCCCTGTTTCTCTGTATCCCGCTCGGTATATTCCAATTTAAGACCGCTTCGCGCATATCCGCTCCAGCATTCAGCGGCGGCGGCAAGCGACAATTCCGGAGGGGACTCCTCCGCCAGCCGTGCGGCCATTTTCTCCGCGGATCCTTCCGACCGCCCGGCTGCTTTCTTTGCGAATCCTTCCATCGGCCCGGCCGTTCCCTGAGCAGATCCTTCTGCCTGCCCAGCCGCGTTCTCTGCCGCTTCCCGCGCGGATTCTTCTGCCTGCCCGGCCGCATTCTCTGCCGCTTCCCGTGCGGATTCTTCTGCCTTCTCAGCCGCCTCTTTCGCCTCCTCCCACGCAGTCTCGGCTTCCTCAACAAGAACTTCCGTCCGGTCAAGTCTCTCCAGATTCTCCTTTCCGGCCGTCAACTGCGCCAGGATCTCCTGTCTCCGGCTGCCGTCCGCATCCACATACGTGCTGTAAGGATTCATTTGCTTTTCAAAAAGTTCCGCCCGGTCTTCCTGCCAGTTTTCACGGATCTCTGTCATCGTTTCCCGCGTATCCGCGAGCTTCTGCGCAAGCTTATCCGCCTGTTTTTCATAATCCTCAACAAATCCCTCCATCCGGCCTGCTTCCTTTCGAAAGGCAGCAGCGCTGTCCCAAAACCCATCCGCGTCGTCAGCCGCCAGCTCATCCGCGATCCGGGCAGCGTATTCCTCCTGCCTGCTTACACACCCGACAATCTTCTCCACCGTCTTCTCAAGTTTCTGCACTTCCCCGGCCTGCGCTTCATAGACATCTGTCATCCTCCCGGCGCCTGCCGCTTCGCTGATATCCTTCAGGAACTGTCCTCCGTCATCCGGCGAGATCTCCAGATTTCCCCAGATGCCAAATTTCATATAATCCAGAATCTCCTGCGCCAGGTAATCGCCTCCCCGGCCGGCAAGGCTTGTCCACTCCGTGATCTCTATGGATTCCAGTTCCATCGGATACCAGTTTTCCACCTCCAGGTACTTCTCCGTACAGGTTTGAAGCAGATCTGCGGCAGTCTGCTGGGACTCATAGGGAAGTCCCAGCACCCGGTACTGCTGCCACAGTTTTCTGTGGTAGCGGCTGAACAGACTGTCCAGCGCGCCGCCCACAGCTGTCTGGAAATAATATCTCGATCCTGCCGTCCTTACGGATTCTGCCATCACACAGAGAAGCGCCGCCACGCACAGGATGCACAGACTCAGAAACACCGTAATTTCTCCTCTATTCTTCATCAATATACTTCCTTCGCAGAACTGTTAACCTGCTTGAAAATGGACTCCAGAAGCGTCGTGATCTGCTTTTTGAATATGATCACCAGGCCGATCAGAACTACAAGAATCAATACGACTTCGATCGTCCCAAGCCCGCTTTCATCCTTCATGAACTCTCTGCATTCATCCCATAACCTCATCTTATTCTCCGCCTTTCCGATCTTCTCCGATCTGAATTTTCTTATAAATTTCCTATTGCATCGACATCATCGCCGGAACCATGATGATTACCATCACTACCATAAGAAGCATCATTAACGGCAGCATCAGCTTCGTTCCCGCCTCTTCGCCAAGTCTTCTGGCTATGGTCTTCTGCTCCTCCCATGCAGCTTCCATCTCCTGATGCAGGATCTGTGTCAGATTCTTCGTCCCGGTCCTCCTGTTCTGCTCCAGAAGACTGCTTAGCTTCAGATACGACTGCAGCCCGCATCTCCGTCCGAACTGTATGATCGCCTGTCCTTCCGGGATCCCGCACTGCATCTGCGACTGAGCATCCGCCATTTCCTCAAAAGCCGGCCGTTCCGGTATACGTCCTTCACTGCGCCGCTCTTCATAGTTTCGCACGATCCGTTCCCAGGCGCGCGGCACCGTAAGCCCCGCACCAATAAACACCATCAGCTGATACACCACGTCCGCATAATCTAACTGCAGCTGCTGCCGCCGCTTTTTCTGCTCTTCCGCTCCCTGGTTTTTGTCCCTGGCGTAAAAAAGCACCGCCGCCAGAATTCCGAGAAACGGTATCGCTTCGTATCCGCTGTCCTCCTGATAGTACCGCAGGTTCCGCCCCTCATAGGTTTCCGGCAGTTTTACCGCTGAAGACGCCGGCGTCCGGTCGCTTTCCTTTCGGATCTCTTCTCCGATCGCCTCCGTCAATCGTTCCGTCTCTGTAAGCATCCTCGGATACACAGTCACCGCATAAGTGCGCTCTGCCTGATGCACCCCGTCGCTCAGTTCCGCCGTAAGCCAGACGCCCGCACCTTCCGGCGGACAGTTACCATCCTGGATCACCCCAAAAGAATCCAGTATCTCCGGCGCGTCGCTGTACCATTCCGCGTCAATACCACCTTCAAATGAATCCGGCAGCACAAGATCATGATCCACCCTTGACAGGCTTTCATTCTCTCCGCGAATCTGATCCGGAAGCGCGTCCAGAATCCCCCCGAATATCTCCGCCGCTTCCGCATCTGTATATTGACGCGCCGGAATGTCGGTCCGGCAGAACACCGGCTCCTCTGCCAGACCATCCACCATAAATTCGTATGTTGTTGTTCCCTTCCCATAATCTCCCCGCTCCAGGTATCCGCCGGATACATCGTCAGACATCACCCCTCCGCCTGCGATGGCCCCATAGAACAGGAACCCACCCGCAACACACAGAATCTGCTTTTTCCATTTTTCCCAAAATACGGTTATCTTCATAATTCTCCCCTCCGACCGCTCTTACATCACCGATATATCCAGAATCCGCTTCGCCATCCAGCAAGCCAGCAGATATACTGCCAGACATGCCGTCATGATCAGCCGTCCCGAAACCGTCGTGTACATCATATCGAAGAATCCCGGCGACGTGCCGTCGATATATACGATCATCAGAAACGGCATCGCGTTCATCACTTTCTGCTCAAACTGCTTTGAAGCCGTCAGCGTCCGGATCTCCTCCTTCACCGCAAACCGGTCGTCCATGACCTGCACTGTATGGGATATGATCGGCACCAGCTGTCCGCCGCTTCTCTTCGCGATCTGAAAAATACGCGCGAAATTCCCGATCTCTTCCAGTCCGCTTCTCCTCGCGAAATCATTCATCAATTCTTCCACCGGCCGGTTCATCTCCATCTGCTGCACCATATGCGACAGTTCCACGCACATCATGCTTCCGGGGCCATACATCAGCTCCAGTTCCTTTCCCGCAGACGCGATCGCGTTCTCCACAGAAAGGCCCGCGCTCAGCGATGTGGAAATGATCTGGATCGCTTCCTTAAACTGGATCTCCAGCTGCCGCAGCCGTTTTTCCTTCCAGCGTTTCCGCATATAGAACGGCATATACGCCGCCGCAGGAATCAGCAGCATGAAGAATATGATCCAGCTGCGATAACAGGCGTATGCCACGGCTCCCGCCAATCCCGCTCCGATCGCCAGGGCTTCAAGCCGCTGCGGCAGAGTCAGCCGGTATTGGCTGTAATCCGTGCCTGGGCTCCCGATTTCTGCCCATCCTCGTCCTCTGCCGGCACGGCCTGCCGCTTCGCTCCTCCCGCCGGCACGCACCGCCGCTTCACTCCTCCCTCCGGCACGCACCGCCGCTTCGGACTTCCCCCCTCCGCGCACTGCCGCTTCAGATTTCCCCCCTCCGCGCACCGCCGCTTCAGATTTCCCCCCTCCGCGCACCGCCGCTTCACTCCTCCCCGGCGGCCTCCAGCTTCCGCCGGTTCCTGAGTTCTCCGCACTTCTTAAGCCCTCCGCCTTCAAACTGATAGAGCGTATGAAGTCCGATCTCTCCGTTCTCATAACCTTCCACCTCCACGATCTGCAGGACTTTCCGGCTCTTATCCTTAAGCCGCCCCAGATGGATCAGAATATCCAGCGCAGACGCGATCTGACTGCGAATGGCTGCCAGCGGCAGATCAGCGCCCATGAGCACCATGGTTTCCAATCTGGCCAGCATGTCCCCCGGGCTATTCCCGTGGCCCGTCGAAAGACCGCCTTCATGACCAGTGTTATATGCAGATAAGAGATCAAGCGCCTCTTTCCCTCTTACCTCCCCCACAATGATCCTGCTCGGGTTCATCCGCAGCGACGCCCTGATCAGATCCCCGATGCCGATAGCCCCTTCCCCCTGAGAGTTGGGAGCGCGTGTCTCCATCCGGACCAGATTCTGCACATGCTGAATCTGCAGCTCCGCCGAATCCTCAATCGTAATAACCCGTTCATCCTCCGGGATGTACGCCGACAGCGCGTTCAGAAACGTGGTCTTCCCGGAATTCGTACCGCCGCTTACGAAAATATTGTAGCCCGCCCGCACCAGCTTCTTTAAGAATTCCGCTGCTTCCGGACTCAATGCTTCGCATTCGACAAGCATATCCATGGTAATGACCCGCGGAAACTTGCGTATGGTCATAGTCGGTCCGTCCAGAGAAATGGGCGGCAGCACCACATGGACGCGGGAACCGTCCTCCAGTCTGGCGTCGGCGATGGGCGAGGCCACATTCACAACCCGGTTGACACGGCTGACTACCTGCTGGATCATATCCTCCAGCTGCTCGTCCGATTCAAACGCATATTCCCACCGGCGCATAGCGCCCTTTTCCTCCACGAATATATGCTCCCTGCCATTGATCATCACCTCCGTGATATCCGGATCGTCCATCACCTGCTGCAGCACATCCAGCTTCCGGAACGAATTAAACAAAGCTGTTCTCAGCTGCAGCCGTTCCTTCAGCGGCAGATATTCCCTTTCCGCCAGTTCCATGATATGTCTGTCGATCACCTCGCAGAGCTCATCGTCGCTGATTTGCCTGACGCCGCTTATCTCCTCACGGACTTCGTCTCTCAGCCGCTGCCGCAGGCTCTTCTCCGGCTCCTGCCGGATATCTTCTTCGCCCCGCGGCCCCGGGCTTTCCCTGCCGGAACGCTTCGAACCTCCGCTCCTGCTCTTCCAGACGCTCATCTCCACGGCGCTCCTTTCAAAAGTTTCCTCACATAGTCCCCAAGTTCGCTCCACAGAATCTGCTCCAGATACCCGCCGCCCCGTTTCAGATTCCCGTGAAACGGCAGCTTCACCCGCTGAATACGCTCCGCCACCTGCTGCTGTCCCGTGACATTCAGATAATCGGCAAATTCCTCCAGCTTCGCCGCGGACACATCGTCATCCCGAACCGGCGTATAGATCACATCGCAGCATTCCAGAACCGGCAGCAGGTTCCGGCCAGGCCTTCCCACATCCACCACCACATATTCATAGCCGCATTCGGAAGCCAGCTTCTCGATCAGCTGTCCCGCCTCATCGCCGTTCATCTGCTCCATATCCTCCGGGTAACGCACCGGCGCGATATAATCCATGTCCTTCCAGGTATAGACCAGACTGCGGAGGCGCACCACATTAAAGCTTCCCTGCCGGAAATAATAAAGCACGTCCGACAGATCGTTCTTATGCTCTCCGCCGATGATCCGCTCCAGGCCGGAAAATTCCTCAAAACCGATATAAATCGTCTTTCCCTCCCTGGCAAGCTGCTGTCCCAGAAGCAGCGCCATAGACGTCTTAAAGCAGCGGCCGACCGGCGAATAGACACCCAGAACCCTGGCTCTCTGTCCCAACACCATAAACATCTCATCCGCAGGGCGGTCGCAGTACTTCGCCATCACCTCCCGGATCACACTGTCCGCCGACTGATACTTATAGACCGCCGGATAATCCGCTTCTGTCACCGACACCACGTCTCCTTCGGCCAGAGTCACCACCGAACCGGCCTTGATCCCCCCGATCTCCGCCCTGGGAACTGCGTCGCTGATCAGCAATATCTCGATCCGGTGCCTGCCGGCATACTCCCGCAGAAGTTCCAGCGACGTAAACGGAACCACTGTAAACGGCACCTTTTCCTTCAGATTGACCACATCGGCAAACCGCTGGGCATACCCCGAATCCACATCGTAAACCGCCATGATCTTTTCCACAAAATCCCCCCTCACACATCAGTCTGTATTCCCAATAGCCTCAGTGCAGTTAATGTCACGCTTCAGATCCATCAACACCGTCAGACCGTCTGCGCCTTTCACAGGCACGACCCAATCCCATGTATCACCTCCCGGCATACTCTTCTTTTCCCGCACAGTCATCCGCCCCGCAGCAGATACCCCATATACCCAACAAACAGGCAAAAAGCAAACGGTATCACCACACCATACCCGTCGCGCTCGGCCCGGTAGTATGGCACGATTTCTTTCGTCCGGAACAGCCGCCTGAAATAGGCGAGCAGATAATTGAGACGCTGCAACAGGTTCCCCTGCATAAGCAGCTTTGCCAGGGCAAGACATGCCCCCACAACGCATCCATACATTATTGCCTTAAAACCGCTTCCCCATCCCAGGAAGCCGGCCATAACAGCCATCAGCTTGATATCTCCCGCGCCTACCATCCGGAATATGAAAAGCGGAAAGAGCGCCGCAGTATACGCCAATACGCGAAGAAGATATCCTCCCACGGCCCAACCCGTCTGTCCCGCCTCCGACGCCAGCACCGTAAGGACCAGCCCGCCGGAAAAGCCTGTCAGGATCCACCAGTTCGGTATCTTATGCTCCCGCACATCCAGGAAAGCGCCGCCAAGCAGAATGGCCAGAAGAAGCCCTCTGCGCGCAAAAATACCGCATCACCCCCTCGAATCCTTATCATTCTCGGAATCAATGCCCGATCAGGGCGGTAAAAAATATGAATGCTTTTGAATAAAACTGACTGATGTTGAGTGGTTATCATTATAACCCATTACGGAAAAACTTCAATGGTCAATTTAGCCAAATTTCTCCTCGAAATTTCTACACTGGAATTTTTTCCGCATTTTGGCCGCAGAACCTGTTCACTTACACATTGACCAAAACGTCGGAAAATGGTAAACTAATCATGTGCATATTTTTCCCATTTTCCAGAAATACTAGAATTATCAATTTCCGGGAGATGACAAAAATGATTTTATGGAAAAAACGGCGCAGAGCGCTGAACCGGCTGAAACGGCAGGAGCTTCGGACCCAGATCGAGAATACGAAGCACACCATTGATTCGGTCCGCAACCACTTCGAACAGGAAGTGGACCCGACGCTGATCGACTGCTGCATCTATGAACTGAACGCGGCCCAGCTGCGGTACCAGTTTCTTCTGCGGCAATTTAAAGACTTGGAAGGCGTGAGCTATTATTGAGTTCCATCTGACACTCGGAGTTCGGCTCCTTTCACTGTCAGCCGATCAGTCTGGTGTCATATTGTATCCTGCGCCTGCCGGATCAGGTGCCGCAGTATCCTGAACCAGGCATTGTCAGGCCGCTGAACCTGCACCGTACCGTCCGCGCACACCAACACATTTTCGGAGGACATTCTATTATTATGAGCACCTGGTACGACCAAGCTGTCTTCTATCATATTTACCCGCTGGGCCTGACCGGCGCGCCGAAGCAGAACCCGCCGGAGGAGCCGGTGGTCCACCGTTTCGACGAGCTGATCCGATGGATCCCCCATATCCGCGCGATGAACTGCAGCGCCGTCTACATCGGCCCCTTATTCGAATCGTCCGGCCACGGCTACGACACCCGCGATTATAAGCAGGTGGACCGCCGCCTGGGCGACAACGATGATTTTAAGAAATTCGTCCGTCTCTGCCACGACGCCGGCATCAAGGTCGTGGTGGACGGCGTCTTCAACCACACCGGCCGCGAATTCTTCGCCTTCCGCGATATTCAGGAGAAGCGTGACTGGTCCCCGTACAAAGACTGGTACAAGGGCGTGAATTTCAGCTGGGGAAGTCCTTTCGGCGACCCGTTCGGCTACGAGGCCTGGCAGGGCCATTACGAGCTGCCCTGCTTAAATCCCTGGAACCCCCAGGT
>CANPZZ010000043.1 GCA_947589125.1 uncultured Lachnospiraceae bacterium
ACAGGGTGGTGTCGGACGGAAGTCGGATCCAGTCCATTCAGTGCTATCAGATGAGTACGGAGAAGCGCTATGAGATGGCGGCGCAGATCTATATCGACTGCACCGGTCACGGCACACTGGGGTATTTTGCCGGCGCGGAGTACCGTATTGGCCGGGAAGCTTCGGCGGAATTTGGCGAGAAAGACGCTCCGGAGAAGCCGGACGGCGAGACCATGGGAAATACGATCTATTTCGTGGCCAATGATACCGGCCATCCGGTTAAATTCGTGAAGCCGGACTGGGCGTATACCTTTGATGAGACAGATTTCATCCACCGCTATCACGGCGATATCGTGGTGTTCCACAACGCGGACGACGTAGTGGTGCTTCCCGCGGACTATGACTATGAGAATTCCAATGAACTGGTGGAGAAGTACGATGTGCAGTCCGGTTACTGGTGGATCGAGCTGGGCGGCGACTGGGATGATATCATCAGCCAGTCGGAGGATATCCGCTATGAGCTGTACAAATGCGTCTATGGCGTCTGGGATCATATCAAGAACGGCGGAGAGCACGGCGCGGAGAATTATGAGCTTGTCTGGGTGGGCAATCTTCCCGGCATCCGGGAGAGCCGCAGGCTTGTGGGCGACTATATGCTGACCGAGCATGATATCCTTTCCAATGGCGAGCCGGAGGACGGCGTCGCCTACGGCGGCTGGCCCATGGATGAGCACACCGCCGGCGGCTTCCGAGCCAAAGGGCAGATTCCCTCCAGGGTGCGCAGCTTCGACGGAATCTATGGAATACCTTATGGCTGCTACTGCTCGAAGAATATCACGAATATGATGATGGCCGGGCGCGATATCAGCGCGTCGAAGCTGGCGATGGGTTCGACCCGTGTCATGGGTACCTGTGCGGTCGGCGGCGAGGCGGTGGGAACGGCGGCAGCCATGGCGGTGAAGGCCGGCTGCACGCCCAGGGAGTTCGGACAGAAGCATATCCAGCAGCTGCGTCAGGAGCTTCTGAAGAACGACTGCTATATCCCCGGCTGCAGGAATACGGACCCGAAGGATATGGCCAGAAGCGCGAAGATCGCCGCTACCTCGGAGAAGCCGGGATTTGAAGCCGCTAAGGTGGCAAGCGGAGTGTCCCGCACCGTAGGCGGGGAGAACAATCTCTGGTGCTCGGACGGAATCGGGCCGGAGGGCGAGACGCTGACGCTCCGGCTTGCGGAGACGGCGGAGATATCCCAGATCCGTCTGACCTTCGATCCGGATCTGTCGGACGAGAGGTGTATTTCCGTCTCGAAGGCGTTTATTGACAAGGAGCTTAAGGGAGTGGCGCCGACGCTGGTGAAGGATTTTACGGTGGAGCTGGCAAAGGACGGTCAGGCGGTCTGGTCGGCTTCGGTTACTGAGAATCACCAGAGGCTGGTGATCGTGGACATGCCGAAGCCCGCGGAGGCGGATACGGTCCGGATCCGTGTGACGGCTACGAACGGCACAGCGGACGCGAGGATCTTTGAGGTGAGGATCTATTGATCATCGGCTGCGGATCCGGGCGCAGAAGGAGAGGAATTATTTGAAAGGGACGTATTTTTTAGGAAATGGGGAGTTCGAGGTCCGCGACATGGAATTCGCGCCGCTGAAGGCCGGAGAGGTACTGGTGAAGGTGGCGGCCTGCGGAGTCTGCGGGACCGACGTACATATTTATCACGGCGACAAGGGCTCGGCCGAGGTCGTGCCGCCGGTGGTCCTGGGACATGAGCTGTCCGGCGTCGTCGTGCAGACAGGCCCGGATGTGGATCTGGTTGCCGTGTCCGATCATGTGGCAGTGGACCCGAACATCTACTGCGGCAGCTGCCGGTCATGCCGGATGGGGCACAAACAGACCTGCAGCCATCTGACAGCCATAGGAGTCAACCGGGACGGCGGATTCGCCGAATACTGTGTGGTGCCGCAGAGCCAGTGTTTTCGGATTAAACCGGAGATCCCGCTGGAGTATGCGGCGATGGCGGAGCCTGTCTCCTGCTGTGTTCACGGCATCGACAGAATTGGCATCCGTCCGGGAAGCACCGTGTGCGTGATCGGCGGAGGCGCGATCGGGCTGATCATGGTGCAGCTGGCCAGACTTGCCGGGGCGGCTTCGGTCGTTATGAGCGAGCCGAACCCGATCCGCAGACAGATCGCGCTGGAGCTGGGAGCCGATGCGGCGGTGGATCCGGTACATGAGGATCTGGCGGTCCGCTATCAGGAACTGACCGGGATCTGCGGCGCGGATTATGTGATCGAATGCGTGGGCAATACGACGGCTGTAGCCCAGGCGTTTCGCGCGGCGGGAGACTGCGGGACCGTGCTGTTATTCAGTGTTCCCAGGGCGGGGACATTCCACCAGCTCTCTCTCGACGATATTTTCCATAAGGAGCTTACGGTCACAGGGTCGCTGATCAATCCGGATACCTTTGACCGGGCCGCAGCCCTGATAAACGAGGGGCGAATTGATTTCAAACCGATCATCACCCACGCGTTTCCCATCGGACAGCTGAAGGAAGCGATCCGGATGCAGATGAGCGACGAATCCGTGAAGGTGATCGTAAAGCCGGAGCTTGAGGTTCCGGTGAGGATCCAATGACAACGTGAAAAGCGTTCCCGCAGTACCGCACGACATCAAGGGGGTGAAGAAAAAGACACCAGGTAAAGAGAACGCGGATCTACGTTTTTATGTTAACTAAAAGGGGCATGAGTATGTTTGATAAACAACAGGAGGGAAAGATGAAAAAAGCATTGGCAATCACACTGGCGGCAGTTATGGTAGCAGGAAGTCTCGCGGGCTGCGGAAGCGGCGGAAGTTCGGAGACGACAGCGCAGACGACGGCAGCTGCAACAACGGCAGCAGCGAAGACCGAAGCCGCAACAACGGCAGCGAAGACCGAAGCAGCCGCGTCGGGCGAAACCGAGGCTGCAGCGGCGGAAACGGATAAGGAATGGTATGGAAATGACGACGGCACACCGGTGCATATCCGTCTGTGGGCAGGCGTACAGCCGGAATACGGCTATCAGCAGCTGGTGGATAATTTTAATGCAGAGTATGCCGATAAGGGAATTGAAGCTGAGTATGTAATGTATAAGAATGATACCAGCGGCAATATGCAGCTGGAGACCTATTTAAGCAGCGGCGGAGAAGTGGATGTGTTTGTCGGATATGGCGGCAGGCCGACTCTTTTAAACAGAATTGAAGCGAATCTGGTCATGGATATCACAGACTATATTGAGGCTTATCATTTCGACCTGGATGACAATTTCGGCAAAGTGGCCATGGCCGACTGGCGGTTCGGCGACAACAACGACCGCATATACGGTATTCCAACCAAGGCGGAGTATCGGCCGTGGATGTTTATCAACGAGGATATGTTCAAGGAAGCCGGTATCGAGATTCCCTATGACGGCTGGACCAACGAGGAATTTTTGGCGGCGGCGGAAAAGCTGACTCACGGCGAAGGGATTGACAAGGTTTACGGCGTTCAGTGGGGCTTCGATTACACGTTCTCCGCATGGAAGGGACTGATGCAGTCTGTCATGTTCCCATATGTAACCTATGCGGATGATACGGCGACAGCGGTGGCCTACGACAATCCGATCTGGAAGGAACAGCTGGAATTTACGAAGAAGACCATCGATTTAGGCTATGCGATCCCGTTTGAGGACGAGGTTTCCGAAGGAATGACGCTTCAGACCACATTCCTTCAGGGAAAGGCGGCTATGACCATGGGCATTTCCCAGATGCGTCTTATCCTGGACAATGAAACCTATCCGCATGATTTCATGACGGCAGTTGTTCCGGGGCCGGTTCCCAGCGAAGAGTACATGGACGGCGTTCACAATCTGCACGCTCAGAATAACAGCGCCGGCGACATTATTTCCATTGCACAGAATACGCCGTATCCGGACGCCTGTTTCGAATTCCTGTACTGGTACGTAACCGGCGGACAGATCCCGCTGGTAACCTATGGCGGCCGCATGCCTCTGTATAACGGTATTGATCTGGATCAGGTAGTTGAACTGACGGCAGCCCATGCGGGAGATCTGCTTGATACGCAGTCCCTGCGCAATTATGCCGGCCTTGACAAATCGCTGGTTGTGAACCCTGTCAGCTTAACCTACGCATCCACAGAGATCGACGATGTGTTTAAAGAAGAGGTGCAGGCATATCTGCAGGGAAGCCAGGACATCGACACGACGATCAGCAATCTGGTGACGAGAGGCAACGATCTTATTGCGCAGGCGATCGCTGCGAAAGGCGAATAACAGTAAAAGGATCGGACATCCGGTCACATATAACCGACGGATGGCAGACGGGACAGGCCGCTAGGGGGTTGCCCCGTCTGCTTTTTATGATCAGTCAGTGTATAAGCAACGGATTTCTGAATTCATGATAAGCAGAAAGAGAGGTAAGCATGAAAAAAGATCAAGGACGCAGAAAGCGAATCCTCCGCGAGAATCTGATCGCATGGACATTCCTTCTTCCCAGCGCGGTGGGAATGGTACTGTTCAGTCTGATTCCTTTGCTGATATCCCTTTACGTGAGCCTGACAGACTGGAATTTTGCTTCCGGCCTGGGTAACTGGAATTTTGTATGGTTTGACAATTTTAAACAGCTGTGGAGTGATTCGTGGTTTATCGCATCGCTGAAAAATACGCTGATATACGCGGTTATCACGGTACCGGTCAGCCTGGTGCTGTCCCTGATACTGGCTGCTGTTATTGATGATTTTTGTAAAAAGAAGGCGGCCGGGGTTGTCCGCGTGGCGATGTATATGCCGCACATCTGCAACTCCGTCGCAATCTCTGCGGTATGGATGGCCCTTTATTCCAAATATGGTCCGTTCAGTCTTCTGCTTCGGGCGCTGGGCTGGAGTGATCCGCCCCGTTTTCTCGCGGATTACGTGTGGGCGCTGCCGGCGCTCATGCTGGTGTCGATCTGGGCCGGTCTCGGTTACCGTGTGTTTATCTACAGCGCTTCCCTGACGGCCCTTCCGAGGGATCTGTATGAGTCGGCGGATATTGACGGCGGGACATGGTTTCAGAAATTCCGCTATATTACGGTACCTCTTCTAAAGCCGACGACATTTTTCCTGACTGTGACGGGCATCATATCCAGCTTTAAGGTATTCGCTTACACCAATGTTATGACCAAGGGCGGTCCGGGAAGCGCTACCTATACGATGGTATATTATGTATATACAACCGCTTTCAAATATAACCGTATGGGATATGCGTCCGCGGTAGCCGTGATCCTGTTCTTCATGCTGCTGGTGATCACGATTATTCAGTGGATTCATAACAGCAGAGACGAGAAGAGATAAAGGAGGAAGAGCATGAAAAAGAATGCGGAAGAAACCGTTGTCATGAAAAAAAAGCTTCCTCTGCGCAGACAGGCGGTTCAATGGGGAATAACGATAGTAATTGTTCTGATCGCCGCGCTGATGGTCGCTCCGTTTGTCTGGATGATTTCAGCCTCCTTCAAGATGCAGAAGGACGTTATGTCCATCCCGATTAAATGGATTCCGGAGTATTTTTATCCGGACAATTACTTCAAGGTCCTGCATATCAACGCAGGCGCATCGACGGATTATCATTTTATTCTGTCTTACTGGAACTCCATTAAGGTTTCCACGATCAGCACGGTTGTCGGAGTTCTGTCGGCGCTGCTGGCCGGATATGCGTTCGCAAAGCTGAAATTCAGGGGCTCCAATGTGCTGTTTATTCTCTATTTGGCGCAGATGATGGTGCCTTCCCAGCTGACGCTGATCCCGCGGTTCATGATCTTTTCGAATCTGGGGATGACAAACACGCATATGTCCCTGATCCTGCCGAAGATCGTGACGGTATCGTCCTGCTTTATGTTTCGCCAGGCGTTCCTTGGCGTACCGGACGATCTGCGCGAGGCCGCCAGAATCGACGGAGCGGGAGAGTTCCGTATCTGGGCGCAGGTCATGGTCCCAATGGTCCGGGCCACGATGGCGGCCCAGGCGACCGTGCAGTTTCTGGAATCGTGGAACAGCTATCTGGACCCGCTGGTTTTCCTGTCACACTGGCGTAAATGGACGCTTACGGTGGCTCTGGATCAGTTTGTAAGCATCGAGGGAACCCAGTATAATCTGACTATGGCAGCAAGCTGTATGGCGATCATACCGGTGCTTCTGGTGTTCCTGTTCGGCCAGAAGTATTTTATGAAGGGACTTACAGTAGGAGCAGTGAAGGGATAAGCCGCAGAGGGAAGGAGAAACATGTCGAAGAAGACGGTCAGTAAGGAATATGAGGTAGTAGTAGTCGGAGGCGGACTGTCGGGAGTCTGCGCGGCCATAGCCGCGGCCAGGGAAGGCGCCAGGACTGCGATCATCCAGAACCGCCCGATGTTCGGCGGCTGTGCCGGCTCCGAGATACGGATGCATATCGTCGGTGCGAGCTCCCACGGAGCGAAGAAGAACCTGGCGGAAACAGGGATTCTGATAGAGATACTGCTGGAGAACAAGAGAAGGAATCCATATGCGTCCTTCCCGGTATTTGACTCGGTCATCTGGGAAAAGGTGCGTTTTCAGGAGAATCTGGATCCCTATCTGAACACGAATATGGATGATGTGGTGGTGGAGGACGGAACCGTAAAGGCCATAATCTGCCACCAGAATACGACGGAGAAGGAATTGGTGTTTACCGCGCCGCTTTTCGTGGACGCGACCGGGCACGGGACCCTGTGCACTCTGGCGGGAGCCGCGGGACGGATCGGAAGCGAGAGCAGGGCGGAGTTTCAGGAGCCTAACGCTCCGGACGAGCCCAATGACGACACCATGGGCAATACGATGATGTTTACGGCCATCGACCGGGGAGAGCCGGTGAAATTCCGCAGGCCGTTCTGGGCCTATACATTCTCGGAGGATGATCTGAAATACAGAACTCACGACAACAGCATGGGCTCTCATGTGGACGGAGGGAAGCTGGTGGAGTTCGATGAGAACAGCGGCAGGCTTCCGCATTTTTCCAGCGTAGACGCCGGGTACTGGTGGATCGAGCTGGGCGGGCAGTATGACGATATCATTGGCGAGGGGGAAGAGATCCGCGACGAGCTGATGAAATGCGTCTATGGCGTCTGGGATCATCTGAAGAACGGCGGGGACCACGGCGTGGAGAACTATGATCTGGACTGGGTCGGGATGGTGCCCGGGTACCGGGAGAGCCGGCGTATTGAGGGAGATTATTTCCTGAATGAGAACGATGTGCGCGCCAACCGCATTTTTCCGGACGCGGTGGCTTACGGAGGCTGGCAGATGGATCAGCATGTGCGCGGCGGCATTATGGACTTTGACAAGCTGCCGTCCCGCATCCTGAATTTCGACGGCTGCTATACGATCCCCTGGCGCTGCTATTACAGCAAAGACCTGAACAATGTGATGCTGGCGGGCCGTGACATCAGTACGAGCAAGATGGCCTTCGGCTCCTCGCGGGTCATGGGAACCTGCGCTGTGGGCGGTCAGGCCGTGGGAACCGCGGCCGCCATGGCGGTGCGTTACGGCTGCACGCCGCGGCAGATCGGAGAGCATATGGACGAGCTGCAGCAGAGGCTGCTGCGGGACGACTGCTATATTCCCGGCTTTGTCAACCATGATGAGAAGGATAAGGCACGCCTGGCATCGGTGACGGCCAGCGGCTGTACGGCGGGCAATGAGCCGGAGAAGGTGATCAATGGCGTGTCCAGGACAGTGGGAGCGGAGAGCAACTGCTGGGAGGCGGTCATCGGACCGGAAGGCGCATCTGTGAGTCTGGATTTTGGCGGCGTCACGGAACTGTCGGAGATCCGGCTGACATTTGACCCGAACCTGAGCCGGGAGATCATGCCGTCTCTGACCCGGAATGTGCGGGAACGCCAGGTGAAGGGAATGCCGGATGAGCTGGTGAAGGATTACCGGGTGCAGCTGTTTAACGGAGAGCGGGAGATCTTTTCTCGGGATGTGACGGACAATTATCAGCGTCTCAACCGTATTATCCTGCCGGAAGCCGCCGGCTGCACCAGACTGACGGTTACGGTTCTGGCCGCGCATGGGATCGACAGGGCCAGAATATTTGAGATAAGGGCATATTAACAGACAGCAGCAGGCTGACAGGAGATTGACAGTAAGGCGGTGTAGGGATGAGTGTCAGGCTGATAGCCTTTGACCTGGACGGGACGCTTCTGGATGAGAAAAAAAGAATCTCGGAGGCAAATTCCGCGGCGCTTCTGGCCGCGGCGATGAAGGGCATCTGGCTGGTGCCGTGTACGGCCAGATTGTATGAAATGATGCCGGACGAGGTGAAGAATATCGACTGCGTCCGGTATGTGATTTCGGTAAACGGCGCGGAGGTCTACGACTGCGAGACGGCCCAGGCTATCTGCCGCGCGGAGATCTCACCGGAGACGGCGGAGAAACTATTTGACTATATGGACGGGCTTCCGGTGGTGTATGACTGCTATCAGGACGGCATGCCATGGATCGACAGATCCTTCTATGAAAGGGCGGAGGAGCTGGTTGGCGATCCGGAGACCGTGGAAATGATCCGCCGCCGGAATCCCGTGGACGGTTTCCGCGAGGAAATGCGCCGGCGCGGGCGGCCGATCCAGAAGACGCAGATGTTTTTTAAGGATCTGAACCGGAGAGCGGTAGAGATGGAGCAGCTTAAGGAGAAATTTCCGATGTGTACTATTGTGAGCTCTCTCTACAATAATATTGAGGTGAACGGCGCCGGCGCCAACAAGGGAGCCGCTCTGGCCCGGTTATGCAAGCATCTGGGGATCACGCTGTCGGAGTGCATCACTTTCGGCGACGGCAATAACGATATCTCAATGCTTAAGATCGCCGGGATCGGCATCGCCATGGAGAACGCGCCGGATGAGGTAAAGAGCGCGGCGGATATTGTGACGGACAGCAACGAAAATGACGGCGTCGCCAAGGCGATCCACCGGTACGCGCTGCAGCCGTGAGAAGTGAGGAGCGTCGGTGATCCGGTGATGAACGGAGACGGTTCAGGATCGGGAAACCAGCGGCGGATGGAGACAGTTCGGCGCCGGCGGATCGGCAGAGGACCGGCCTGTCGCCGGCGGCCGGATGATATAACGAAAATAAGGGTGGGCAAGGAGACGAGATATGGAAAAGACAATGTTCAGACAGGTGATGACAGCCCCGGGAGAGATCGTATTCGAGGAGACGGCTGTCCCGGTGCCTGCGCCGGATCAGGTGCTGGTCAGGATCAAAAGGATTGGGGTCTGCGGAAGCGATATCCATGTGTATCACGGTACGCATCCGTTCACGCCATATCCGGTGACCCAGGGACACGAGGTGTCCGGCTGCGTGGAGGCCCTGGGTGAAAATGTGAAAGGTTTTGCGCCGGGACAGAAGGTGACCATCGAGCCGCAGGTGTTCTGCGGCAGATGTTATCCCTGCACGCACGGAAAATATAATCTGTGCGAGAGCCTGAAGGTAATTGGATTCCAGACTACGGGCACAGCCAGCGGTTATTTTGCCGTAGACGCGTCCAAGGTGACGGCGCTGCCGGAGAATCTTACTTATGACGAGGGCGCGATGATCGAGCCGCTGGCGGTTACGGTCCACGCGGCGAAGCGCTTTGCGCCGATGGAGGGCGCGAAGGTGGCGATCCTGGGCTGCGGCCCCATTGGGATTCTGCTGGCCCAGTCCTGCAAAGCGCTGGGCGCGGCGCAGGTGCTGATCACGGATATCTCCGATTACCGGCTGGCGCTGGCGGCGGAATGCGGCGCGGATTTTACCGTGAATACGAGGGAGAAAGACTTCGGTGAGACGCTTGTGGAGTGTTTCGGCCCGGACAAGGCGGATGTGATCTATGACTGCGCCGGCACGGATATCACGATGAACCAGGCGATCCGGTGCGCGAGAAAGGGAAGCACCATCGTGCTGGTAGCTGTGTTCGGCAAAATGGCGACGGTGGACCTGGCAGTGCTCAATGACCACGAGCTTCTGCTGGACACATCCATGATGTACCGCCATGAGGATTATGTGGACGCCATCCGTCTGGTCAGCGAGGGGAAGATCCGGTTAAAACCGCTGATGAGCAGACATTTCCCGTTCCGGGAATACAAGGCGGCTTACGAATATATCGATCAGAACCGGGAGACCACGATGAAGGTGCTGATCGACGTGGACGAAGGGTAAACGGAGACGCGGCTTTTGTTCCGGATCGCTCAAGAAGTTTAGGGATGGGAAAAGCAGATGAAAATGTATGTGATTCGTCATGGACAGAGCGAGGCGAATAAGAACGGTATGCACGCCGGCTGGGGACCTGTGCCCCTGACAGAGCTGGGGCGCAGCCAGGCAGTCGAGGCCGGTCGGAAACTGACCGGCCTCGCGGCGCAGCAGTATGCGGGGGACACTCCTTTTGCATTCGATCAGGTTTATGTCAGCGATATTCTCCGGACGAGGCAGACGGCGCAGCTGGCGCTTCCGGGCTATGCGTACCGATTGGACGAAAGAATACGGGAGTTCAGCTCCGGCAGTCTGGTGGGAAGGCGCGTCGAGGAATGCAAAGCCACTCTGGGAGAGCCCTATCTTCGGGCTCTAAGGGAGCGGGATTATACAGCCTACGGCGGCGAGAACGGGGAGATGGTGAAACGCCGTGTGGACAGCTTCATGAAAGATATGGAGCTTCAGGAGGCCGCCGGCACGAAAAGCATCGCCGTGGTCAGTCACGAGGGCGCTATTCTGTATATGCTGTATTATGTTTTGCAGTGCAGGTTTCCGAAAAGCAGCGTCGGGATCAGAAACTGCTCGATCACGACGCTGGAATGCACCGGCGGAAAATGGCGTCTGTGCCTTTGATCTATCGCCTGTATTCTGATTCCGACGCCGGTGAGAAGGTGAGTTTTCCTTCCGACGCGGCGCCCAGCCGGCACAGTTGGCCCCGGCCCTGTACCGGTTCGCGAGCGCCGTCGATCTCCGGATCCACATAGCGGACGAACCAGCCGTCCAGCTGCGCTTTCATTTCTGCGGCCTTCTGCTGGATAAATTTCGGTCCGTAGAAGAAGAAACGGTTTTCATTTAACAGGTTGAACCGCTCCCCGGGGTCGTGCTCCAGATCGTAAAGCTCGTGAGGACCGTAGGGATAGCGGTGGATGTACTTCCATGTTTTCGTGCGGATCATCCGGTTGGGTCCGTATTCATCCAGAACGATGACGCTCTCCCGGTAATTCTGCTCCTGGCCGTTCAGAAGAAGAGGAAGAAAGCTGCGGCCGGGCAGACGGCCGGCCTCGGGATTTTCGATTCCCAGCAGATCCAGAAGCGTCGGCATGAAGTCATAGGCGCTTAACAGGCAGTCGGTGGAGACGCCCTGACGGATGGTGCCCGGAAGATTGAAAATGCAGGGAACCTTCACCGCTGTGTCATAGAGATTGAGGGGCATGGTCGCGTTGCCCTTGCCCCAGACCCCGTGCTGGCCGCAGCTGAAGCCGTTGTCGCTGGTGTAGATGATCAGGGTATTCTCGCGGATGCCCAGTTCCTCCAGCTTGTCCACGACCCGTCCCACATTGTCGTCGATTCCCTGAACCGCTGCGTAATAGCCTGAGAGGAGGTCGCGCAGTGTCAGGAATTCCCGTTCCGGGCTGGCCATGGTCAGGCTGTAGGCGATATCATGAGGAAACTGGATGCTTCCTGCGTGGCGTGGGTCCTGCGGCACATCGGCGAAGCTGCAGTTTTCCTCATAATAGCGGACATATTCTTCCCGGTGCTGGTCCACATGGGGGCTGTGGGGCGCGGTATAGGTCAGGTTCAGGTAGAATGGCTCCTGCCTGGCGTGACATTCGTCAATGAAGTTCAGCGCGTCGTCAGTGATGACGTCGGTCAGATAGCCGTGGGTCTGAATGCGCTCGGTTCCCCGATAGACTTCAGCGTCATGGTAGGTGCCGCTTCCGCCCAGAGTGACGAACCAGTGGGAGTAGCTTTTCTGCGGATAACCGGTGGCCCCAAGGTGCCATTTGCCGCTGATGCCGCAGGTATAGCCCGCCCGGGCCATCAGATCTGTGTAGCCGGTAATTCCTTCCAGATATTCGATGGGGACGTCTCCCGGCTTTTCGCCCTGTCCGCGCCGCAGCCAGTCCTGGACGCCGTGTTGGGACGGAATGCGCCCGGTCAGCAGCGAGGCCCGCGCCGGCGAGCATACTGGAGATGCACAGAAAAAGTTTTCCATGCGAATGCCTCCCTCGGCCAGCGCGTCGATGTGAGGTGTGCGGATCTCTTTATTTCCGCTGCATCCTAAGGCCCAGTATCCCTGATCGTCGGTCAGGATCAGGATCACATTGAGTTTATCTGACTTTTTCATATTCATTGGTACCCCTTTCTGATAATGATATATTTATGATGCCATGATATGGAAAATAATACCTTTGAAAATATGCAGTTCATCTATAATAAAATGCAGAAAAGCTGGAAAATCATGCGGTGCTGCGGCAAGATGACCAAAGGGAGGTGCAGGCAATGGGAACGGAGGAACTGCTGGGGGCGTTTCTGAAAACGCTGGAGAAATGGAGCGGAAGATTCGTGATCAAGGATTTTGTCGGTTTTCTGAACCATGTTCCGGAGCTCGGCGCCGCGCTGCTGCCTTATACGGGACATCATACGCCGTTCTGTACCGCGGTCAAACAGAATGCGGACGCCTACCGGGTCTGCATCGCCTGCAGTGCCTGCCACCGGCGGCTCTGCAGAAGAGGAGAACCATTCTCAAAGCCGTGCTATTTCGGCCTGCAGGAATATTCGGCGCCGGTTACAGCGGCGGGCCTTGCGGTCGGTTCGGTTTCTTCCGGACTTTTCTGTCCGGATCCGGAATTGTCGCTGGCGCGGATCCGGCATGCGGCGGAGCGGTTTGACCTGGATGAGGAATGGCTGAAGGAGGCGTTTCTTCTGTTTGCGAAACGAAAACAGCCGGGGAGGGAGACGGAGGAATTGATCCGCTTCGCGGCGGATATACTGGCAGAGCTGATTCTTCCGTATACGGAGCGCCTGCCGCGGCGGGATGAATCCGCCGATGCCGGAGACAGAGGCCTTGATGCAATCCGGGCATATATCGTGAATCACTATACAGATCCGAATATCAATGTGAGATCTGTTGCGGAAAACTGCCATTATTCGGCTTCCTATGTCAGCCACACGTTCAGCCGCGGGATGCAGATGAACATCCGCACCTATATCAATCAGCTGCGGATCGTTCTGGCCAGGCATGAGCTTGCCGCCGGGAGTACGGTCACGGCTGCGGCCGCGGTGTGCGGCTTCAATGATACGAATTATTTCAGCCGTGTTTTTCATGAGACAGTCGGCGTCCCGCCATCCCGCTGGGCAGAGCATGAAATAGCGCAGAGGGCGCATGAGCCGCTGAAGGCTCCGGAACTTTCGGCATGAAATGATACGTTTGTCGGCCTGCCGCCGGGTTCCGCAAGATGCGATTTGCCGCCTGCACCGTTAAACTTCTTGCAAAGCGCCGAACTTTATGCTAAGATATTAAACGCTGAGAAAATGTGCAAAAATAATGTGCGAACTACTCAACGAAATATAAGAGGACTAAGATATTGGGCCATCGCCAAGCGGTAAGGCACAGGACTTTGACTCCTGCACTCGTTGGTTCGAATCCAACTGGCCCAGTTTGAATCATGGCCGGAATCCCTGGGTTTCCCGCACGGGTTTCCGGTCTTCTTTGCGCCTGTATGCGAGAATCTGCCGGCGATGGGGTATTGCATTGAGCATGTGCCGTTTTTTCCGGCGGAGGGGTTTGGCATCGCGTCTGTGCTGTATTTTCCGGCGCGGACACTTTGAAACGGCGCGGCGCGGAGAAAAATGCCTACCAGAGAAGGAGCATCAGATCCATGAAGGGTTTTATGAAAAAATACATCGGCGACCGGCAGTTTTACAAAATGGTCCTGACCGTGGCGGTTCCGATCATGATCCAGAACGGCATCACGAATTTTGTAAGCCTTCTGGACAATATCATGGTGGGACAGGTAGGGACTGTGCAGATGTCCGGCGTGGCCATCGCCAACAATCTGATCTTTGTCTACAATATCTGCATTTTTGGAATGATCTCCGGCGCGGGGATCTTCGGGGCGCAGTTTTATGGGCAGAGAAATCATGAGGGCGTCCGCAGCACGTTCCGGTTTAAACTTATCATCTGCGCTCTGTTTACAGCGGCTGCCATCGCTGTTTTTCTGGAGGGCGGCGGAGAGCTGATCTCGCTGTATCTGCAGGGGGAAGGCGCGGCGGAGGACATCGAGGCGACCTTTTTCTATGGTCGCCAGTATCTGGACATCATGCTGATCGGATTCGTGCCGTTCGCAATCGTGCAGATCTATTCCAGCACGTTAAGGGAGTGCAGCGAGACCTTCGTGCCGATGGCGGCAGGAGTAGTCGCCGTGCTGGTGAATCTGGTATTTAACTATATCCTGATCTTCGGCCATTTCGGCGCGCCGCGGCTGGGCGCGGCCGGGGCGGCTTACGCGACGGTGCTTTCCCGGTTTGTGGAGTGTGCCGTCACGGTGATCTGGACTCACGCCCACGCGGAGAAGAATCCGTTTATCGTGCATGCCTACCGGAGCCTTAAGATGCCCCGGTATCTGGTGGGGCAGATCGTCCGGAAGGGAACGCCTCTTATGTTCAATGAGGCTATCTGGTCCGTGGGAATGGCCGTGCTTCTGCAGTGTTATTCCTACCGGGGACTTGATGTGGTGGCCGCGCAGAATATTTCTTCTACAGTGTCCAATCTGTTCAATGTAGTTTTTATGGCGCTGGGGAGCGCGGTGGCGATCATCATGGGACAGCTTTTGGGAGCCGGAAAGATGGAGGAGGCGGTGGATCAGGACCGGAAATTGATCTTCTTCTCGGTGGCAGTTTGTCTGGTCATGGGGTCTCTTATGTCCCTGGCTGCGCCGTTTATCCCGAAGATCTATAATACGACGGAGAGCGTGCGCAGCCTGGCGGCTGTTTTTATCCTGATCGAAGCGCTGTTCATGCCGGTCCATGCGTTTATCCATGCGTCGTATTTCACTCTGCGTTCCGGAGGGAAGACGGTCATTACATTCTTCTTCGACGGCGTATATGTGTGGGCGGTATCGATACCGGTCGTTTATGTTGTGGGGCATTTCACAAATCTTTCCATCGTGCCGCTGTTTTTCCTTGGCAGAAGCCTGGATCTGATCAAATGCGCCATCGGCGCGGCGCTTCTGAAGCGGCGGGTGTGGGTGCATAATATTGTGGGATAACGGCAGTTAGTGAGACGGAGATGTCGGGAAAGGCAGAAGCAGTTGGGGACATCAGAGGCTGCAGGAAACTGGCCTTTTGCCGCGGACGAAAACCTGTCCGCTGTAAAGCGGACGGGCGGCTGAGGTTCGGTTTCCTACTGCTTTTTTATTCTCTGCGGATAGTGGGACTCGAACCCACACACCTTACGGCACAAGAACCTAAATCTTGCATGTCTGCCAATTCCATCATATCCGCCCGGTATATACGTCATAGATTATACTATACAATATTTCCATCATCTTCGCAACAGGAATTCGAAATAAACAATTTCCCAGTAATTCATGCCGCAGTTTTCCCTGATGTTTTCCTTGACATAAGCCGAGATACTGATTATAGTAAAATTATGATTACTGTCCGGCATTCTGCACGGACAGGATTCTGTTACATCTTTTGTTTCTCGGTGTGTTCACCGCAGATTCAAACAGGAAAACGCGGCCATATGGGGGATAAATTGCCCTTCCAGGCAAAAAATCATTGAATTCAAGGGGGAGAATCGGTATAATGGGAAAGAAGGTTAATAAGAGGTATAAGGATCGGCTGTTCCGGTTTATTTTCGGTGACCGCAGAGAGTTGCTGACACTTTACAACGCGTTAAACGGAACGGATTATAAGGATGCGGACAAGCTGGAGATCGTGACGCTGGAAGATGTTATTTACATGAATATGAAGAATGACGTCGCGTTTCTTTTCGGCGCGGAGCTGAACTTGTGGGAGCATCAAAGTTCGCGGAATCCGAATATGCCGGTGCGGGGGCTGTTTTATTTTGCAAGATTGTATAAGAAGTATGCGAAGCGGCATAAACTGAACCTGTACAGCAGCCGCCTGCAGAGCCTGCCGTATCCACAATATATTGTTTTTTATAATGGACGTGAAGACGAGCCGGACCGGAAGGTGCTGAGATTGTCGGATGCGTTTGCTGTAGCGGAAGATGGAGCGGGCGAGACGATATTCGAAGACAGGAAAGTTGCGGGTGGTACTGCTGGATCATGTGGAAGTTTCCCGGAGCCTTGCGTGGAAGTGACGGCAACGATGCTGAACATTAATCTTGGAAGAAACCGGGAACTGATGCGGCAATGCCGGAGGTTGGAGGAGTATGCCACATTTGTGGAAATGGTGCGCGAGCAGTTGGACACGGGACAGGAGTTGGAGCCCGCGGTGCGGGAGGCCGTAGGACGATGCCTGCGGAAGGGAATCCTGGCCGATATCCTGGCGGAGCATACGGAGGAGGTAGTGGAGATGTTCCTGACAGACTATGATTTCGAAGAGCATATGAAACTGGAACGAGAAGAAAACTACGCGGTCGGGCATGCAGACGGGAAGGAAGAAGGAAAAGCAGAAGGGAAAGCAGAGGCCATTTGTGATATGCTGGAAGACATAGGCACCCTCCCGGACGAATGGCGTCATCGGATCATGTCTGAGGAGAATCTCGATACTTTGAAAGAGTGGCTTAAGATTGCGCGGCGGGCGGAAAGTCCTGAAGATTTTTTCAAGAAAAGCGGCTTAGATAAATTTGTGTGAGGAATCGATATCGTGAGGCTAGGGCTGTTCTTGTTCTGTTCCCGGGACATTTGTTTCCTCCCGCGTCGGCCACGACGTCGTCACTTTGAACACATCGTCGTCCAGTTCCACGGTCAGCTGGCCGCCCATGAGCTCCGTGAAGCTCTTGGCGATAGCCAGACCCAGGCCGCTGCCTTCCGTGCCGCGGGATTCGTCGCCGCGGACGAAGCGATCGGTCAGCTCGGCCGGATCCACATGGATTTCGGCGGCGGAAATGTTCTTGAGTGTCACGGTGACACGGCCGTTGCGGGCGCTTCCGGTCAGATAGACCCGGGAGCCGGGCAGGGCGTATTTGGCGATGTTGCCCATCAGGTTCTCGTAGATCCGGCAGGTCTTGTCGCTGTCCAGCGTGAGAACGGCCTTTTCCGGCAGATTGACGCGCAGGTCCAGCCGGGCCCGTTCAAACTGGTCCGCCATTTCGAAACGGACCTGCCGTACCAGGCTCATCAGATCCACATCCACCAGGTTCAGACTGACGGAGCGGGAGGTGGCCTTGCTGATCTCGAACAGATCCTCGATCAGCGCTTTTAGGCGCATGGATTTGCGTTCCAGGGTATCCAGATACTCGCTGCGCTGCTGCGGCGTGATATTTTCCTCTTTCAGAAGCCCGATGTAGGTGATAATGGCGGTCAGCGGCGTCTTAAGGTCGTGGGAAACGTTGGTGATCAGTTCGGTCTTCAGCCGCTGGCTTTTGATCTCCTCGTCCACAGCTTTGCGGAAGCCCTGGCGGATGCGGATGATCTGTGGCTTGAATGGTTCGAAGACGCCCAGATCCTCGTCAAGCGGCGCGTCCAGGTGCCCTTCGGCGATCTCATTGGTGGCAGCCAGAAGCGTTTGGTACTGCTCCTGCAGGCGGCTTAGATAGCGGCGCAGCAGCAGGTATAGGACCACTGTGTAGATGATCGTGAAGAAGACCGCGCTGGGGCCCCACAGAAGCGCCAGGAGAAAGACCAGGAACGCGTTGACCAGAAGGATGCGGCGGAGGATCCGGTCGGCGTTCTTCGTGATATCCATGTGGGTCAGCGCGTACCGGAC
>CANPZZ010000044.1 GCA_947589125.1 uncultured Lachnospiraceae bacterium
CCGACAGGGATCGTGAAAAACTGCAGCGTGTTCCGGCAGGAATAGACTCTCCCCTGCATTTCCGGCGGGATCGTGCTGCGCAGGATCACATCCAGATTGGCGTCCATCAGCGGAACCGGAAGCCATCCGATCACCTGGGCGATGCACCAAAGCGCGGGTGTACGCGCAAAGGCCAGCAGAAATGTCTCCGCGCCCAGGGAAAATATCATGGTCAGCCAGATCACACGGATCCGGTTCTTCGGCGCTGGAAGCGCCGTCACGACGAGACTTCCGAGAAGCATCGCGATTCCTGCGAAGGAAGTGACGACTCCCAGAACCGTTTCTCCGCCCCGCGGATTTGACAGTACATAGGGCGGCAGCACCGCGTCGAATACGGATGCGGACAGATTCACACCTGCCATGAAAAGGATCAGCGCCAGGATCAGTCCATGGTCACGCAGATACAGAAGGCCGGCTTTCGCGGAAGTCCACAGGGATTCCTGACCGGGCGTCTCTTCCGTTTTTACGTCATCTGTTCTGGCAGCTTTCCTGCTTTCGACCTTCACACCCACATCAATTGCATTCTCACTGCCTTCAGTCGGCTCCAAATTCAGGCTGTTTCTGCCTGCAGAATAGTCTTCTGCTTCATATTGATCGCTGACAGTCTCTGATCTGTTTTCTCCCTCTGCGTCTGTTGTGTGCTTCCCCACAGCAGGGATCCGCACAAACAGCAGAAGCGCCAGAAACGCCGCCGCGAACGTCCCCAGATCAATATAGATCACGCCTGCCATCCCCACGAACGCGAACATGGTCGTCGCGAGAACCGGATGCAGGATCGTCACCAGGGAATTGGAAAAGGACCTCAGTCCGCTGACCTTCTGGTAATGCTTCTTCGGCGTGATCAGCGTCATGGCCACGTCGCCGGCCGGCTGCTGAACCGTATTCATCAGGCCGTTTACCGCGTTCATAATATACATATGAACGGGCCGCAGCGAATCCGTTTTCAGAAGCACCAGCACCGCCGCCGAGCAGCAGGCCGCGAAGGTATCGCAGCACAGCATGACCTTCTTCTTGTCCCATCGGTCGCTCAGGGCGCCTGCGAAGATACTCATCAGCACATACGGCGCGTAGGAACAGATGGACAGTGCCGCCGTCTGCAGTGCCGACCCGGTCTTCTCATAAAGCCACAGCGTCAGCGCGAAATTTGTCATGGCGCTGCCAAGCTGGGACAGCGACTGGGTACTCCACAGGATCAGAAATGTTTTCAGTTCTTTTATTAAATTTTTCATTTTACTTTGCTCCTTTGATTATGTTGATTACAGAGAAGAGCGCCGGACAGCGCGCTTTCTGCGTTTTCCATCAGTATTTCAAACATTAATCAAGTCGCAAAGTCTGAGGACTTATTGCCTGCGGTCAGGCGCTTTCCTCCCCACGCATCGTCCTCAAACCCTGCGTGGAGCGAATGCATTGATCAGTCGCATCGATAACCTCCTGGTCACTTCACCTGCTGAACCTGCTTGGCGGTCATTTTCTCCAGAAAATGGCGAAATTCTTCAACCGTTCCGCCTTTCAGCGTGTTCTTGTCATAAATCTGCGCGTGGTTTGCGCCAAATCCCAGAACAAAATACTGGGGCATCTCCGCAATCACGCTGATATGATCGTAGCTGAACCGGGACGTCCCCAGTTCTGTCTCTGAGGTATATCCCTCCGGAGTAAATGTCACAACCGATTTCGTTGTCCCCGGAGGAAGACGCTTTACGCCAAGCGCTCCGTTCAGCTGATCTTCAAAGAGAAGGGCAAGCACAATGAACAAAACAGCGAACCAGGTAACGGCTGTTCTAAAGTCGAACACAAATCCCCCGTCTCCGGGAAACAGGCTGACCAGAATTCCGAGGGCGGCCGCTATACATCTGCTTCCATGATTCGCCATTGTCTCCTTTTGTGAAACCTCAGGCCAGTGTCCCCTTCGTCGACAGCACACCGGCGATCCGCGGATCTGTCCGCGTCGCCTCATCCAGCGCCTTTGCAAACGCCTTAAAGGCCGCCTCGATGATGTGATGGTTATTGTAACCGGAAATCTGTTTCAGATGCAGGTTCATCTCCGCCGCGTAAGAAACTGCGTAGAAGAACTCCCGCACCATCTCGGTCTCAAGCTCGCCGACTTTCTCACGATCCAGGTTCAGATCACAGGCCAGATAGGGCCGCCCGCTTAAGTCCAGCGCGCACAGAACAAGAGCGTCGTCCATCGGAAGAATCTTCGTACCGAAACGGACGATTCCTTTCTTGTCGCCGACTGCTTCGCGGATGGCCTTTCCGAGAACGATCCCGGTATCTTCCACCGTGTGATGCGTGTCGACATGCAGATCTCCGTCTGCCCGGACGATCAGGTCGAAGAGACCATGGCGGGCGAAGCCGTCCAGCATATGGTCGAAGAACCCGATGCCGGTGTGGTTGTCAGACCGGCCGGTTCCGTCCAGATTAAGCGATACGGTTATCTTTGTTTCCTTTGTGTTTCGTTCGATCGTCGCGGTGCGCGGCATATCCATCCCCCTTTTCAATCGCAATATTCATACTCCTCGCAGACTGCTTTCTGCAGATGGCGCGTTTGCTTTTTGCTGCATTATTCGAAAACTCAATATTTGACCCAGATCAATCTTTCTTCGTATCCTCAAACCTCACCCGGATCGAGTTGGCATGGGCCGTCAGATGCTCCGCCTCCGCGAAAGCAATGATATCCTTGCTCACCGGCTCAAGCGCCTCCCGCGAGTAATAGATCACGCTGGATTTCTTGATGAAATCATCCACCCCCAGCGGTGAGAAGAACTTGGCCGTTCCATTCGTCGGCAGCACATGGTTCGGACCCGCGAAATAGTCTCCCAGCGGCTCGGAGCTGTACTCTCCGATGAAAATGGCTCCTGCGTTCCGGATCTTCGTCATAACCTCGAACGCGTCAGCAGTTACGATCTCCAGATGCTCCGGGGCGATCTCATTGACCACGGCGACAGCCTCATCCATATTCTCCGTCACCAGGATATATCCGAAATTCTGAAGCGATTTCTCCAGGATCTCCTTCCGGGAAAGCGTCTGCACAAATGCTTCCGCCTGGGCGGAAACCTCCTCCGCCAGCTTCCGGCTGGTGGTCACAAGGATCGCGCTGGCCAGTTCGTCATGCTCCGCCTGGGACAGAAGATCCGCCGCCACAAAGCGCGGATTCGCTGTCTCGTCCGCCAGCACCAGGATCTCGCTGGGGCCGGCGATGCTGTCGATGCTCACATGGCCGTACACAGCTTTCTTCGCCAGCGCCACGAAGATATTTCCCGGCCCCACGATCTTATTGACACGGGGGATTGATTCCGTTCCGAACGCCAGCGCCGCGATCGCCTGCGCGCCGCCCACCTTATATACTTCCGTAGCACCGGCCAGATGGGCTGCGGTCAGTGTCGCCGGATTTACTTTGCCGTTACGTCCGGGCGGCGTCACCATGACGATCCGCTCCACACCGGCCACTTCCGCCGGGATAATGTTCATCAGCACCGACGACGGATAAGCCGCCTTGCCGCCGGGCACATAGACGCCCACGCTTTCAAGCGCCGTGATCTTCTGTCCCAGGATCGTTCCGTCAGGTTTCGAGTCAAACCAGCTGTGGCGGACCTGCATCTGGTGATAGTCCCGGATATTCTTCATGGCGCGCTTCATAACGGCCAGAAGTTCCGGCCCTACGGAAGCCTCCGCTTCCGCGATCTCCTCTTCCGTGACGCGGATCGTCTCCGCTGTCAGTTCTGCGCCGTCAAATTTCTTCGTATAGGCGAACAGAGCCTCGTCCCGCTTCTCCTTCACGGTATCCACGATCTCCTGAACCGTCTCCGCATATTCGCCGTAGTTATTCGGATCGCGCTTCAGCAGATCCGACAGGATATTCTTTCTTGTATTCTCATCCAATGATATAATGCGCATGTGTAATATTCTCCTTGCCGGGGCGTGTATTCTCCCTGTTCCCACGGCCCAAATTCAATAAAAGCGCTGGAACCCGGAGCCAGAACCGATGTGTGTTCCCGCATAAATTCATTACGCGTTTTTGTGATAAAGCAGTTGCTTCAGATTCCCGATCAGCCTCGTAATACGTTCATTTTCCCTCTTCATACTAACCTGGTTGACGATCACGCGTGCCGACAGGTCACAGATCTCTTCCAGCACCACAAGCCCGTTTTCCCGCAGGGTGGAACCGGTCTCCACGATATCCACGATCACCTCCGATAGTCCTACAAGAGGCGCCAGTTCGATGGAACCGTTCAGTTTGATGATCTCCACGGTCTGATGCTTTTTATTGTAAAAATAATCCTTCGCGATGTTCGGATACTTGGTGGCGACGCGGATCAGCTCGTGATGTTTTAAAAGTTCTCCCGCCGATTCCGGACCGCAGACGCACATCCGGCACTTCCCAAAGCCCAGGTCGATGACTTCATAGAGCTTGCGCCCTTCCTCCAGGATCGTATCCTTCCCGCAGATACCGATATCGGCCGCGCCGTACTCCACATAGGTAGGCACATCGTTGGCCTTAGCCAGGAAAAAGCGGATGCCCAGATCCTCATTCGTGAAGATCAGCTTGCGCGAGTTTTTATCCTTCATCTCCTCGCAGGTGATGCCGGCCTGTTCCAGAAGCTCCATCGTCTTATAGGCCAGCCGTCCTTTTGTCAGAGCAATCGTCAGATAATTCATTTTTGTGATCCATCCTTTCTGCCGCTGAAACTTTCCGCAAATGCCGCTCCGGCCAGAAGCCAGAAGGCGGTCATCAGGGGATACGCTGCGGACAGATAGTAGCTGTTTCTGGCGTAGCAGGAGCTTATATGCGTATAAACCACCCCTGCCACCAGCACGAAAAAGCTTCCCATTATGCCGGTCAGCAAGAGCCAGGTCAGCAGAGCGCGCTCCTTAACGTCATCACTGGCCGTAACGCCTGTCCTCCGCTTCGGAAATAAAAGCCTCTGAATGCAGAGCAGCCGTACAGTAAGATACAGATAAGCCAGCAGGCCGGCAATCAGAAGGCAGGGATTAAGAAGCTGGTAGATCCGGCCGGCAAACTGCAGAAGCTTTTCCTTCCGCTGCGTCAGCCGGACGGTCAGTTCCTCCTGGCTGGCCAGACGCACTGAGTCGATACTCACCGCACAGTCGTCGTCGGAATACCAGAGCGGATCGCTGATCGGTATTTTCTTCACACGTCCGTCCGACAGACATAACCGCAGACACAGCGAGCTTTCCAACTGTTCCTCCGATCCGAACGGGATCTCGAAGCGGGCTCGTCCGGCAGACGGCAGTTCCTGCCCGTTTCCCTTAAAATATTCGTAAATATCAGGGCTCTCCAGGAATTCGATCTCAGAGATCACCGCACCTGAACTATCTATAAGCTGGCCGCTCACGATATCGCTGTTCAGAGCTGCCGCCCATCCGACGATCTGGTTATCCGTTCCGTTTCCTCGAAGCCGCCTTCCGCCGGTCAGTATTTCATACTGTCTTCCCCAGTATTGCGACACGTCGGAATACCGAAGCTGCGGCACGACGTCGTCAAAACCTGCCAGATAGGAAACCGTCTGCGGCAATTCCTTAAGGATCGCGCTGCCGTATTCCTTCTGCCACGGAGCCATCAGAGCGGACGGCATAACGGCTCGCTTCGGCAGCCGTCCCTCCCGGAACGCTTTCTCCAGCTCATCGGCGACCTTTCCGCAGAATTGCTGGCATTTCGTCGCGTCCGCAAAATAACCGGCGTCAGCCATCGCCGACCGGACGCTCCAGAAGAACCATCCATTCTCTACTTCACCATCGTCCGGGATCCGTCCAAATGCTCCCCATTCGTCCATACTTTTTTCCAGTTCTGGGCGGATCAAAGCTAACGTCGGACTCGCCTCATAGAGACGTTCCATTTCTCTGCGCTGAACCGAGATATAGCCGGACGAATCGTCCGTATCGGGAGCAGCCGTATAGATCGCTTTGATCATCCGGGGAAATTCCCCCTGATTCAGTTCATTTACAAGAAATACCCCATAGTGGATCCGGTTAACCGCGGCAATACACAGGTTGCCGCCTGCCAGCAAAAACCACGGCAGGATAAAAAGAGCCGTGCGGTAAACGGCCAGCTTTCGCGATATACGCCGTTTGCGCAGACGAAACGCCGCGCCAATGATGCCCAGAAGCATCACGGTTACCGTAAACGGAAGGATCCAGACACCGTCTTCCCGGCAGTTCATCATACTCCAGATAACGATTCCGGCGATCACGGACCAGAAGCTCATTTTCCTGAGACTCCGGCCGGAATAATAATACATCAGAAAGCAGGAACCAATCAGAAGAAGGCACTGCGCCGGGGTAAGGCTGCAGCGGTATATCCGCTGAAACGTCTCGGCCGCGGAAAACACCGGGTTCCAGGACAGCACCAGGAACACGGCTGCGAGAACGAAGCGGTTTCCTGTCACCTTCGATACACCGTAAGTAAATACAGCGCAGGCCAGGAGGTTGAAAAGGGTCAGAAGCATGAGATACGGAATCCCCAGCGCGTTCGCGGCGCTCAGAAACAGCGGGAACACGATCCCCTTCACCAGCGTATTCTCATTGTATGGCCCCAGCCAGCCTCCGGTCAGCAGATGCGCCGCCATCTGCACCATCAGAAGATCATCGTGAGGCGCATTCAGCGCAATGATCGGCAGAGAACCGCACAGAATCAGACGGGCCGCGCATGAAAACAGTACCAACGCAGGCAGCCATCCGTTCCGCAGTCTCTGTTTCATCGCGCCTCACCTCCGTCTCGTTCCTTCATAAGCAGTCAATTCAGATACGTAAGCTGTCCGATCCCGTTCTTATCCGCGAAATCCTGATATTCCGACAGTTCATGTCCGGGCTGTCTCTTTATCAGGCAGACGCTCTCCCCGCGGCTTCGAAGCTGCGCCGCCATTCGGACTGCCTTTTCCCGTGTCTCCGGCTCATACAGAAGAAGCGTCTGCACAGCCGTCACCGGAATCTCTACCTTCTGCCGCGCAAGCGCCAGCATCAGCCGGTCGATAACGATCGCGAACCCCACCGCGGCCGCGTCCTTGCCGAACTGTTGCAGCAGCCGGTCGTAACGCCCGCCAGTCACGATGTGTTCGCCGGTCCCGTAGGTATACGCCTTGAAAATGATCCCGGTATAGTAATTATAATTGCTTAACATTCCCAGATCGCAGGTAACATACTCCGCGGCGCCGTAGCTTTCAAGGATCTGCCGGACCCGGATCAGCCTCTTAATGGCCTGTCTGGAGCGTTCGTTGGTAATATGCTCCATAAGCTCCGTCAGCATCTCAAATCCGCCGAACAGTTCCGGAAGCTTTGAAAATATCTGCCGCAGTTCGTCCGGCATATCCTGTTCCGCGATCAGTTCCTCCACGCCGAAATGATTCTTATTCTCGATCAGTTCCCGCAGCGTTTCCTGGGTCTGCCCGTCCATCCCGGCTTCTTCCACAAGGCCACGAAAGAAATCCACCTGTCCCAGTTCCACCTGGAATTCCTTAAGGCCGGCGCTTCTTAACGCGTCAACGACCATGGCGATCATCTCCGCGTCCGCGTCCGCCGAATCATCTCCGATCAGTTCCGCGCCGGTCTGGGTGCTTTCCTTCAGACGTCCCTGATAACTGGAATTGTTGATAAATGTCCTCTCCCTGTAGCAGAGCCGCACAGGCACTGTCTCATCCATATAATATTTGGCTACGCACCGGGCGATGGCCGGCGTCACGTCCGGCTTAAGCACCAGCGTATTATTGTCACGGTCGAAGAATTTGAACATTTCCTGGGAACTGACGCTGCCCCGCTCTTTATTGAAAATATCAAAGAACTCAAACGTAGGCGTCTCGATATCCTGATAGCCGTAACGGTGAAAAGCCTTGCTGATCCGGCTCTGCACCGCCAGCTTTCTGGCGCATTCCCCATCGTAAATATCCCTGACGCCCTCCGGCGTGTGCAGAAGATCGATCTTCATGCTTCCTCCTGTGTCCTCGGCGGCTTCCTGCCCCAGGTTTTTCTCAGAATGCTGTTTCTCTGCTATGCAGTGTAACTTACCAAATCAATCTGTTTCCGCTTGCAGATCTTCCTCGCTGCCGGTTCTTTTTCAAATTACCGGCCGTTCTTCCCGCCGCAGCCGCCGGTGCATCCGTCGAAGCAGTACGTGCAGACCTTACATTTTGGCAGCCCGATGGATTCCACCAGATCGTCCAGCCGGTGGTACCGAAGCGTCGTGAAATTCTGCTGTTTGCGGATATCCTCCAGCATCGCCTCATAGCGGTCACTCTCCGGATCCGCGTACTGTGCAAGGATCTCCGGCTTCTCGGCGTTCTCGCCTTCCCGCTTAAGGATCACGCGGCGCGCGATCAGATCCAGATCCGACTTGGACCTGGAAAAATTCAGAAACTTACAGCCATACACTAACGGCGGACAGGCCGGACGCACATGGACTTCCTTCGCCCCGCTCTGGTATAAGAACTCCGTCGTTTCCCGCAGCTGCGTCCCACGGACAATGGAATCGTCGATCAGCAGCAGCTTCTTATTCTCGATCAGCGCCTTCACCGGCACCAGCTTCATCCTTGCGATCAGATTCCGTTGGTTCTGGCTCACCGGCATAAAGGACCGGGGCCAGGTAGGCGTATATTTGATAAATGGTCTCGTAAACGGCACTTTAGACTCATTGGCGTAGCCGATGGCGTGGGCCGTACCGGAATCCGGGACGCCCGCCACCATATCCGGATGGACGTTCCCGGCGGCCATGTCCCGTTTTGCCAGGGCGCTTCCGCAGCGGTAGCGCATTTCCTCCACATTGATCCCCTCATAAGAGGACGGCGGATAGCCGTAGTAGACCCACAGGAAGGAACAGATCTGCATCTCCTCGCCGGAAGCGGCCAGCTGCTCGACGCCGTCCGGCGTGATACGCACGACCTCGCCCGGTCCCAGTTCCCGCTCATCGGTATATCCCAGATTCAGATAGGCGAAGCTTTCCATGGACACGCAGTAGGAATCTTCCTTATGTCCGATCACCAGCGGCGTGCGGCCCACTTTGTCCCTGGCCGCGTAAATGCCGTCCGATTTCAGGAGCAGCATGGTCATGGAACCGTCCACAATGCCCTGGACATAGCGGATCCCCTCCAGAATACTGTCCTTGCGGCAGATCAGCGCGCCGATCAGTTCGGTCACATTGACCTGGCCGTTGGTCATTTCCTGAAAATGGGTGTGGCGGTCGTCATACAGTTCCTGAATCAACTGTTCATAGTTATTGACCTTCCCGACGGTAGCGATGGCAAAGCTTCCCAGGTGGGACTGGATGATGATCGGCTGCGGCTCGAAATCCGAGATGCAGGCGATCCCATAATATCCGGTCATCTCTTCCACGTCCCGCTCGAATTTGGTGCGGAACGGGGAATTCTCAATGTTATGAATGGCGCGGTGGAATCCGTCCGGACCGTATGTCGCCATACCTCCTCTGCGGGTTCCAAGGTGGGAATGGTAATCCACGCCGTAAAATAACTCGTAGGTGCAGTTTTTTCTGGCAACGACTCCGAATAAGCCTCCCATATGCAAGTCTCCTTTTCTGTGTGCCGAAAATGTGTGTAGCAGGTATAATAACATATAATCACGGCCCATTCAAGAAAAAATTCACCTCTTTAAACGGACCAATATCACAAACTCGTATCCTTACACGGACCATTTCTCACAAGTTTTCGTATGCCGTCGTTCCCGCTCATCCCGCGTAGAATAACCCGTCAAAGCAGTCGAATTCATTTACGCCTCCGATCATACCGGAATACGGCTCTCCTTCTACGCTGACGCGGCAATAGCCGCCGTCCTCCATCTCAAAGATCATCCAGGACTCCCTATCCGTGCGCACAGGCCGCAGCACGGTTCCCGCAGGGAGCGTCGTCTCCCCGCCGTCAGGCCCGTCGATCTGCGGAAGAAGCGTCGCCGGGATCTCCGTTTTGACTGTCAGCGTCTGATCCCCCAGGCCATACGAATAAATATCGAAGTAATCCGTATTCGCCTCCGGCATGCCGTCCGCGCCCAGATGATAATCCCTCCAGGCCTGATAGCTTCCGAGGAAATCCGTGCGCGTGCTCATTGCGAAGCAGTCCGCGCTTCCGCCCGGCTCCTGCAGCGTCATCGCCGTCAGATTATCCACATATACCGGAGTGCCGCCGGTCAGTTTGAACACATCGATGACCGGCCAGTCGCCGACGTCATTCAGATGGACATAGCACCATACTCTTCCGTCGTTGCCGTAAAATATCCAGGCTCCGGCAAAGTCGCCGTATTCTTCGTGAACGGCCTCCGCGCCGTTGACCGACACCGTACACTGGGCCGCGGATCCATCCTCCGACGGATAAGCGCTGACGGACAGCGTATCCGCTTCCCCGTCGCCTGTCACGTCAAATGTGTTTTCGTAGCCCCATCTGCTGAATCGGATGAGCCCGGAAGCATCCGATACATACTCCTGCAGGAACAGCTCCGGATATTCTGAAAACCGCAGCGGTACCTCGATACATCCTGACGCGTATGGCGCGATGTCATAAGGATTAAAGTAAAAGATCACGCCCTCCCGATCCATGGCCCATTCCAGGCTGGGATCTCCGTCATAGAACATCTTAGAAACCGTATCCGGATACTCCTCAAACAGCATGTCGTCTTCACTGATCTGATTAAGTTTCTCCATCACAGCCGAATAGACCTGGTCATAATCAGAAGTCACATCCTGCAGGGTCAGCTGACGGCCGGTCGCTGCGTCCATATTCACGCCTTTCTGGTAGGAACCGCCGTGAGCACCGCCGGTATAGGTTTCCTCGATGTCCAGGAAACTGAAAATACGGCTGTCCGCGCGCAGAATCCTGGCGTAACGGCTGATAGTATAGTAACCTGCGGCATAGTCGCCGTCATGGTATTCCTTCGCTTCCTGATAGATCTGGTCATGCTGCTCCTGCATATTCTCCCAGACGCCGTTCCAGTAGCTGCTCACACTGTCGCGCAGCGCCTCATATCCGGAGTCGTTGACCGTCAGCGCGGCGACGTCTATCGTGAGGATCGGATCGCCGGCATCTTCGTCATAGTCCGATATATTCTGCTGCATCTTCGATACATGAAGCACTCCGGGAAGAGAAATGTCTCCTTCGCCCGCCTGGTTTCCGGCTTCACCGCCTTTCGCCGTTTCACCCGATTGTTCCGCACCGGCCGTATTGTCTGTCTGTTCTCCACTGACCGCCACATTCGTCTGCTCTCCGCCCGCCGCCGCGTCAGTCTGCTCTATGCCGGCCGTCTCATTGCCGGTTTTCTCTGTACCTGCGGTTTCCGCCGCAGCGCTGCTTTCCGCGGCCGCTGTCGTCACCGGCTGATATTCTTTTCCCCCACATGCCGACAGAAGCAATGCCGCTCCTATCAGAATACAAGCTTTTTTCTTCATCTGGTTCTCCTCCCCGTTCTCAGATTTCTTTTCAAATGCATTTTCTCTGACAGTATAACGCAAATCTCCTCTATTTACAAGATGGAACTAAGAAGGTATAATCATAGCAAAAATGGAAAGGACCCAATAATACATGAAATCCTCCGCTGAACTCCGCGCGCTGCTGCGCTCGATCGACCATAAAGGCTACCCGGCCTACAAATCCCTGACCGGAATCTACCAGTTCGGAAATTATACCTTAAGCATCGACCATGTGCAGGGGGACCCGTTCGCGTCTCCCTCCAGCCTCCATATCGAAATACTGCATAAAGACGCCGGATTCCCGGCCGTCTATTACGACCGGGACTATGTCCGGACCGCTCTGCAGGATTACCTGACCCGCCGCATGGAGGAACAGTTCTCCGCCTTTAATTTCAAGGCCAAAGGTTCCGGAAAAAGCGGTCTTCTGTCCATCAGCCGCTGCGGCCAGGAGGTTCTGGAACGGACCGCCTGCGAGATTACGCCGCAGAAGATTATCATGCGGTTTCATGTGGGATTCCCGGCCTTCGGCCGCACGATCAATGCCGGAGAACTGGACAAAATTCTCTTCGACTTCCTGCCCCGCTGCGTGGAGAACGGGTGTTTCGCCCGCAGGCAGGACGCGAAGCGCCTGAAAGCCGCGATCGACCTGGCCGAGGATCAGAACGCGATCCGCGCATATCTTAAGGAGCACCAGCTTGTCGCCTTTGTCGCCAACGGCTCGGTGCTGCCGCGCAAAAGCGGCGTTTCCGACCTTCCCATGAGCGGAAGCGTACCATTTGCATCGCCTTCATCCATGGAGATCGGCATCACGCTGCCCCATGCCGGACTGATCCGCGGTATGGGCATCCGCCGCGGTATCACGCTGATCGTAGGCGGCGGCTATCATGGCAAATCCACGCTTCTGGAAGCGCTTCAGATGGGCGTCTATAATCACATCGCCGGAGATGGCCGGGAATATGTGATCACCGACGACACCGCCGTGAAGCTGCGGGCCGAGGACGGGCGTTCCATCCGTCAGGTTGACATTTCCATGTTCATCCGCGACCTGCCGAACCGGAAAGATACCTCCTGCTTCTCCACGGAAGACGCCAGCGGGAGCACTTCTCAGGCGGCCGGCGTCATCGAAGGCGTCGAAGCCGGATGCGGACTCTTCCTGATCGACGAGGACACGTCTGCTACCAATTTCATGGTCCGTGACGAATTCATGCAGCAGGTGGTCAGCCGCAGCCAGGAGCCGATCACGCCGTTTCTGGAGCGGGCCCGGGACCTGTATGAGAAAGCCGGCGTATCCACGATCCTGGTGGCCGGCAGTTCCGGCGCGTTCTTCTACATCGCGGATACGATCCTGCAGATGGACTGCTATAAGTCGGTGGACATCTCAGAGCGCGTGAAAGCGCTGTGCGGCGAACACACCGCCCCGCGGACGCAGGCGCCGGATTTCGTGGTACCGGCATTTGACCGGGTTCTGCGGGTACATGGCGGCAGCCGCGGTCAGCGGGAAGCGGAGGAATCGGACGAACCAACCACGCTTAACCGTGACGGCCAGACCGCCGGCGCGCGCGGACGCGGCGGCCATGACCGCGGAAGATCCGACCGCAGCGGCAAGATCAAGACCTTCGGTATGGACTCCTTCTCTATCGACCATGAAACCGTTGACATGCGCTATGTGGAGCAGCTTGCAGATTCAGAGCAGATGAACGCCCTGGCCCATATGCTCCGCTATGCCTCGGATCAGGTTCTTGACGGCCGGAAAACTGTGCGGCAGGCCGTGAAAATGGTCTACGATATCCTGGAGAAAAAAGGCTGGGAGCCGTTCTGCTCCTCCTATGTACCCTGCGGACTGGCAAAGCCGCGAATCCAGGAACTCTACGCCTGCCTGAACCGTTTCCGCGGATGACGGCTTTTTCAATGCTTCGCCAGGACTTTTCATAGATTAACGCAAAAAAGTGAACTGCGTCCGACAGAAAACTCAAAGCAAGAAAATGAAGCCGCGTCCGCCATGGAATTGAATTCCCGGCAGACGCGGCTTTCCCGCTGTCACCACTCTTTTTTGATCTCCTCTTCCTTCACTCCATAGGTATAAAGGAATTCCCGCAGATCGTCGTCCGTACGGATAAACATAAGCTCATCAAATTTGCCGGTCGCCGCGTCCTTAAAGCCCGCAACCTTCTCCCCGTTGCAGATGCTGGCTTTGATCACAGGGATCTTACCGGTCTTGTCATAATCGGATGTCGGTCTGGAATGTTTCCGAAACATGATATTTCCCCCTTTCTCTTGAACAGTCCATTGCGCTTGAACTTCGGACTCCCCTGATACGCGGCACAATCAGCCTGTCAGCAAACATTTGTAATCAATAATATCCGATGCTTTCCTGTATCTCAGTACGTCAGCGCCTTCGCCTTCCACAGAAAATCCATGATCATCGGCACCTGCCGCTCCCAGTCCGCCTCGCAGTGGCCGCCTCCGACCTGGCAGTAGATCTGCGCCGCCGCGCCCTGGGCGTCAAGCCGTGCCGCCACGGATCGGTTCCGCCGGGACGTGTAGCTTCTGCGGTCCTCACGGGTGTGATCCAGGACGCCTTTCGCCTCTCTTGTTCCCCAGGAAAGCCATACCCTCGTATCCGCGTCCACCGGATAATCCTTCAGATCACGGTACACCCTTGGCATACAGAACGCGATCGCGCTGGACACACAGGCCGCCTTGGAGAAACACCAGTTATACCGCAGCACGCCGTACAGAGCCATCAGCCCGCCCATGCTGGAACCTCCGATACCGGTGCAGGCCCGATCCGCATAGGTCCGGTACTCCCAGTCGATCATCGGCTTCACCTGCTCCGTGATCCAGCGCATCGTGGCGTCGCCGATACATTCAAAATTACTGCAGAATCCCCAGCTCATACGGTACGGACAGTATTCGTTCAGACGCTCCTGCCCTTCGTGGCTGCATTCCATACCCACGATGATCATCGGCTTGTCCCAGCGGTCCAGGAATTCCTTAAGTCCCCAGCATTTGCCGAATGTGGCGTCGCTGTCGTAGAACAGATTATGCCCGTCGAAGAAATACATGACCGGGTAGCGCTCGTCCGTGCTGTAATAATCATCCGGCAGATAGATATGCAACCGCCGGTTCTGTCCGGCCGGCGGATAATAGCAGTCTCGCTTAATTACCATATTGTCATTCCCTGAAGATCCGTCTCTCTATTTCTGCAGAAAATACTCAATGCCCTTCAGCACATTCTCCTCATGCGGCGGCGCTGCAAATACACAGAGAATGATCCGGTCCGCCTTGGTCGTGGCAAACTGGCTGACCATCGCGCTGTCTGTAATGTCGATGCCGTATTCCAGCTCATCCCCGATCGTCGTAACCGTTCCGGTTACGTCCTGATCCACCACATGACCTGTTACCATGCGGTCCTTAAGGCTGTCATACATTTCCGACGGCAAGAATTCCTTCATGTCCGCCAGAATCCCCAGATTCGCCTGGTGCTGGAAATCTTCATAGGAACAGATGATCAGATCCAGCTGGCGCGCGCCGGCGATGGTCATGTAGGCCATATTCGTCTGATAATCAGTCGTGTCATAATAGCCTACGCTGACGTAATCCCTCTTCCGCTCCATACCGATATAATCTTCCAGGGAAGCCCCCATTTCCTCCGTCTCGCTCACAAACACATCGTCCAAAAACGACACCATCAGGACTTCCTTCGACGGATTGATCACGGATGTATAAAGCATATATCCAATGAATATGACCGCCGCGATCAGGCAGCCCAGCCCCACCATATAATAATCCTTGAAATAGTCGATCTTCTGCCTGAACGGCAGATTCTTAAGTTCTTCCTTCGTTACCGTGTCCTTCGTCCGGCTGTAGATCGACGCGTCGTCGTCCAGAGTCGTCTTCCTGTGTTCAACATCCATTCCCATAGAATGCCCCTTTCTGTCGAAATGCAGACAAGATCTGCGATTCCCTGACAGATATTATAGTCTTTTTGTGCGGCACCCGCAACTGATTTATTGAAAATTTAGATTCCGTTCACAGCCGCTTTATTTTCCGGCCCGGCGGCAGCATAAAAGGGTATCCGTTCCGCCGGAGCGGTTCATTTGCGGATACCCTTATCTCTGTAAAAGCTATTCCTGCGGTGGAAAACAGGCTATTCGACTGTTATACCGACTTTTTCTTCCAGAAACATTCGGCTGTTATACCGACTCTTTTCTTCCGGAAGCAACCGGCCATTAACGTCTCTTCAAACCAATTCCTGCCGGAAACAGCCGGCGTTTATGCCTCTTCGAACCACCCGAAATCCACGCAGCGTCCCAGATCCCAGGCGTCCCAGCCCTTCCAGGCGTCACCGTCCACCGTGTCGATCAGAAGCTTGTAGCTCCAGAAGAAATACCCGGAGCCGTGGGCCCAGGCCTTCTTCTGCATCCGGTCGATGGCCGTGTAGATCTTCTTCTTCTCCTCGTCGGAGACCTCCGTCATCGCCTCCATCTCGCCGTTTAAGACGGTCTGTCCGCCCTTGGTGTCTCGTCCGCAGGCCATGGAGTTGAACAGGCACCACTCGCCGACGATCACCGGGAAATACTTCTGCATCTCGATGATCTCCTTCTCATAGTTCTCCTCCACGAATTTCTCATAGGCCTCCACGTTCTGCTCGCAGCCCATGCGCTCGGCCACCATCAGATAGATATGGGTGTCCAGGACCACGTTGGCGTACTTCTCCTCCTGCATGAAGTCCTTCCACGCCGTGAAATCGAAGCCGTCGTGGATCACGACCACCTTATCCTCCGCCAGATGGGGATTGATCTTATCATAAGCGGTCAGATAAAACTCTCGAAGCTGACCCATCTCATATCCCTTGGATCCGGCGGCCTTCTCCGGCTCCACCGGCGCGTAGCGCTGGGCCACAGCCATGGTCTCCCACATCTCCGTGGAAACCGGCTCATTTAAGATCTCAATGCCCCACAGGCCTTCCCGGTGTCCGTAGCGCTCTGCCAGCCGCTCCAGGACCGTATAGACGAATTCAATCTCCTCCGGCTCCTGGAAGAACTTGCAGACGCCGCAGATGCCTCCATTGTCGAAGCCGTTCTGGGAATCCGGCGCCGTGTGGAGGTCGATCAGGATCTTAAGCCCGTAGCGCTCCGCCCACAAAAACGCCTTGTCCAGCTCCCCGATGCAGCCGATGAACGGCTCCCGGTCGCCGAAGATGAAATACGGTACCGGGATACGGACCGTATTTAAGCCCATCCGTTTCATTGTGACGAAATCCCGCTCCGTGATATATTCGCTGCGGTGGATCTTCATGCGGGCCTCGTAGACCTCCGGAGCAAGCTGCCGCGGAAGATAATACTCATCCTCCGCGGTGGTCCCGTCAAACAGGGCCGGGTTCATCCATTTCTCCAGCACCAGCCAGTTGCCCAGATTGACGCCCTTAATGTCTTTGATGATTCCTTTATTCACGAGAGATACCTCCTGTTTTCAGACTATGTGATCAATTCTTTTGTGAAAAACGGGGCTGATAACGCATTATCAGCCCCGCCATACTGCTCAGTCACAAGCAGAATCAGGTATGCGGCTTACTGTCCAAGGCTCTCGATATAAGCGTCAAGCTGCTTCTGGCACTCCTCGACGACCTTGTCGATACCGGCAGCCTGCATTGCTGTACGGTACTCCTCGATGGAAGCCTCTACATCATCCGTGTAGCCCAGCTCCAGCGGCCAGCCGTACTGCTGCTTCGCGTTGGTGCAGGCTGCAACCTCGGTGGTGATGTTGGTGGTATCCAGAACGAAGCCGGTGAACTTCTCGGTTCCTACGCCGTCCTTGATGGTCTGCTCCCATCCCTCGCGGATGGTGTCATACTCTTCGGGAACGCCGGCCTGGTTGCGGTTCAGATCCATCGTACGGGCAGCCCACATGGCGTTGGTACTGTACAGATCCATATCAAGAATTGTAAACTGTCCCTGATCGTTCAGTTCATAGGTCGTGCCTTCGATGCCATAGTAGAACGCGTCATAGACTTCCTGATCGGTCGTGATCAGGTTCCACAGAGCCAGGGCTCTCTCCGGGTTCTTCGATGTGTTGGAGATAACCATGCAGTCCTGCGTGAACGGAAGGTGGGCGACATCCTTGGTCATGGTGCCGTACTTGAAATCCCAATCCGGCTGCTGGACCGTGTAACCGGACCAGGTGTCGATGTTATGGAAGGTCAGACCGGCTTTCCCGTTCTGGGTCTTCTGGGAATCCGTATCAGCCAGCGCAGACTTGGACCAGTAGCCCTTATCGCACCACTCCTTCATCCTCTTGTAGAAATCAGTCGCTCCCTCCAGATCATACAGAGGCGTCACGGTCGGATGCTCCGCGGACGGATCGTAGAACAGGAAACGAAGGTTCGCGTCGATGTCGTAAAGTCCGTTGGATCTGGT
>CANPZZ010000045.1 GCA_947589125.1 uncultured Lachnospiraceae bacterium
GACGCGGCGGCCAACTACTATGGCTTCGCGATCATCATCCTGACCATCGCCAACATCTTCGCCATCATCGGTTCCGCGCTTCTGAACACCGCGGGCACCATCTGGCCGAAGCTGACCGGCGACAAGAAGACCCTGCTCCGTAAAGGCGCTAACATCGCGAGAGACGATAAGAAGGTCAAGGTCTCCACGGATGATATCTTCGGCGCGATGTTCATCGGTCTTGCCTGCTTCTGCGTAGGCCGTCTGATGAATAAGGTGATCCTGCCGAAGATCGCGGGCGCTGAGATCCATCCTTACGCTTACATGATCCTGTTCGTAGTTCTTCTGGCCGCCCTTGGCGTGATTCCGGATAATCTGCGTGCGGGCGCGAAGAAGATCCAGTCCTTCATGTCCGGCTACATGGGCATCATCATCATGGTCGGCATGGGCTGCGATTTCGATATCGCTGAGCTGTTCACCGCCCTGACTCCCGGAAACGTCCTGATGGCCCTGATGATCGTTATCGGCGCTATCATCGGCGCCGGCGCTGTCGGCTATCTGGTAGGCTTCTATCCGGTTGACGCTGCTCTGACCGCCGGTCTCTGCATGGCGAACCGTGGCGGCAACGGCGACCTGGCCTGCCTGGGCGCTGCAGACCGTATGGATCTGATCGCTTACGCGCAGCTGTCCTCCCGTCTGGGCGGCGGCATCGTGCTGGTCATCGCTTCCTTCGTATTCTCGTTCATGCTGTAAATGGTGTGAGTGCAGGAGAGAATGCTGCGGAAATGCAATAGCGTGAAAGAAAGTTGCAGTAGCTGCTAAAGGTGCGGCGGCGAATGCGAATTGCAAGTAATTGAATGTTTGGGCACAGTTTCCGACTTGTGAAACTGTGCCCATTTTTTTCGTGACAGAAGATATAAACTGTGGTAAGATGCTATTATAGGAATGGGCAGTGCCGAGCACAGATCAGAAATTTTCTGATTCTGGAACAGACATTGCAGAACAGCTGGAAAACATACGAAAATCCGGGAGAAAGGAGCTTCCATATGGTTGCTTATTTTAAGCTTCAGAACAATCTGTTTATGGCAGGCGGAGGTGTGATTGGCTTTCTGCTTGCTCTGCTGAATTACGATGGCCTCAGCGAGCGCGGGACCTACGCGACTGTATTTTTTATCGCGATGTATGTGTTTGTCGGCGTAATCGTCGGCCGCGTGGCGTCTTCATTTTTCGCTAACCGCCGCGTGAAGTCCATGACGGCGCTTCTGTACCAGCAGGGAAAGCCCGCGGAATTCCTTGAGAAATTCGAATCGTTGTCCGACAAGGTCCCGGATAACGTGGTGGAATATGTAGATGCGAAGAATAAAGTCGCCTACGCCTATGAGGCGCTGGGCGAATTTGAAAAAGGCCTGGCGGTGGTGGACGCGCTGAAGCCGGAGGAACTGAAGCTCCATTCCCTGGCGGGCACGTCCCTGACCGAGAATCAGCGGATGCGGTTCTATCTGCTTTCCGAGGATATCGAGAAGGCAGAGCTGCAGCTTGCGAGGCTGAAGGAACTGAAGGAGGAGGCCGAAGGCCGTGCCAACACGCTGGCGAATAATCTGAAGGAATGCGTCAAGCTGGCTGAGAACTGGCTGAATTTCCTGAAAAGTGAAACCTACGATACCGTGTATATCGAGGAGGAGATCCAGTACGCAGGCAATCGGATCCATAAAAGCGAGATGCAGCTCCTGCTGGCGCGGATGCGCCATGCCCAGGGGCAGGAGGACGCGGCGCGGCAGTTACTGAAGGAAGCCGAAGCAAGCGGCGAGGGGCTGTATGCGGGCGCGGAAGCGAAACGGCTGGCTGCGGCGTGGGTACGATAGGTGCTTATAAAATAGTATAATCCGATTGCTTTTGTAAAAACGAAACGTATACGTTGTGAGTGAGCCGCGTATATTGCGAACGAATCTTATATACGCAGTCACGCGACGTGAGGGCATAACAGTCATAAGCTGACAGAAGGGAAGAAGGGAAGACAATGGTTCGTCAGATCATTCATATTGACGAGGAGAAATGTAACGGCTGCGGCGCCTGCGCAGCGGCCTGTCATGAAGGTGCGATCGCGATCATCGGCGGTAAGGCAAAGCTGATCCGGGACGATTACTGCGACGGAATGGGAGACTGTTTACCGGAATGTCCTATGGGAGCGATCACTTTCGAGGAGAGGGAAGCGGCCGCCTATGATGAGAAGGCGGTGGCGGAGAAGAAGGCTCAAGTCGTGTCAGCGGAGAGCAAACACGGCGCAGCCAGTAGGAATGCTGCGGAACCAGGGGTTGGCCATGATCACGTTCATGGCGGAGGATGTCCAGGAGCGCGCGTGAGAGACCTGAAACCTGCGGGCCAGGATGGACCGACAGCCTGGGCGCCTTTGATGCCGGGGAAACCGAAACATCTGGCAGATGGATCGGGTCGGCATCCGGTTCCGCCTGTGCCGCCAACTTCGGAACTTCGCAACTGGCCGCCGCAGATCAGGCTGGCTCCGCTTAAGGCGCCGTATTTTGACGGCGCGAAGCTACTGATCGCGGCCGACTGCACCGCCTATTCCTATGCATTCTTCCATCAGGAATTCATGCGCGGTAAAGTGACGCTGATCGGATGCCCGAAGCTGGATGCCGTGGATTACAGTGAGAAGCTGACAGAAATCATCCGGCAGAACGACATAAAGAACGTGACGATCCTCCGCATGGAAGTGCCGTGCTGCGGCGGGCTTGAGATGGCTGCGAAGAGAGCGCTTCAGGCCAGCGGTAAGTTTATTCCTTGGCGGGTCGTGACCGTATCGATTGACGGAAGGCTCCTGGAATGAGCAAATATCGGTGCTGATCGCGGCAGTATATTATAGTTTTATGGGGTTGGTAAAGAAGGGGGCATTTTCATGGAACTGTATTTTCCGAAGCTGTACCGTTACGACAGGGCGCGGGAGCACTGCTGCGTAGCGGTGCCTTTTGCAGCCGGCAAACTGCGGAGTGCGGACAGAGTGAAGGTATTCCAGGGCGAAGATCAGATGCCGGTTCAGACGAAGGTCACGGCCCGCTATCAGGACGGCAGCATCCGTTATCTGTTCATCCGTTTTTTGGCGGATCTGCCGGGGAATCAGAAGGCGGTGATGAGATTGGAGACAGGAGCGGAGGAAGACGCGGATCCGACGGCCCGGGAGGCAGAGCGCATTTCTTATGAGGGACTGAAGATAGAACGGACGGAGCATGGATTTGTGGTGAACGGCGGTTTGCGTTTCAGCGTATCAGACGGAGCCGCTTCGCTGTTCGACTGGCTGGAGGACGGCAATGCAAGATATGAAGCGAATCAGTTTGCCGGGCCGTTCCTGGAGGATGGGGATGGCGGCCGCTACACGCTCCGCCTCGGCAAATGGCGCGCCACGGAGGAAGGCCCGCTGGTGGCGGAGCTGCGCTGCATGGGCGAATGCGTCGGACCGAGACCTGTGACTTTTGAAGTTAAACTGACGGCTTACGCGGAGAAGCCTTGGGTGGAGATCGCTTACCGGATCATCAATTCCACGGATCAGCCGCTTGCGCTTTCCGAACTGAAATTCTCGGTGCTGGCGAATGGCGGCGGCAAGTGCGGATGTGATTTGCCGGATGAGAAAACCGCCTTAAAAGGGGATTTACATGGTTCGGATGGACAGGCTGCTTCTGAATTTGCGAAGGGCGATGCCGATATGGCCGGCGAGACTTTCCACACAAAGGGAACGCTGGAACTGTCTGATATCGAAAGCCACATAAAAGGCGTGCGGACCTGCGCCGCCAATTCCAACTACAAAACGGATTTTCTGATTGGCAGCAACGCGGCGCCGGTGGAAAAGACTGTCGACGCGGAATATTTACTGAAAGAAAATAACGAGCATATGGCGGAGGTGTTGTACGGCACCTTCTTCGCGGACCGTACCGGGGAAAATGGCGGCGTGTGTGCAACGATTTTCCAGGCCCAGCAGAATTATCCCAAGGCGGTCCGGGCTGATAATACGGGCGTTCACATTTTCCTTGTGCCGAAGGGCGGCACGCAGGTGATCATGCAGTCCGGCATGTCCCGCGAACAGCGGTTTCTGCTGCATTTCCACGGGCCGGGATGCGGGCTTTTAGAGCTGGACGACCGGAACCTGATCTATCAGATGCCGGACAGGCCGTCCATTCCGCCGGAAGTATTCCGGGACGCGGGCGTCATGCCGGATATTTTCGTGGACAGGGAGAAGCGGAAGGACGATGTGGAGATCGCGCTGATCGGCAGATGCGACAGCCACGCCCGATGCTACGGCATGCTCAACTGGGGCGACGCGCCGGATCCTGGCTATACTGCCCAGGGACGGGGCGGCGGAAAGCTGGTGTGGACCAATAACGAATATGATTATCCGCACGCCTGCGCGCTGTTCTATGCAAGGACGGGAGAGCGCCGTTTCCTGGATTATATGTTCACGGCGGCATCTCACTGGATGGACGTCGACGTGTGCCATTACAGCGAGAATCCGCTTCTGATAGGCGGCCAGTGGGAGCACTGCCGCAGCCATGTGCTGGACAGCGCCATCGTCTGTTCCCACGAGTGGGTGGAGGGGCTGCTGGATCATTATCATTTCTCCGGGGACGAGCGTGCGCTTAAGACGGCGGTCGGCATCGGAGAGAATGTGCTTCGCCTGCTGGATACGCCGATGTATCAGAGAAATGGAGAGGTCGGCGCCAGAGAAACCGGCTGGGCGCTGCGGACGCTGACGGCGCTTTATGTGGAGACGGGAGAGAATCGGTGGCTTCCGAAGTGCGACCGGATCGTGGAGCAGTTCCGTCAGTGGAAGGAGACCTACGGCGGATGGCTGGCGGCCTATACGGACAATACGATGATACGCACGGGCTTCATGATCGCGGTGGCGATCGGAAGCCTCATGCGCTACTACCGTGTGTCTCCAAAGGAGGAGATCCGCACCATGATCCTGGAGGCGGTGGATGATCTGGTGGAGAACTGCCTGATGGATAATGGCCTGTTCTACTATAAAGAACTGCCCAGCTTAAACCGTCTGGGAAATAACACGCTGATCCTGGAGGCGCTTACATACGCCTGGGAGCTGACGGGGGACAGCCGGTATCTGCGTTATGGGCTTCCTACCTTCCGGAGCGCCATAGAGGGAACGAAGCGCAGTGCAGGAGGATCGAAATCTGTGGTGGAAGATGCGCTGATCAATGCGGGCGATGGTACTAAGACTTTCGCGCAGAGTTTTCTGCCGTTATCGTTGTTCTATAAGGCGGCGGTGGATTGCGGGCTGGTGTGAGTGATTTGGGAGGGGATGTCATTGTTCCGCATGTGAGTATTATTTGCGGAATTGTTGTTCGGGGTGAGAAATTTTGCGCACATGGTCGCGGGAGATACGCGGGACAGGCGGGGCCGTGGCACATCCTGAACGCTCATGACTCCGAAGGGAAGTCTTTCTAAATTCAAAAACGCCAGTTTGAGGGCAACGGCAAATTCGCGAGAATTTCTGAAGAAATTCTCGCTCAGGTTGCCGCTCCGCCCATGACTTGAGGTCATGGGCGTCGACCCTCAAACTGACGTTTTTTCATTAAGAAAGACTAACCCTTCTCCGTAAATCGCGTTCAGGGTGTGCCACGGCCCCGCCTGTCCCGCTGTGTTGCCGCATATGTGGGCAGAGAGAAGCCCCTGCATTCATGCAGGGCGATGTACACTTATGCAGCATGATATACAGTATGTACTGGCGTTCCTTGCTCCCGGGATAGCCAGCGCAGGAACCCTGCTCCTCCTGAGGTGAATTTTGTGAGCGGCGAAAAGTCTTAGTGAACAGAGATTTGCGTTATTCCGAAAAATGGAAGGACCAGGAGAGTTCCCTTACGGATGCGCCCAGGCTGGTTCCATTTTTCGGAATGTTTTTAGCAAATCGCTGTGAACTTAGACTTTTCCCGCGAGCAAACCTGAACCTCAGGAGGAGCAGGGTTCCTGCGCGTATCTTCCGCGACTATGTGCATATTTACTATATGAATATTCTTACTGCACCCCAGAATCAAACTACATCCCCTTTAATAATGTATCACATCCCCCGCCAAGCGAATCCTCTCGATCACCGGTTCCGCTTCCGGACTTCGAAAGTACCGCAGCGTCGTCTCCGGAACCAGTTCAGCAAGCAGATCCCAGTCCCCATCCTTCACAGCCTGGCGGACAGTAGAAGCGCTGATAGCCTTACCGCCGCTTTCCCTGCGGGGAATGATAACGCATTCAATACCGTTTTCCGGCAGCTTTTCGCTCATGATCCGGTTATAGATGCCTGTGACCTGGCTGTTCGGCTCTTCGCCCACATAGCGGCGGCTGATGCCGAGCGCCTGCGTGATCCGCGTAAATACACTCAGATCCAGCATGGCATGGCTCTCATTGACAGCCGCCTCGTCTTTCTGAAAATAGCTTGGGAAGGTAGCGCTGCTGATGATGTAAGGGCCGCTTTCATGGTAAATGATATTGTGCAGATGCGCGGTGCCTTCCATGACCAGCCGCTTGCGCACAGCGAAGGGTACCAGGCTGGCGTCCTCGCTGACGATAAAAAGGTGCAGGATATCATTTTCCGCTGCAGCGCGCTCCACCAGATATTGGTGGCCAAGTGTAAACGGATTGGCATTCATAACCAGAGCCGCGGTGCGTGGAGAGATGTCTGAACCTTGGGGAAGAGAACTGCCGTCAGTGGAATATGTCTCCATGCCATGACTGCCGGCAGCGGGAATATGGTCTTTTGCCAGGTTCTTAAGATAATCCGCGAACCCGCTCCGCCGGTTCTCCATGAATACGATCTGATCCGGAATCCTCGCGATCTCGTAGAATCCCAGATCACCGAAGAATTTGGCGGAACTGCATTTGGTATATAGGAACAGATGCATATTGCCGCGGGCGTACTGGACTTCCATCAGATGGCTGACGATCTCGTTCATCAGGCCCTCACCCTGATGGGAACTGCTGACGGCCATACAGCGCAGCGTGTTGCCGAAACAGCTGCCGGTGGCAATCAGGTTGTAATCGTCGTCAAACATGCCGCAGGTGTAATCCAGGTTGCCGTCTTTGCGGATACCTTCCGCAGTGAGAAGTTCAACAAGCTGGCGCTGGCCGCGCCGGTCGGCGGGCGAAATGCGGGATATGACGTAATCGGACATGGCGTTCTCCTTCTGCATATGAAAAAAAACATGTAGGCAAATTATACCATTTCTCCAATGATCCGGCAATAAGAAACGGTAATGATAGAAAATCGTAAGCGAATCATAATAGTATGGATAGAGATTTCATTTTGCAGATATGATAGAATATAGCATGAGAAAATGACTGGAAATAAAATCATGCGGGCTGCCGCGTCGAAAGGGAGGACCGTTATGCTGAATAAGGGAATCGTGAGTGTTTTATTATCTGCCTGCTTTGCAGTGTTGTCCTGTCCGTGTACTACAGTATTTGCAGGAGAAGCGGGCAGAGGAGTTTTGACCGGAGCGGTGATTCAGAATACATGCAGAGCGTCACTGGCGCTCTGCCTGCATGGAAATATAGCTGCGCCGCATACAATATTGAATCGCGCCGCGGCGGAGGTCGATCCGGCTACTCCCGGAGAAGCAGGGCGGGGGACAGGAGATTTTACCGTCACTGGCGGAACCCTCGGTACGGATTACCGGTTTGAAGATCATGTGCTGCATATTCTGACCGGCACGCCGCTCTCGGTATCTGGGACGACTGTGGTCGACCGCATCTTTGTGGAGAGCGGTGTGAATGCAGATATTACGCTTAAGGGAGTCAATATTCAGATTCCGGATAAAAACCATGTGCCTGCGTTTGAGATCGCGGCGGGCAGCGCCGGGAATGTCACGGTTACGCTTGCGGATGGAACTGCGAATATATTAAAAAGCGGAATGTGGTGCGCCGGTCTGCAGAAGGACGGAAGCGGAACTGTGGGAACGCTTACGCTTCGTTGTCAGAAAGCGGGGAATGCGGGGCATGTCTGCGCGGCCGGCTGCGGTTCGCTTACCGCGACAGGATACTGGGGCGCGGGAATCGGAAGCAGTGCTTCGGAGGACTCGAAGGCGCATGCAACGAAGAATATTACGATCAATGGAGGGAATATTCACGCCTCCAGCGTTACCCATGGCGCAGGGATCGGTGCTGGCAGCATGGGAACCGCAGAGAATATTGCGATACGCGGCGGGATCGTGGAAGCGGCCGGAGGAGTAATGGGCGTGGGGATCGGCGATTCTTCCAGCTCACATATTGTTACCATCAGCGGAGGCAGGGTGACAGCCGCAGGCGGAAGCATGTCGGCCGCAGGAAGCGGTCAGAAATCTGCTTACGGTATTGGAGGCCGGCTTGCGACGGCGGATGCTTCCGGAAAACCCGGGAACGCGTACATTTCGGCTGGATCCCTGGCGGATACGGCCGGTCAGTCCGCCTGGTCGGGTGTGATCCTGGTCGGGAAAGAAGGCCGTGTCTGGGGCAGCGCGGTTAAGCTTCCGTACAGTGCGGAGATTCCGGAAGGCACGGTGCTGACAATTCCGGAAAGTTCAACTCTCACAGTAGAAACAGGCGCGGTTCTTTCTGTCAAAGGAAAGCTGCGCGTGGATGGCACGCTTGCGGGTGCAGGACAGATATCGGGAACGGATATCCGGTACCGGCTTACCGTTAAGAATGGGGAAGCGTCCGGGAAGATCGATGACGGATATGTTCTGGAAGGCGCGCAGATCAAACTCGTGCCTGAAAAGCCGGCATCCTCCAGTCAGGTATTTTCCGGATGGAAATGCACTCCTGAGGATCTGAAGATTACAGGCAATCAGTTCTGTATGCCGGCTTCTCCCGTGCGTGTAGAGGCGCAGTATGAACGGAAACAGACATCCTACACGGGGCATTCGCACAGCTACGGCGACTGGAACTATGACCGCTCCGGCCACTGGAGGGAATGTTATGACTGCGGCAGAAGAGGATGGTATGGCGCTCATACTTTCATCGGTTGGACTTCTGCTGACGGCTGGCGGTATGAGCAGTGTGAAACCTGCGGCTATCAGGTCATCTCAGCCGCTTATGGAAGTGTGATTCCTGGCGGAGCCGGGGCGGCAGGACCGGGCGGGAGTACGGCCGCGGGATCCGTTCCCGGGGGCAGCACGGTGACGCAGCCCGGTGGGAATGCAGGCACCGGCACAACTCCTGTTGTTGTGCCTGGAGAGCAGCCCGGAGGCGGCAGCGCGCAGACAGGATCCGCAGAGAATACAACTGCGGCGCAAAACAGTGGAAACACCGGTTCTAATGCGGGCACGTCAGTTCCTGCCGGCACACAGCCGCAGAAGGGCACTGGTTCCGGAGGTACATCCGGAAGTCAGTTCTGGGGCGGCAGCGGAAGCGGCGCTGCAGCCGCGTCGAAGCCGCAGTCCGGAGGCAGTACAGGGGCCGGTTCGGGAGAAGAGCAAAAGCCCTCCGGAACAGATGATCAGCAGGAGACTTTGGAAACAGAACCTTCATCAAGTGATGTCTCGGCGGTCGTAACATTTTCGCCGAAAGAAGAATCTTCTGAGGAATACGGCTCCGGAAAACCGTCGAATGAGACTGTAAGCGGATCAGCGGGAGCGGAAGATGGGACGGCGGCCAGTTCGGCCGGACAGCGCTTTTTTGAAAGAATTCCGTGGTGGTTCTGGCTGTTCGTATTTGTGGGGATCGCGGCGGCCATAATAACATTTGCGGTCTTATCGGAGAGATCTGACGACGGAACAGCCTTTGAAGATGATGACGACGATATAAAATAATCGTGGAGAAATAATGTTATACTATAACCCTGGCTTATAGTATTTATGACTTATATCTAGTTGACAAACCGCGCCGTGATTGATAAGATAAAGGATAATCGTGACCGGGTTAATTACATTCGCAGAAAGTAGGAGTTATATGGATAGAATCGTGTTATCTCTGCTGGTTGACAATACTTCCGGCGTGCTGAGCCGCGTGGCCGGCCTTTTCAGCCGCCGCGGATATAATATTGAGAGTTTGACGGTCGGAGAGACCGCCGACCCGCGTTATTCCCGCATGACCGTGGTTTCTACCGGCGACCAGGAGATCCTGGAGCAGATCGAGAAGCAGCTCCGCAAGCTGGAAGATGTGCGTGATATCAAGGAACTGAAGCCGGGACATTCGGTGTATCGGGAACTGATCATGGTGAAAGTCCGTGCCAACGCGTCGGAGCGTCAGGCTATCAGCGCGATATCGGATATCTTCCGCGCCACCATCGTGGACGTAGGGAAGGAATCCCTGACGGTCATGCTGACCGGAGACCAGTCGAAGCTGGACGCGCTGATCAATCTTTTGGGCGACTATGAGATCCTGGAGCTGGCCAGAACCGGGCTTACGGGACTTTCCCGCGGCGCGGAGGATGTGCGCTATCTGCCATAGGAGAGAGAATCCCTGGAGTTATCCGCAGCAATTCCTGCCGCGTCCGCGGCGGAGGCATTTGAAGTGAACGCTAAGGTTTTTGCCACAGCCTTCCTTTTCCGCAAAGGTGCAGGGCCTGACAGAAGCTTTAACAATAAAATCAATGAGAATCCATAGATTTTCAAGGAGGAGTAAGGAAATGGCAAAGATTTATTATCAGGAAGACTGCAACTTATCCATGCTGGACGGTCAGACGATCGCCGTTATCGGCTACGGCAGCCAGGGACATGCCCACGCGCTGAACGCCCGTGAGTCCGGCTGCAACGTGATCATCGGTCTGTATGAAGGCAGCAAGTCCTGGGCCAAGGCTGAGGCGCAGGGATTCAAGGTCTACACGGCTGCTGAGGCGGCGAAGAAGGCCGACATCATCATGATCCTGATCAACGATGAGCTGCAGGCTGATATGTATAAGAAGGATATTGAGCCCAACCTGGAACCCGGCAACATGCTGATGTTCGCTCACGGCTTCAATATCCATTTCGGCTGCATCAAGCCGCCGAAGGATGTGGATGTGACCATGATCGCTCCCAAGGGCCCGGGCCATACGGTACGTTCCGAGTATCAGGCCGGCAAGGGCGTTCCCTGCCTGGTAGCTGTTGAGCAGGATGCCACCGGCAAGGCGCTTGACCGCGCTCTGGCTTATGCGCTGGCCATCGGCGGCGCGAGAGCGGGCGTTCTGGAGACCACCTTCCGCACCGAGACCGAGACCGATCTGTTCGGCGAGCAGGTTGTTCTGTGCGGCGGCGTGTGCGCTTTGATGCAGGCTGGTTTCGAGACTCTGGTCGAGGCCGGTTATGATCCAAGGAACGCGTATTTCGAGTGCATCCATGAGATGAAGCTGATCGTGGACCTGATCTATCAGTCTGGTTTCGCGGGCATGCGCTATTCGATTTCCAACACGGCTGAGTACGGCGACTATGTATCCGGACCGAAGCTGATCACCGAGGAGACGAAGAAGACCATGAAGAAGATCCTGTCCGATATCCAGGACGGAACCTTCGCCAAGGAGTTCCTGCTTGATATGTCCCCGGCCGGCCGCCAGGTACATTTCCAGGCGATGCGCAAGAAAGCCGCGGAGCATCCGTCCGAGAAGATCGGCGAGGAGATCCGCAAGCTGTACAGCTGGAACAACGAGAACGAGAAGCTGATCAACAATTAAAATATGATAAAAGCAATTTTATTCGATCTGGACGGAACATTGCTTCCGATGGACCAGGAGGTTTTCGTAAAGGATTATATGGGCCGCCTGGCGGCGTATCTGGCGCCTTACGGCTATGATCCGCGGAAACTGACGGACGCCGTATGGAAAGGCGTCGGCGCCATGGTCATGAACGATGGCTCCTGCAGGAATGAAGCCAGGTTCTGGCAGACATTTGCTGCGGTCTTCGGTGAGGAATGCCTGAAAGACCGGCCGCTGATCGAGGAGTTTTACCGCACGGAATTTCAGAAGGTGCAGAAAAGCTGCGGCTATGATCCGAAAGCAGCGGAACTGATCCGCACACTGAAGGCTCGGGGATACCGTCTGATCCTGGCGACCAATCCGATCTTTCCGGCGGCCGCCACAGAGAGCCGTATCCGCTGGGCCGGGCTTGAGCCGGATGACTTCGAGTTCCGGACGACGTATGAGAATGTCAGCTACAGCAAGCCGAATCTGGATTATTACCGTGAGATTCTGGCGCTTCGCGGCCTGACGGCGGAAGAGTGCCTGATGGCGGGAAATGACGCGGGAGAGGATATGGTCGCGGAAAAACTCGGTATGAAGGTATTTCTTCTTACAGCCGGGCTGATCGACCGGGGAATGGATATTTCCCGGTACCCTCAGGGGAGATTTGATGATCTTCTTTCGTATCTGGAAGAGTGCGGATGAACGGCGGCGAACGGGAATCTGCGGAAAGCTGCCTGTGAGGAAATACAATTGTTAATAAGGATGAAAAAGGGGGCTGCGAAACCGCAGCCCCTGATTTTATGCAGATTATTTGTCGTCATGCTTCAGATACAGATGTCTCGGAAGACCGTTTACCATCACGCACGGATAGTCGCCCTGGATCAGCGGACTTACATAGTCGATGAAGTCCTCGGTCACATAGGTTCCTTCCTTGTTGATCCACTCACGCGGCACCAGCTTCTCGTCGTTGGCGATCCTGTGGACGTCGTATACGCCGGTAGCGGACTGGTACGGATCGTTGGAGACGCGGTCGATAACGACCATCATGCCGGAGTCGCCTTCGTCGGCTGCCTTCACAGCGGCGCCGCCGACCATGAATGCCTCGTTGATATCGGTACGGGAGGCCAGATGGGAAGCGCTTCTCTGCAGAGTGGAGAACTCTACGGCACGGGTCTTGCAGCCGATGGTATGGGCTACAAGGTTGGCCAGGTAGGTGGCAGAGCCGGTCAGCTGCTTATGGCCGAAAGCGTCCACATAATCGGAACCGCCGCCTGCTTCGCTGACGTAGGTGCCGTCCTTCAGCTTGATGCCTTCGGAGATGGCCACAAATACGGTGGACTTCTTCGCCAGGAGGTGTTTCACCTTCTCTAAGAACTTGTCGATGTCAAACGGGACCTCAGGCAGGTAGATCAGATCCACGCCCTCGCAGTCCTCGCCTTTGGCAAGGGCGGCTGCGCCGGTAAGCCAGCCTGCGTTGCGGCCCATGATCTCGATGATGGTAACCTGCTCCTTCTTGTAGGAGAAGCCGTTGCCGTCGCGGATGATCTCCTTAGTGGAGGTAGCGATGTATTTGGCAGCGCTGCCATAGCCGGGCGTGTGGTCAGTCAGGGCCAGGTCGTTGTCGATGGTCTTCGGAACGCCGACGAACTTCTGGCTCGCGCCGGTCAGCATCGCGTAATCAGACAGCTTCTTGATCGTATCCATGGAATCGTTGCCGCCGATATAGATGAAGCACTCGATCTTTAACTTGTCCAGGATCTCGAAAATCCTCTTGTAAATTTCCTGATCCTCATGGATCGCCGGCAGCTTGTAGCGGCAGGTGCCAAGAAAAGCGGACGGGGTGCGCTTTAAGATCTCGATGTCCAGCTCGTTCTTGATGTAGTTGGACAGATCCACATACTTCTCGTCCAGAAGTCCCTGGATACCGTTGCGCATGCCGTAAACCTTCTTCGCGCCGCGGTCGATGGCGGTGCGGAATACGCCTGCGAGGCTGGAGTTAATGACGGCCGTGGGGCCGCCGGACTGGCCTACGATGACATTACCATGCATAATCTTGTTAACCTCCGTAAAAATTATATTTTTTCGTATTGCTATTGATACAATCGTTGCAAATTATACCACAATCGATAACGAAAAACCAGTACATAATTTAAAAATCTGAAATGAAATGAGGGCCGCGCGGCACTTTTTCTGCAATACTGCATCAATATTTAGGCTGATCTCGCGTTATCGCGGCCGTCGCCGAAATATTTATCGAGAAAATAATTGATCTCCGCACCGATAAAAAGGATACAGATGCAGATGTAAAGCCACAGCATCAGCACGACCACGGCTGTCAAACTTCCATACATATACGAATAGTTGCTGAAATTATTGAAATAAATGGAAAACAAAGCGGAGAACACGATCCACCCGAGCGTCGCAAACAGCGCTCCCGGCATCTGGCTTTTCAGCGTATGATGCTTCTGAGGCAGCCATTTATACAGGCCGCTGAAGACGATGATCAGAATGAACAGAACGGCGAAGGAGCGCAAGGAGTAGATGAGCCCCGCAAAATCCGTCAGCATCGGGAACCATTTGACGACAAAGGAGTAAATGGAACTGCCCAGAACCAGCAGGAACAGGCTTCCGATACAGGCCGCGATAAACAGCAGCGTATAGCCGGAACTGATCAGGCGGCGGACGAAATAGCCCCTCTTCATGGGGCTTTCGTAGACACGGTTTAAGCCGCGCTCAATGCCAAGGGTCCCGCGGGAGGCGGACCAGAGGGCCGCGATGGCGGAAATGGAAATGATCGTAGCCGGGGATTTGGTATAGAGATCGTCGATAATGCCTACGACCAGCGCGTCCAGCATATCCGGCATGATCGTGACCATCAGCTCCATCACATCCGACTTCTGGATCGCGGGGATCAGCTGGATCAGAGTCAGCAGGAGCATGATGAACGGGAAGAACGCGATGATAATGAAAAAGGACGACTGGGCGGCGTATACGGTCACTTCGTCTTTTTTGTATTTGTCGAAGATCTCTTTGGCGTGGACGATCAGTGCGATCATTCTTCTTCCTCCCGGTTTTCGCTTGTCGGACAGACACGGCAGCCGCCGTGCCCGCAGGTTTTCTGATCTATTATAACTGGAATTCAGAGATTTGAAAAGACTTTTTCATTTGTGCGACATTTTGAAGATTTTACTGTTCTTTTCAGTAATAATATGTTAAGATAATAATTGTAGGTATCGGATACAGCGCATATTATTTTATGCCAATTTGCGATGAGGGGTTACTATGAGTAAGACGAAATTTACGAAACTGGAAAAGTACTGGATCCTTTATGATGTGGGCAATTCCGCCTTCACGCTTCTGGTGGCCACGATCCTGCCGATCTACTTTAATTATCTGGCGGGGCAGGGAGGCGTGTCAGAGGTAGACGCCATGGCTTACTGGGGCTACGCCATGTCGGTGTCGACACTGTGTGTGGCGGTGATCGGCCCGGTATTCGGCACGATCGCGGATACGGACGGGTATAAGAAGCCGATCTTCACGATCTGCATGATGGTGGGCGTCATCGGCTGTGCGGCCATGTCGCTGCCGGTGCCGTGGATCGTGTTCCTGGCGATCTTTGTCATTGCCAGAGTGGGCTACGCGGCAAGCCTTGTGTTCTATGATTCCATGCTTTCGGACGTGACGGAGCCGGACCGGATGGATCAGGTGTCGTCGTCCGGCTATGCGTGGGGTTATATCGGAAGCTGCATTCCATTTATCATAAGCCTTCTGTTCGTGCTGGGAAATGAAACTCTGGGCATCAGTATGGGAACAGCCATGGCGATCGCGTTCTTTATCAATGCGTTCTGGTGGCTGGGGGTGACGCTGCCGCTTCTTCGGAATTTTAAACAGAGGCACGGCGTGAAGAAACAGGCTCATCCGGTGCGGGAGAGTTTTGCCCGGCTGGGAAGAGTCTTTAAGGATCTGAAAGGACATAAGCCGATCTATCTGTTCCTTCTGGCGTTCTTCTTCTATATCGACGGCGTCTATACGATCATCGATATGGCGACGGCTTACGGCAGCGCCATCGGGCTGGATACGACGGGACTTCTTCTGGCACTTCTGGTGACACAGATCGTGGCGTTCCCGTTCGCGATCCTGTTTGGATGGGCGGCGAAGAGATATAAGAACACGAATCTGATCAAGCTTTGTATTTTCTGTTATTTCCTGATCGCGCTGTTCGCGATCCAGCTGGACAGGCAGTGGGAGTTCTGGTTCCTGGCGGTGTGCGTCGGGATGTTCCAGGGCGGCATCCAGGCGCTGTCGCGATCCTATTTCGCGAAGATCATCCCGCCGGAGAAGTCCGGGGAGTTCTTCGGGATCTTCGATATCTGCGGAAAGGGCGCGGCTTTTATCGGCACGGCGCTGGTCGGCGCCATGACCCAGTTAACGCAGAATCCGTCCAGCGGCGTGGGGATGCTGGCGATATTGTTTGCGGTGGGATTTGTGATCTTTGGGATGGCGGCGAAGGCGGCGGAGAAAGCCTGAATATGCGACTCGTGAAGCACGGATCGCCGGACAGAACAGATTATGACGGACAGGGAGAGCTTTCAAATGGACGCGCGTACATTTATCGATATCATGCGGACGACAGGCCGCTTAAAGGATATGACCAGGCACTCCTGGACCGCCGGCGGGCGGCATGAGAGCGTGGCTGAGCATACATATCATCTGCTGATGATGGCGTATTTCTGCCGGGACGAATTCCCGGAGGCGGATATGGTGCGCGTCATGGAAATGTGCCTGTTCCATGATATGGGCGAGGCGTTTACCGGCGATATTCCGGCGTTTGAGAAGACGAACGCGGACGAGAGCGAAGAGGCGCGCCAGGTGGAGGCGTGGATCCGGTCGCTGCCGGAAGGGTACCGGGAACAGGTGGACGCGCTTTTCGCGGAAATGAACGCCATGGAGACCACGGAGGCGAAGATCTACAAGGCGCTTGACAAGCTGGAGGCGGTGATCCAGCACAATGAGGCGGATATTTCCACATGGATTCCCCTGGAGTATCAGCTGAACCTGGATTACGGGCAGAGAGAAACTCAGTTTTCGGAGTTCTTCCGGAAGGTGCGCCAGCTTGCGAAGGAAGACTCGGAAGAGAAGATAGAGAGAGATAAACGCGGGAATCAATGATGCTTGCGATGGGAGATCCTTGCACTGGGAGATCCCTGCACTGATTTCAGCGATTATAATGACCTGTATTCTTGCGCAGTACTTGTTCAAACGATACGCAGGATGTTAATTCGATGCTGAATTTCTCACTGCCTGAGCGATTTTATCTGGGTTCTACCGACAGTCGGTTGCGCTTCCGGCCCGGAATTGCTACATTGAGGCCATAAAATTAAAGGAGGCGGCCAATATGTATCAGAATGAAAATGAACGGTTCGGCGCATTTATCACGCAGCTGCGGAAAGAGAAGGACATGACCCAGAAAGAGCTGGCGGATCGGCTGTACGTGTCGGATAAGGCGGTGAGCAAATGGGAGCGGGGCTTAAGCATGCCCAACGTGTCGCTCCTGCTTCCGCTGGCGGAGACACTGGGAGTGACGGTCACAGAACTCTTAAAGGGTGAGCGGCTGGCGGCGGACCGGCAGATGGGCATCCATGAGGTGGAAGAACTGGTAACCTATTCCGTCGGTATGAGCACGGAACAGCAGAAAGCGTGGGAGAATAAGAAAGGCGTCTGGAAGCACCGCTACTGGTGCTGCTTCGGAGCGGTACTGGGAGAGATCGCAGTATTAATCGGAATCGGCGTGCCGATTACAGAGATGTCCAGCAGCGTGTTTCTCGTCTGCGGGCTGATGCTGCTTTTCGGGGCCTGGGCCTGTTTTCGGATGGAGCCGCGGCTTCCGGCCTACTATGATGAGAATAAGATCAGTTTTGTCCAGCAGGGCGCGTTTAAGATCTCCGTACCGGGTGTCTATTTCAATAACCGGAACTGGCCCCATATCGTGGACGCGCTGCGGGCGGAGATCCTGTGCGTGGCGGTTGGTTATCCGCCGGTGTTCTGGCTGATCTACCGGTTTGCGGGACCGTGGATGAGCGAAGGGGCGTCGCCGGTGGCCATCGCGGTGCAGATGATCGTGGTGCTTGCGGCATGTTTATTTATCTTTGTGCCGATCGTGTGGATGGCGAAGAAATACGAGTAAAAGAGAGGGGGAATGACCGGGCAGAAGGAAAGAAAACCGGCAG
>CANPZZ010000046.1 GCA_947589125.1 uncultured Lachnospiraceae bacterium
TGTGCGCCGCGCTCCGGATCCGTCGGCATAACCAGATCCGTGATCAGCTTCTGATGGATATCCACCAGGCCGATCCTTGTATGCGTCCCGCCGATCTCGATACCGATGCGCACCGGCGCCGATTTCTCACGGATCCGGGTGATCAGCGCGTCGATCCGGCCCTCGATCCGGTATTCGCCGCTGCCCGCGGTCAGAAAGAGACTGTCCCCTTTTCTGTAAGGCAGAGACTCCTCCCGATCCGAAAGCGCCGTGCCCGCAGCCGCCGCTCTTCCCCGGCTGGCGGTCAGACCTTCCGTGGCGGGCGCTTCTTCCCTTCCGTCCGGCGCCACATTCACGGCAGAGGATCCTCCGCGGCAGGTAATCGTTCCCTCACCGTCCAGCACCAGGATGCTTGCGAAGGACTCCTCCGATACCGTTCCCTCCAGCGTTTTCATCATCCGCCCGTCCAGCGTCACATGGTCGACGGTAAAATAATCGCAGTCGGCCACATGAGGATAGCTTCCGCTGTTCTTTATGATCGGCGTCCGGTTCGTGACCGCCAGCGCCTTCTCAATGTGGAGATCCCGCTTCTTGCCGTCCTTCCCGACACGGCCGTAATCATAGACCCGGTAAGTCACATTGGAATTCTGCTGAATCTCCGCGATCAGGATATCCTTCCCAATGGCATGGATCGTTCCCGCCTCGATGAACAGCACGTCGCCCTTATGCACAGGCACCGCGTTCAGGACCTCCAGAAGCGTATCCTCCTGAATCCTGCGGGCGAATTCCTCCCGGCTGATCTCCTTCTTAAACCCGTAGTAGAGAAATGCTTCCGGCCCCGCGTCCATCACGTACCACATCTCGGTCTTCCCGTACTGACCCTCATGCTGCAGGGCGTAACGGTTATCCGGGTGTACCTGGATCGACAGGTTATCCTTCGCGTCAATGAATTTGATCAGGATCGGGAAATCCTTAAACCGCCGGCAGTTGCTGCCGAGCGCGTCCTTTCCCAGTTTCTGTATGTACTCCGGAAGCGTCATGCCAGCGCAGGGTCCGCTGTCCACCACAGACGGCCCGGCCGGGTGGCAGGACAGTTCCCAGCACTCCGCCAGGATATCTCCGTCGTACCGCTTGCCGTACTCCTCGATCAGACGCCGTCCGCCCCAGATATAATCCTTGCAGCTCGGCTTTAATCTTACGATACCCATAATCTGCTTCCTCCATTTTCACTCACTGCCTGCGTTTCCGATCATTCGTTACGCTGCGCAGACCGCAGGTTCCGCAAAACCTCCCAGGCTGGCTCCTGGTGGTTCCACACATTCATCACTCCGCCAGTTTCTGCACCGCCGCCGTCATATTCGCCAGCTTCTCCGCCGCGTCGCCCTCATCGTTCCCGACCACGCCGATATAAAACTTGATCTTCGGCTCCGTGCCGGAAGGCCGCACGCAGCACCAAGCGCCGCCCTCCAGTTCAAAATACAGCACATCCGACTTCGGAAGGCCCGAAGCCGTCCGGACGCCGGTCTCACAGTTCAGCACCAGGTTCTCCCGGTAATCCCGAAACTGCGTCACCTTCGCGCCGCCGATCTTCTCCGGTACGCTGGCCCGCACATTTTCCATGATGGCCTTTATCTTCCTCGCGCCGTCCTGTCCCTTTAGGGTAACCGTGCATAACCCTTCCCGGTAATACCCATAGGTACGGTACAGGTTACGCATCTGATCACACAGCGTCAGCCCGTGATAATGGTACCAGGCGGCCGCCTCGCAGAGAGCCATCACCGCCGACACCGCGTCCTTATCCCTGGCGTAGGTTCCCACCAGGCAGCCGTAGCTCTCCTCGTACCCGAAGAGGTACTCAAATGTATGCTCCTGCTCAAAGAATTTGATCTGCTCGCCGATATACTTAAAACCGGTCAGCGTCTCGATCCGCTTTACGCCGTAGGCTTCCGCGACCGCCTTCGACATTTTCCCGGACACGATCGTCGTGACCATGGCTCCATTTTCCGGCAGACGCCCCTGCGCCTTCCTGCGGGACAGCCGGTATTCCATGATCAGCATCCCCGACATATTACCGGTAAAACTCATATACTCACCAGTGGCCGCATCCTTCGCGTAAATCCCCAGCCGGTCCGCGTCCGGATCCGTCGCCAAAACCACATCTGCGTCCACCTCTTTCGCCAGCTTCAGCGCCAGCGCAAATGCTTTCGCATCCTCCGGATTCGGGTAGGACACAGTGGGGAAATCCCCGTCCGGCAGCTCCTGCTCCTTCACCACATAGACCTGCGTAAAGCCCAGTTCCTTAAGGATCCGCCTCACCGGCAGATTCCCGGTGCCGTGAAGCGGCGTGTAGACGATCTTCAGCTTCTTCGCTTCCGCCCGGACGATATCCGGCTCCAGCACCAGCTTCTTAAGCTCTGCCATATACCGGTCGTCGATCTCCGCGCCAATCAGCCGGTAAAGTCCCTGCTTCTCCGCTTCCGCCTTCTCCATGGTCTTCACCAGGGCGTAATCGGTAATCGCGTTCACCTCTCGGATGATCTCCTGATCCCGGGGCGCGGTGATCTGGGCGCCGTCCTCCCAGTAAACCTTGTAACCGTTGTATTCCGGCGGGTTATGACTCGCGGTTACAACAATACCCGCGATGCAGCCCAGTTCCCGCAGCGCAAAGGAAAGCATCGGCGTCGGGCGAAGGGATGGAAATACCCAGGCCAGGATGCCGTTGGCCGCCAGACAGCAGGCCGCCTCATCTGCGAATTCCTTCGACATGTGCCGGGAATCATAGGCGATGGCGACGGCTGGCGCGCCGGCGTCCTTTTTTTCCGTCTCCGTCCCGCTCTGCGGATGGCTTTCTGAACGGATTCCGCCCTGTGAATGGCTCTCTGAACGGAGTATGCCCTGCTGCCGGATCTCAACCGTCACACAGCCATCCTTGCCGCCGCGTCCGGATGATCCCAGTTCTTTTATAATGTAATTCGCCAGCCCCTGCGTCGCCTTACGGACCGTATAGATATTCATCCGGTTCGTGCCTGCGCCGATCACGCCCCGCAGGCCGCCGGTGCCGAATTCCAGATCCTTATAGAACCGATCCTCGATCTGCGCCTCATCACCTTCTATTTCCTTCAGCTCTATCTTCGTCTTTTCATCAAAATACGGGCTTTCCAGCCACTCCTCGTAGTTCTCCCTCGCGCTCATGTGTCTCCATCTGTCCTTTCCTTTTATGCTTATAACGCCGCTAATGCATGTTCCCCTAACACTGCAAATAGGTGTCGATTCACCTCGCTTAGATTAATTTTAACTTTATTTCTCTTAATCATAAATATATCATTACTTAATCAATTAATCAATACATTTCTTTTTGTTTAATCTCATTTCGTTATTATCGACAATGGATGGACCTGATTTTTGTGCATTGTTTTCCGCAAATACCCTCGCTGTCCGCGCTGCTTCGGAAAATACTTTCTACCTTTCAGGCCCGCAGATTTTAACGCATGCGCAACTGTAATTTTCAGCCGCTCAGCCTCCCGGCGCGGTCGAATGCGCAAAACGATCGCCGCCAATCGTCACGAGACTCTGTTCGCATGAAAATACGGACAGATCGTCACTAACGTTCCGCCCGCATGGAAATAAAAACGGCAGGCATTCCATTCTTCAGAATGCCCGCCGCATACCATTTCTTAATCGGTTAATTTCATTTAATCGCCAGGAGACACCGTCCCCCGCAATCTTCACACCTTACCGCACCATCACAAGCGCAGACGCACTCCCGAGTTCCGCGCTCTCCACGGTAAATTCCGCCTTCCCGGCCTCGTAACCGCTGCGCAGGATTCCGCAGGCGCGGCCCCGGCAGGTGGTGAAGCTTCCGGCCGTATAATTCTCCGCCGTGACCGGAGCGGCAGAGCCAAAACCAGCCAGCGCCGCGGCTCCTTCCGCCGACGCCTTCAGGGCGATCTGCGCATCCGGAACCAGTCTTCCCTCCGCGTCCACGATCTCCACGCAGGCGTAGATCAGACTATGCCCGTCGGCAGCCATTTCCGTTCGATCCGTGATGATGCGAATCGCGCAGGCAGGTCCGGTCGTCTCCATCGTGTCCCTGGATACTTCCTTCCCGCCGCAGTAACTGACAGCCGTAACCTCTCCCGGCTCGTAAACCGCGTCAAACGCGAAGGTACACGGCATCTCTTCCACGCCCAGGGCATCTCCCCGTTTCTTCCTTCCCAAGGAGCGGCCATTTACCAGAACCTCCACCTCATCGGCGCGGCTGAAAACCAGAAGCTCTACCCTCTTTCCTTCGGCGCCGTCCCAGTTCCAGCGTTTCTGACAGGCCGGAAAGCCCCACTGGCTTAAAAGCTCCTTCCTGCCGTATGTCGCCGGATCATAGGAGAACACATGCGTTTCGTCGGAACCGTAGACCACGCTCCGGTAACAGCCCTGGGGCAGAATCGACCCGTTGATATCGATATCCGCGTCATTGGCCAGCCGGTAGGGGAACTCGGAGGTATGCGACGACAGCGTCCACCCTCCCGCGGCAAGCTGCGGATCATCCGGCTCCAGGAACACCGATTTCCCGATGCCCGCCTCGCCGATGTAGTCCACCGCCGTCCAGGTGAAATCCCCGATCACATAAGGTGTGCTCTCAACCATGGGCCAGCGTTTTCCGATCTCCTTCGGGAAATTCTCGGAGCCCAGTATGACCCTGTCCGGATACAGCTTATGATCCTGGAAATATTTATCTTCCATATAATTGTAGCCCACAATATCCAGACCGTTGGTAAATGCCTCCGTCATCTCCTCCCAATCCAGATCCGCCGCGCCGACGTCCGCGTTTTGGGCATTGACTGCGTCCGCCTGCGCATTCCGCGCCATTTTCTCCCAGCTCTTCTTCATCATCTCGCCGTCCAGACCGCTCCAGAACGAGCAGACGCCGTTGCTGACAGGGCGGCTGGGATCCAGCGCGCGGAGCCTGGCCGCCAGCTTCGTCGCCAGCGTATAACCGTGATTTAAGCCGCCCCTCTCAGGGATCTCGTTGCCGGTAGACCAGATCACGATGGACGGATGGCTCCTGTCCCGCATAACGAACGCGGTCAGGTCCTCATCCCAGTCGCCGGCAAAGAACTGATTATAATCGCCGGGCTGCTTGCCCATGCCCCACGCGTCAAATGCTTCCGCGAACACATACATGCCCAGCCGGTCGCAGACCTCCATGAGCGCCTTCGACGGCGGATTGTGGGTCGTGCGGATCGCGTTGAAGCCGACCTCTTTCATCGTCCGGATCCGGCGCATCTCCGCGTCATAGAGGGAGACCGCTCCCAGAAGGCCGTTGTCGTGATGGACGCAGCCGCCCTTAAGCTTCACGGTCCGCCCGTTGATCCGCAGCCCGTGCTTCACATCCGCGGTAATCGTCCGGATTCCAAAGAGCGTACTGTCCGCGTCCACCGTCTTCTGTTCCGCTTCCACAAAATGCGTCTTGAAAATGCCCGCGTCCGTTACCTGCGCCTCGAGCCGGTACAGATTCGGAGCTGCTTCATCCCACAAAAGCGGATTCTCCACCGTCATCGCGATATACGCAGTCTGGACGCTGTTCGCGTCAACCTGGATCTTCGCGCTGCGGCTTACCGCCGTCCGCCCGCTGGCTTCCTCCACCAGAGATACCTCGACGACAGCGATATGGTCGGCGCCGGTGGTATTGCGGACCCGGACCTCTGTCTGCAGATATGCGGCAGCAGCGGTAACAGTCGTCGCCGCGGAACTTCCCGAAGCGGCATTTTCATTTCCCCTGGCGGCATCCGCAGAAGTCTCCCTCCCCGGATCCGCGCTCTCCGGGCTGCCGGTTCCCATCTCGATCCGCTTCGTATATCCGTAAATGCCGTCGCTTTCGATATGTACCGCCGGACCGTGCAGCAGTTCCACCGAGCGGAAGATTCCCGCGCCGGAATACCACCTGGAATTCGGCTGCATGCTCGGATTGACCGTAATAACCACAATATTTTCCTTGCCGCAATAGATATACGGCGTGATATCCACAACAAACGGCGAATATCCGTAATGGTGCAGCGCCGCCTTGGCGCCGTTGATCTCCACGGTGGCATTCATCATAACGCCGTCGAAACGGAGATAGACCTTCTCCTGCTCCCACTCAGCCGGGATCATGAGTCTCTTACTGTAATAGGCCACGCCCGCCGTATAAAAACCGCCGGCCGGCCCCGCCGGCGCATCCGGGGTCACCTCCCCGCCGATCATATAATCATGGGGCAGATTTACGGCGGTACCCTTATCTTCTCCGCGGACCATGCCGTAGAAATCCGCCGTTCCCAGACCGAATCTCCAGTCTCTGTCGATATTCTGTACCTGCATTTTTGACACTCCTTAATTAAATTTGCTATTCTCTATCTTTATCCTGTTTCATCTGACCGGTCAGACAATCCCGGCTCCCATCCTGTGTTCCACCGTACTGCCGGTCATATAGGCCACGCCCTGCAAATATTACTTCTCACAGACGAAGCCTTTCGCTGACACTAACACATGACGCTGCTGCCATCATCACACACTCTCCGCCACGGCCATCACAGCCATGCCTTCTCTTCCCGGCAGCTTCACATTCACAGCGCCGCTTACGCCGGTCATTACCGTCTCGCGGGTCATATTCCAGACGTCGATCACCTCGATCCGGTACGAACGGCCCTTCGGCAGCCGCAGAGGCAGCAGAGCGTTGCACCGGCGCCCCAGATAGACCAGGAATACCCTCTCGTCCAGATGCCCCTTAAAATCCATATCCTTGCGGTTTAGGGCGTCCAGCTCCGCCTCTGACAGGGATTCCTTCAGATGGCCGAACATTTTCTCTCCCTGCTCGCGCCATTTTCGCTTCTCCGGCAGGAACCGCACCTTGTAAACGCCGTCCCCGGCGTAAAATCCTTTCGTTGTAACCTGCGTATCTCCATTGGTAAACACTGCGGTTACATCCACGGAAGCCCAGTTCTCCGACAGTTCCTCTCCGGCAAATTCCAGTTCGAATGTCTCATATAATTTCATACTGCACTTTCTCCTTCTTACCGCAAGTGCTTCTCTGCTTACTTCCCCAGTTCCTCCGTCAGCGCGCAGATTTCATCGATCATCCCGCCGATATACTCGATCGTATCCAGAAGCGGCTGATCCGTCGTGATATCCACGCCGGCCATCTGCGCCAGCTCCACCGGCGTCTTCGTGCCTCCGGCGGCCAGCATCCGCTTCCAGTCGTCCACCGCCGGCTGCCCTTCCCGCTCGATCCGCAGGCAGGCCTGGGTCGCCACAGTCAGTCCCGCGCTGTACGTGTAAGAATACAACCCCATATAGTAATGCGGCTGCCGCATCCAGGTCAGCTCCGAACCGGGAACAATTTCTACCGCGTCGCCCCAGAATTTCTCCAGAGTCTCCCGCATCAGACGGTTCAGCGTCTCCGCCTGCACGCTTCCGCCGGCCTCGATGATCCGGTACACTTCCCGCTGATAAGCCGCCTCCAGCAGATGCGTCACAAAGTTGTGGTAATAGGTATGTCCCACCATAGAGCTTAACACCCAGCGCCTGAACCTGGGATCCGGATTGGTTTTCAGCAGATAGTGGGCCATGATCAGTTCGTTCATCGTAGACGGCGCCTCGACAAAGTAGCCGGACACATTGGTATCAAAATAGGACTGGGCCGCGTTGCATGCCTTGAAATGCCCCGCATGCCCCAGCTCATGGGCCAGCGTAAATACATCCGACATCCGCTCGTTCCAGTTCAGCAGGATGTAGGAATGGCTGCCGTAAGGGCTGGCGCAGAAACCGCCGGTGGATTTGCCCTGATTTTTGGCGAAATCCACCCACCGGTCACGGTAGGCCTCCTTCACCATCTCCTGATACTCCTCTCCCAGAACCGACAGTCCCTCGACAATGTATTTCTGCGACTCTTCAATCGTCACCCGCGGATCATACTCCGGATCCACCGCGACCTTCAGATCCGCATAGGTCATCTTCTCAAGGCCGTGGATCTTCTGGAGCAGGCGGGCGTATTTGCGCATATAGGGCGCCAGTTTCTCCATGATCAGATCGATCTGGCGGTTATAGAGGGAAATGTCCACCTTGTCCGTGAACAGATTCCGGTCAAAAACGGTCTCAAACCCCCGCAGATCCGCGAATGTCTTCTCCATCTGCTCCTGAGCCTGATACGCGGCGGCGGTCACATTTTCATATTCCCGCAGCTTCGCGTAAAAGACTTCGAAAGCGGCGCGCCGCACCGGCGTGCGCCGGTCATACTCATAATCGTCCTCGTAGAGCGAATAACCCATCGGGAATTCCTGGCCTTCCACCGCGAAAGACGGAAATTTCATATCCGCCAGCTTAGCCATGTTGTAGACCTGGTAGGGCGTGTTAAATGTATTGGACAGCGCCGCCAGCGTCTTCTCCGTAGCCGCGTCCAGACGGTGGGGCTTCTCCCGCAGCAGATTTTTCAGATACAGCTTATTGTCCGTGGCCTGATCGATGGCCGCCTGAATCACGCTGTCGTCCTGCTCTAAGATCTCGCTGTCGATAAAGCTCAGCCGGCTCTCGATAGCGGACACCTTAACGCTGATCTTATCGTTGCGCTCCTGGTTGTGGGCGTTATAGTAGTCCACCGACACCGACAGATCCGTGTAGCTGTAGACCAGGTTCATCCGCTCGCACAGCGTCCTGTACTCGTCCAGGCAGGCGTTGATCCGCTCCGGGGTGGTCAGCTTTCCTTTATACTCCGCCTCGATCCTGCGGCTCGCCGCCTCCATTTTCTCCGCATCCGCGTACATATCCTCCTCGGTCTTATAAAGCGCCGATAAATCCCAGGTCAGTTCTTCCGGGACATCCTTTCTCATCACTGGTTTCATTCTGTATTCGATCTCCTCTCTGCCGCCTGAGGCGGCTGATCACGCAATACCGCGGCCGTTCTGCCGCCGCAGTTTCAAACCGTGCAGTTGCCGGCCGTGGGGTTTCGGTTTCGGACCGGCGCAGCACCGCATTATGACAGCTAGATTCTACCACAGAGCAGCGCGTCATGACAAGTCAAATAATCAATCCTGTGCATCGGTATCGTCCCATCTTTCACATGGTATTTAAGAAAATTTTGAAATACTGTTGACACAGCCTTCCGCTTATACTACAATCTATTTAAAATAATTTTGAAATTTTGTTTTCTAAAAGAAAGGATGCTCGCATGGCAGTCCCCGAAATTCTGGCGGCGCTGGCCGACGAGACCAGGCGCACCATACTCAACAAACTAAAAGAAGGCCCCACAAGCGCCGGTGATCTGGCGGAGTATCTGGGCGTAACGCCGCAGGCGCTCTCCTATCACCTGGCGAAGCTTAAGAAGGCGGATCTGATCTACGAGACCCGCCGGAAGAATTTTATTTATTACGAGCTGAATCTGTCCGTGCTGGACGAAGCGATCCTGTGGATGACGCGGCTGAGAGAGCCGAACGCGGCGTCTGAAGAAGCGCAGACTTCCGGCGGATGAATTGCCAAGAAAGGAATCCCGCTATGAAAGACAAAAAACCTCTTTATTTTATCCTGATGTTCCTCCCCCTCCTCATAACCGCCGTCGCCATCGGCTTCCTGCCGGACCGGATCCCGGCCCATTACGGCTTCAGCGGCCAGGCAGACCGCTGGGGAAGCAAGTACGAATCCTTCCTCTTTCCGGTGATCACCATCGGCATGGGGCTGTTCATGCTGGCTATGGCGCGGATCGCCTCCCGCCAGGAGCCGAACGGTCACAACAACGCAAACGTCTGCATGACGGCCGGCATCGTGCTTCTTACCTGGTTCAACGTCATGAACTGCTATACGCTGTACACGTCTTTTACGCAGGCAGAGAATCTCAACGCCCTGTCCCTTGACATCAACCAGGCCGAATGTATCCTTCTGGGCATTCTCATGATCGTTCTGGGCAACGTGATGCCGAAGCTGAAACGAAACTCCGTCATCGGCCTGCGCACCCCCTGGAGCATGGAAAATGACGACGTCTGGAGAAAATGCCAGCGGTTCGGCGGGATCTCTTTCATCATCGCCGGAATCCTGTGCGTCGCGGCGGGCTTCGCGGTCCGCGGCGCCGGATGTCTTTTCTGGATGCTGGGTATCCTGCTCACAGATACGGCGGTCTGCGTGTATTATTCCTACAGGGCGGCGCGGAAAGCATAAGCGGCGCAGCTAAAAGTCCCTTGCATTTTACAAAAAACAGTTAACAAAATGCCGCCATTCCGCTTCACCATGTGGTATCCTATGATTGTAACCGAATATATCAGAACTGACCACTTGACAGGCCTGACCGGCCGGAAAGGAGCGCCGCATATGATCAACCATGTAACCGACCCGTTCCCGAAGGATTGTCTGGGAAGTCATTGCTTTCGAATCCCCGCGATCCTTGTGACAAAGGAAAATGCGGTACTTGCCGCGACGGATGTGCGCTGGGCGCACGGCCAGGACACGGCCGGGAATCTGGAGACCGCCGTCGCCCGGTCGGAAGACGGCGGACGCACCTGGACGAGACAGATCGTAAACCACTATGACGATGTGGAGGACGGCTCTGAGCGATGCATCTTCAGCGCCGCTTTCATCGACCCCATACTCGCCTGCGACAGCCTCGGCACCCTTTACCTGCTGACAGATATGTGCCCTGCTTTCGTGGGAACCTGGGCGGTAGACGGCATGGTCTGCGGGCCGGTAAACGGCGGCAGACATGAAAACGGACGTCTGGCTTTAAAGGATCTGGAAAGCTTTTCCTGCGCGGAAACGCAGGAACTGAATAAGAACACCTACCCCTACTATATCGGGGAAGAGGAAAACGGCTTCAGTAAAGTATTCTGTCTTGAGAATAATAAGCCGTATAAAGACTATCTGGTGGATCCGGAGGGCTATCTGTTCCGACAGACGCAGGCGGGCGCTGAGAAAATAATGATCCCGCAGCTTAATGGAGCCGGCCGGCCGACGGACCGGCTTATCCACGCGAATATTTTCTATGCGGCGTCCCCGCTGAAAGCCTATCCGGCGTTCCATCTGGCCCTGCGCACCAGCACCGACGACGGACGCACCTGGAGCGGCCTGCGCTTTATTGAAAACCAGATCGGCGGCCGCGGCTTTACCGGAACCTGTCCCGGAAGAGGCTATGCCTGCAGCATAGAGGGAAAAGAACGCGTGCTGATCCCGATCTACGACAATCTCCTGGGCATCGAGTATGCCAGCGTGATCTATACGGAAGATCAGGGGAAGACCTGGAAAAGGAGCGAACGCGCTTCCAGGACCGGTCTGTGTGAGAACGGCGAGCGCGTCAAATCCTCCGAATCCCAGATCATCGGTCTGCCCGACGGCACTCTGCGGATGTTTTCCCGGAACCAGATCGACGAAATCACCTATACGGACAGCACCGACGGCGGTCTGACCTGGGGCGAATATCACTGGGAACCGCAGCTGAAATACTGCGGCAACTGCATGGTCTCTTTTATCAACTATTCGAAGGAGATCGACGGCAAACCCGCTGTGATCGCCAGCTATCCGGGCGGCGACGGCACGCTGTACCGGCGCGTGAACGGAGTGATTGCAGTGGGGCTGATCAATGTTTCCGACAACACGATCGATTGGCGGTATCATTATCCGGTCAATGAAGGACAATATTTTTACAGCTGCCTGACGGAATTGCCCGACGGCAGTATCGCGCTGTATTATGAATATGAACCGTATGCGCTGCATTATGTTGTATATACGGTAGAGGAACTGAAGGCGAAGGTTACGGCTTTGTAAAATGCTGTCGCACTGGCTTATGCCATGACGGGCCGACATCCGGAATTAAATCGTTATAACGCGCAAAGGGCCGGAGAATGACACTATTTACCGCCATTCTCCGGCCCTTCTGTTCTATGCGTGCAGAGGCCAGTGGCACTCTGTTCTAATTGTTTTCTGCGCGCTGATGCGCGTTTACTCACGTTTTCTTTACATCACCTGTTCGACGTATCTGCCGCTCATCCCCCGCATACACTGCATTCACTGGCATTTGCAGTTACGGCATTCGTCTTCGCAGGATTGTCAAAGGCCGGATTCAGCGCATAGAAATTGCGGCTGTCCAGATGATCCTGTACGGCGCGAAGCGCCTCTCCGAACCTTTGGAAATGCACGATCTCCCTCTCCCGCAGGAACCGGATCGGATCGCAGACCTCCGGATCGGTGACCACGCGCAGGATGTTGTCGTACGTGGTGCGGGCCTTCTGTTCCGCCGCCAGATCTTCGAAAAGATCCGTGATCGGATCGCCCTTGGACTGGAACTCGCAGGCGTTCATCGGCACGCCTCCCGCGGCCTGGGGCCAGATCCCGTTGGTGTGATCGATATAGTAGGGGCCGAGACCGGACGCGGCGATCTGCTCCGCGGTCAGCCCCTTCGTCAGCTGGTGGATAATGGCCGCGATCATTTCCATATGGGCCAGTTCTTCGGTCCCCACGTCGGTCAGAACCGCCTTGCCGATATCGTAGGGCATGGCATAGCGCTGGGACAGATAGCGCATGGACGCAGCTATTTCACCGTCAGGGCCGCCGTACTGGCTCGCAATGAACTGCGCGAGCTGCGGATTCGGCGTCGTGATATTTACCGGGTGCTGCAATCGTTTTTCATATCTCCACATAAGTCAGCATCCTCCTTCCCAGGGCCATGGCCCCTGAATCCAGCTCCAGTAACCGCTGGCTGAATTTACGCCGTCCACCATAAGCGGACCGCAGCTTGACTGGTAGGCATCCATTGCCTCCCGGCGGGCGCGGGCCATCGCCTGGTAGTAGCTGAGCGCCTGCTGATCGCAGGGATGGGTGTCAAGAAACAGAAGAACATCGTCCATGGCAAAGCTGGTCTGGTCGATGATGTTCAGAAGCTGGCAACAGTTCTCGTTCATGCGCCGCACCTCCCCATTACAAACGGCAGGTCAAGCGCCGGGAAAATCGTCCCGCGGTTTAAAGCCTGTTCCATCGTGTACGTCTGGCCCCACTGCTGCCAGGGCACGTATCCCATACCGGCCGGGAACTGGTCGATACTACCGGATACTGTGTTCGGGCAGCTGATCGCCGACGGCGACGGATTCATGCAGGAACAATCCATAGATATAATTTCTCCTCTCTGATTGAATGTCTGATAATAGTAATTTATGAGCGGGAAAGCATTTCGTGAATTTTTCAAAGACAGCGGTTTTTACATAACGGCATAGAAAAAGGGACAGCTCCTGCTGCCCCTCGTCCTGTTTCTCAGTTCTCAGCCTTCGTCTCCGTCCGCGCTCCCGGTCTCCGTCCGCAGATTCATCAGCTTGTTATAGCAGTACCGAATGATATCTCTCCGGCGGATGATCCCGATGAAACTCTTCTGGTCGTCCACTACCGGCACGAAGTTCTGATTCAGAGCCTTCTCGATCAGATCCTCCATACTCGCGTCCACATGGACGGGCTTGTAATCCATCCTGCGCGGAATCGTGCCGACCCGGATGTGCTCCGCGTTCTTCAGATTCAGGTTATACTGATTCTTGATGCCCCAGAGCATGTCCCCTTCGGTGATGGAACCCACGTAACCGCCCTGCCTGTTTAAGACCGGAACCGCCGTAAACTTACGGTTCTCCATCTTCTCCAGAGCCTGCCGCACGGTCTCGTCGTCGAAAATAAAAGCCACTTCGCTCTTCGGTGTCAGAAAAAAAAGAATATTCATTATGTACCCCCAATGCCAGCTTTTCTTACAAAATTATCATACCATATGTCTCTGAATGAGGTGTGAACAATTTCTTACTTTTTTGTAAAGATCATGACCCGCCACAGTCCGGCAGGCAGTTCCCCGCGGCGTTTCCGTCCGCGCGAAACTGCCTGCTGTCCGTCCCTCCGGTTATTCAAAATAATCCAGAGGATCCACGGTTTCTTCACCGTGACGCAGTTCAAAGTATACGTTGCTGCCTTCAATGGAATAGTATTTCGTGGGCTCGGCCACATAACCGAGGATCTGCCCGGCCTCCAGGTATTCATTTTCCACCACCTGGATCTCCTTTAACTGGCCGCAGGTAGCCACGTAGTCATTGCCAAGCTCCAGCATCACATAATTGCCGATCTCCTCGTTGGCGCCAATGGCCATGACACGGGCATTGGCAGGAGCCGCGACCGGGTCGCTGACCTCACCCTGGATGATCACGGCCGGATTGCACTGATACTGGGCAAGGGTCGGGAAATAGATCGTGGAATCCATGCTGTAATCCAGCAGGATATTGCCGCGGATGGGCCAGGCCATACGGCTGGCGTCGGAGAAATCCAGCACCAGCGGCGTAGCCGCCTCAATCCCGGTTCCGGCCGGAGCGGCCGGGGCTTCCGTCACTTCGGGTTCCTTTTCTTCCGCGAACGCGTATGCGCGGGTCTCCCTTACGGCCGGCTTCGTCTCTTCTTCAGACGGAGCGGCGGTCTGGGCTGTAACATTTTCTGTGGCGTTGGCATCGCCGGCCAGACGCGTGCCGCCTGCATCCCGCGTCTCTTCCGCAATCAGGGAACCGGGATCCTCCATCTGGATGTACGGATTCTCCTCCCCCGGAAGATTGCCTCTCTGGATGGTGACGACGCCTGCCGCGGCAACGATAGTCAGCAGGCCCAGCACCAGCATGACAAGAAACAGCTTGTCTTTGAATAATTGATTCAGTTTCGTTTTCATTGTTATCACCTCGGTAGTAGTTTTGCCAGAGGTGATGGAGTTATTCATTGGATCCGGAAATATTTTCGCCGCGCCGGCGTTCGTTCAGTCCGCATAAGCCTCATCCTGAACTTCCACAGTCACGCCGTGATAATAATATTTCAAAATTTCTTCGGCGCTTAAGCCCTCCAAAGCGAGATGATTGGCGCCGTACTGGCTCATGCCAAGCCCGTGTCCCTGCCCCTTGCAGACCGCCTGGATATTCCCTTCACGGTTCTTGAAAATGAAATCAGCAGACGGCAGGCCGAAGATCTCCCGAACCTCGTCGCCGGCGTATATATGGCTCCCGATCTGATATTCTGCCACATAGCCGGAGGAATCCCGCGAGACTAATTGAAGCGTCTGCATGATCTGATCCGCGGCGCTGCCGCCGGCTGCAGCGGACCGGACAGTTCCTCCATCGGCGCCTGGGCCAGACCAATCAGTGCCTCCGCCTTCCGTATCTGTCTGGCCGGTGCCTTTGTTCTCTGCAGCTGTCCGTGCGGTGTCTCCGCTCTCTGCAACAGTCTGGCTGGTATTCTTGCCGCTGCTCTTCGCAGAGATCCAAGCGGCTCCCTTGCCGCCCGCGGCTCCGCTCCCCGCCGTTTCCGCTCCCGCCGCGGCCAGCGCGGCGAATTCCTCCGGCGTCCATTCCAGCACCGTAAGATACCCCTCCGCCTCCACATCAAAGCTGCTGTCCACCGACTGCAGATAGGGATAGCCCGCTCCGCCGCTGCGCGTCTTTCCGGCGCTGGCCCGGTGGAACAGCGGTTCGATCAGCTTTCCGTCATAACAGATCACCTGCCCCGCCGTCTCTGCTGCGGCTGTCTTTGCTTTCTCATAATATTCCAGAAAATGCTCTTCCTCTGAATATTCCGGATCCGCCGCGGAGAACGCGCCGCCAGAACCATTTCCGGCATTCTGACGCAATTCCGATATGGATATCTGTCCGCCGTCGTCCATCTGGCGGTAAAGCCAGGTGCGGGCGATGATCGCCTGGGCTTTTATCGCTTCCATTTCATATTCCATCGGTATCTGCACCGCCACAACACCGATCAGATATTCCTCTGCATCGACATACCCGCCCTGTCCTTCCAGATAGACGCGGCGTCCGCCGGACACCGTATCCCTCCGCGCCGTTCCCATCGGATTGCCGCTTATAGCCAATGTTACTGCGTACGGCATAAGAAGAACGATACATAAGATCAGAAGAAATTTTCGCACACGGGCCGCCAGGCGGGCCATGATTCCGCGCCGTTCCCGGTTTCCGCTGTTCCGCCTTTTCGGATTCCATCTCACTGAAAATGGCATAAAAATCCCCCTCCGCAGCCTGTCTGTCACAGTCTATGAAGGGGGACGTATTCTTATGTGCGCAGTATCGGCTCATGCGAATTCTCACAGTCAGCCGCTGCGCCGGTAAATCTGTTTCCGCGGCATGTTTCCTCCGCGGTCACCCAGATTCGTGAAGCAATCTGGCTGCCGCGGCCGCATCGCGATCACAGCTCCACCTTGATCTTATCCAGATGCCAGATATCCTTCACGTACTCCTCGATGGTGCGGTCGGAGGAGAACTTGCCGGAGTGGGCTACGTTGAGGATCGCGGCCTTCGTCCACCACTCCCGGTTGCGGTACGCCTGGTCGATCCGGCGCTGGGCGTCGGCGTAGGACCAGAAGTCCTTCAGGATGAAATATGTATCCGCGCGTTCGCTGGACTTGGTGTTCAAAAGCGAGTCGTAGATATCCCGGAACAGTTCCGGATTCTGCGGTGCGAAGTAACCATTGATCAGCTGCATCAGGATCCGGCGGATCGTCTGGTCGTTGTTGAAGATATCCATCGGATTGTAGCCGCCGTGTTTCTCATAGCCAATGACCTCGTCCGCAGACATACCGAAGATGAACGCGTTCTCGATGCCGACCTCTTCCACGATCTCCACATTGGCGCCGTCCATGGTTCCCAGGGTCAGGGCGCCGTTCAGCATGAACTTCATGTTGCCGGTGCCGGAGGCCTCCTTGCTGGCCGTGGATATCTGCTCGCTGACGTCCGCCGCCGCGAAAATGATCTCCGCGTTGCTGACACGGTATTCCTCGATGAAGACCACCTTGATCTTGCCCTGAATCGACGGGTCGTTGTTGACCACCTCGGCCACGGAGTTGATCAGCTTGATCGTCAGCTTCGCCCTCTTATAGCCGGCGGCCGCCTTAGCGCCGAAGATAAATGTCCTGGGCACCATATCCAGGTTCGGATCGTCCTTCAGCCGGCTGTACAGATACATCACATGAAGGATGTTAAGAAGCTGCCTCTTATACTCATGGAGACGCTTCACCTGCACGTCGAAGATGGAGTTGGGATCCACGTCGATGCCGTTATTTTCCTTAATATACTTCGCCAGACGGAGCTTGTTCTGGTACTTGATCTCATTAAATTCCTTCTGGGCCTGCGGATCGTCCGCGTATTTGGCAAGTCCCTCGATCTTCGGCAGATCCGTGATCCAGGCGTCGGTTCCGATCTTCTCAGTGACCCACTTAGCCAGCAGCGGATTGCCGTGAAGCAGGAAACGTCTCTGGGTGATGCCGTTGGTCTTATTGTTGAACTTCCACGGAGTCATCTCATAGAAATCCCTAAGCTCCTGATTCTTCAGGATCTCGGTATGAAGCTTCGCCACGCCGTTGACAGAGAAGCTGCCGGCGATGGCCATGTAAGCCATGCGAACCTGGCCGTTATACAGGATTGCCATATTGGCTACCTTGCTCTCGTTGCCCGGGTACATACGGCGGATCTGCTCCACGAAGCGGCGGTTGATCTCATCCACAATCTGATAGACACGCGGAAGCAGGCGCTTGAACAGATCGATGGGCCATTTTTCCAGGGCCTCGCTCATGATCGTGTGGTTGGTGTAGGCGCAGGTCTTGGTCGTGACCTCCCACGCCTCGTCCCAGGTCAGACCTTCCTCGTCGATCAGGATACGCATCAGTTCCGGCACCGCTACGGTCGGATGGGTGTCGTTTAACTGGAAGGAATTCTTCTCATGGAAGCGGCGCATATCGCCGTGGTGCAT
>CANPZZ010000047.1 GCA_947589125.1 uncultured Lachnospiraceae bacterium
TCGCACAGCATCGCGCAGCCGGTCTGACGGCAGGCATACACGTCGGAGTGGTCGCCGAAAATGGAAAGAGCGTGGCTCGCGATCGCACGCGCGGATACGTTGATCACGCCCGGCAGCTGCTCGCCGGCGATCTTGTACAGGTTCGGGATCATCAGCAGAAGACCCTGGGAAGCGGTATAGGTGGTCGTCAGAGCGCCGGCTGCCAGAGATCCGTGAACAGCGCCTGCTGCGCCGGCCTCGGACTGCATCTCGGTGATCTGAACCGTGCGGCCGAAAATGTTCTTCCTGCCTTCGGTAGCCCACTCATCCGTATGCTCCGGCATGACGGAAGAAGGGGTGATGGGATACATAGCTGCTACTTCGGTAAACGCGTACGAAGCATGAGCGGCAGCCTGATTACCATCCATGGTTTTCATTTTTCTTGCCATTTGATTTTCCTCCTACTAATGTGAATGTAACCCAGTGCTGTGTGCGCAGGTGCCGGCGCGCTTTCTGCATAGCGGTTCGGCCGGATAGCCGGCCTTGGGAATGGGCGGCAGACAACTACACACACTGACCTGTCTAACATTATAGCAACTATTCCCTGATTTGAAAAGAACAAAAACAAAGAAATTACGTACAAATTTTGTTTAAAAATCCGTACAAAAACATGTTCCCGGCGGGAACGCAGAAAGAACGCCGCCGACACGCTTTTTGTATACTGACGCACATGCAAAAAGCGCATCCGAAGATGCGCTTTTACAAATCCATATATCCGCGGGATCACCGGCGTCCGGACCTCTAATACCGCCGCTCTGCCCGGCTCCCTGCCGCGGTGCTGCTTACATGGGTCCGGGCGGTGGAGCGACTACCATCTCTCCGCCCGGCTGATCCGTTACTCCCGGTCCGGACGATACGCCCGGATCCGGCGATACGTTACCAGGTTCCGGAACAACCTGCCACTGAACCGAATCCGGAGCCGAGGTCTCTGTCGGCAGTTCCACAGGCGGATTGACTGCCGATCCAGTGGTCTCAGTTTCCGGCATCATGGGTCCTGCGGGCCCCATCGGCCCTAACGGTCCGGAAGGTACTGATTCCGCGGACGGCTCCGTCACTGCCTCAGTAGGCTCGGCAGTCGTAGTCTCCTCTTCCGGCGGAATATAGATACCGGAGGTATTCCTTTTAACGACAGGCGAATGACCCTTGTAAGTCGTAGTGTGATCTACCTCCCGGCTTATGACTTCTCCATCCTTCTTCACGATCAGCCTTGTCTCCCAGCGGCTTCCCTGAGAGCCGGAGGACACGATGATCTCCTCACCGGGCTGAACCGACTGATCCTCCTGATAAGTAGGCTCCGGCGGATCGATATCCTCGAGCTTCGTGGACTCAAGCGAGTAAGTCACACCTTCCTCCAGTACCGGAATCCCGTACACAGAAACCGTTACCGTCTGGTTAGAATAACTGGCCTTAATTCCGACAGCCGCCTTGCTGGTATTCACGAATTTGAAATCCGGGCCGCCCCAGCTTACAGTGGCGTCCTGGCCGGGCGTCACATAGGTCGGCTCAAACGTATGAGAACGGCGCACGGATATCTTCAGTCCGGCGCGAAGCACCGCGTTATACAGAGTCGTGGATACCTGGCATACGCCGCCGCCGATCTCCTGAACCACTTCGCCGTTACTATACGCGGCAGCGCTCTGATATCCCTTCGCTTCCGTACGCTCACCTACGGTATCGTTAAAGGAAAGCTCCTGACCGGGCTGAACAATGGTTCCGTTCAGCTTCTCCGCCGCCAGCTTCACATTGGTATTGCGCTTGGAATTGGCAGTCGTATTGGTCGTATAAGTACCGATCGTCTTATAGAGACTCTGCGCGCTGGCCTTGGTGATCTCCGGCTCGACCTGACTTCCGCTCACCTGGAGCTGCGCGTCAAAATCCTTGGCCTGGATCGCGGCCTGAATATCGGCCGTCAGTTTTCCCTCATCGATCGCCACGCCATACTCTCCGGCCATGAATGTAAAACTGTCGTTCGACGCGTCATAAGCGGAAATAGAGCCGTTCTTCGGTTCCTTGTTCCAGCGTTCCTTCATGGCCGCCACCTGGGCCGCCACCGCCTCATCCAGTCCTGAAGTATCCAGCGTATACTTCTCCTTCGGTTTACCGGCAAATATCTCCTCCAGAAGAGCGTCCACCTTGCCGGACATCAGATTCGTCAGTTCATAGACGTCGCCCTCATAGACTGCCGTCATTCTCCACGGATAATTCTTAAGGATCGCTTCCTTCGCCTGTTCCCTGGACATCCCTGTGATCGAAATATCATCCACAGTCACTTCCTTGACAAGCTCTGTCTCCGGCTCCGTCGTCTTCGCCGCGGTTGTCGACTCTGCTGCAGTATCATTCTCCTTAACCAGCGGCTTCCCCGGATGCTGGGTCATGGCAAACGCCATTGCCGCGATCACCAGGATCAGGATCACTCCGATGATAGCGATAATCCGGTAATCCGGAGACGGCTTCCGTCTGCGGTTTCTATAACTGCGGTACGTGGTACTGGAACTGTAGCCTGTCCTTGAGCGGCTGCCGTTCCCGCTGCCTGAGCGGCCTGCGCTTCCGCGGCTTGTGGTTCCGCTGCCTGAACGTCCTGTACTCCCGCTGCCCGAACGGCTGCTTCCGCTGCCTGAGCGGCTCCCGCCCGCTGTATTCCTCGATGATGTGCTGCGGCTTCCCCCTCCGCTTCTGCCGGTGGAGGAATAGCCGCCGGTACGATTCGTTGTACTCATAATTTCACCTGTCTGCAATGATTGTAAAATAATCCAAAATGAGTATATCATACTTTCCCCAAAAAGTAATACTAAATTTTCTTATGTTTGTCTTACGATTTGGACGCCGTATTACCTGCCTGTTACAAATATTTCATTTCCGATAAAAATGGATGAATTTTCCTAAAACCGGAAACAGTGGCAAGCAGGCAGACATATGATGAAGTGTAATCAGAATATCTGGAGGAACGAAACATGAGTGATTTAGCGGCAACAAACTGCGGCTGCGGATGTGACTGTACGACAGGAGGAAATGGCTGCAACATTATCTTCCTGATCCTTCTGCTGTGCTGCTGCGGCGGAAACGGCGGATCGAACATAGGCGGCGCAAACTGCGGAAGCGGATGCGGCAACGATATTATCTGGATCCTTCTGCTGCTGTGCTGCTGCGGAAACGGAAACGGCTTCTGCTGCTGATGTACGCTGGTACGAGCAGAGTGTCTCCGGCACTCTGCCCGCATGGAAATATGCGCAGAATGTCTCCGGCACTCTGCCCGCATGAAAATAAGTCCGGAAAAGCCGCCGTCCTCAGTGCCGGCGGCTTTTCTGACCATCCTTTCGTCATTTCCGGGCTGTTTTTCCGGAAGTCCCTGTCTTCTGACAGCGGACCATACAGCCGCTGGCAGCGGCAGACTGTCTTTCTGTCTGTCTTTTCTTCTGCTTTTCCATACATTCCTCATCGATCTCATAGACCGAATTTCCATCTATAATCAGGCGGACTGGCATATTTTCCTCCCGCATTTTCTTCTATACTTCCATCATATGCCGGAATATCTGACATGTTCCCCCGCATAGGATGTATGCAAAGAGATTTTGTGAGGCGGACATGAACGAAGGATCCACCATCAAACTTACAGACTTCGATCATCTGACCGGCGACCGCCATCTGCAGATGATGAAGGCCGCCCTTCCATACGTAAACGCATCCGGCCAGAGGTTTCTCTCCATCCTTGTCAAATTTCAGGAGCTGCGCCGGACCGTCGCTCTCTTTGACCGGGGCGAGGCGGCCGAACTGGGTATCATGTCTCTGGGAGAAAATCAGCGCCGCTCTCCCACCGACATGCTGAACGCGATTAAGCCTTACGCCAGTCCCCAGGAACAGGATTTCATTGACATGGCCTGCAATCTGATAGAAGGACTGCGGATCGGCAGCCAGTACCAGCAGGATGTCATGCTGCAGGAAGTGACGGGCGCAGCCAAAAGGAGGTTCCCATGAGCGGAGACTGGCGCAGGGATCCCCGGATAATGGAAATGGACCAGCAAAAGATCGCGTTTCTGGAAGAATTGAGCGAACAGATCAGAAAAACGCCAAAATCCCGAATGATGAACCGCTTCCTCTCAATGACAGCAGAAGCCGGCCGGAAAGGGATCGTATTCTCTGACCGCGAGACGGACCTGCTCGCAGGAGTACTCACCGAATATATGGATCCGGAAGACCGCGGCAGGGTGGAAATGTTCAGGATGCTGTCCAGAAGAATGGCGAGCCGCCAGATCCCGCAATAATACAAGCAGGGCGTCACTGGCGCTCTGCCCGCATGGAAACACAAATAGAGCGTCACCGGTACTCTATCCGCATGGAAACACGATCAGAACGTCAATGACATTCTGCCCGCATGGAAACACGGACAGCCGCGGCTTTCGAAAATAATTCCGAAGCCGCGGCTGTGACGATCAATCATAACATCCGACAATTAAGTCATCGCTCCAAGGGACTCTTTGGTCCCGAAGAAGGCTGGTTCTGAACGCCGCCGGGCGTCTGGCCTGTTCCGGAAGCCGCCGTCTGCGGCGTTCCTCCCTGCCGGATGAGCCCGGTCGAATCCACTTCATATCCATCCGGCGTTTTCGCGCTGGCATACATAGCTCCAAAGGGCCTCTGGCCCGCCGTCGACATTTCCATCTGACCGGTCTGCGCATTGCGGACCGGCTGCGGAACCGGCGTTATCGTATTAAAATAATACCAGCTGCCGGCGACCTGCTGCCAGCCGGTGCACATAGCGCCGCTTGCCGCCAGATAATACCAGTAACCTCCGTCGTAAAGCCAGCCGGTCCTCATCTGTCCATTATCCGTTCCCAGATAATACCAGATCTTGTCGACCTCCTGCCAGCCCTTCTTCATATGGCCGTCCGCGGCCAGATAATACCAGATGCCGCCGCCCTGATACCAGCCGGTATTCATGATTCCGTCGCTGCCCATATGGTACCACAGGCCGCCCTTAAACACCCATGTATTCTTCGCGTAGGCTCCGGACGCCAGTTTGAATTTCCAGAATTCGCCGGCCTGTTCCCAGCTTCCCGGTGTCTCCACCGCGGCCGTGGAAGGAACCTGATAAACGCCGCCCGCGCCTGTGCCGCCGGGCCCGCCGGATGATCTGCGGCTGCCGCCTCCGCCGCTCCATCCGCCGGAACTTCCGCCGCCGGAAGAACCGCTGCCGCCACCGGAAGAACTGCTCCCGCTGCCCGAAGAACCGCTTCCGCCGCCGGAGGAACTCCCGCTGCCCGAAGATTCGCTTCCGCCGCTGCCGGAAGAACTCTGCGCCCCTAAGAGAGCGACCGTACTGTTCTGAACAAATGTGATATCAAACAGTTCCCCGTCCGCTACGATCTCTCCGCCGTTTACAGACACGTTCAGATTTCCTTCCGCTTCCGTTTTCAGCGTCCCCAGCTTCCGGATATTCGCCTGCTCCATGATCTTTCCGCTGCCGGCGATCACGATCGTCAGAAGGCCCCGGTCCTCATCATATGTATATTCCCTGATCAGACTTTCATCCCAGCCGCCGTCAAAGATAAATTCTACGGACTTCACATCCGAAAGGTCTTCCGCGGCAAAAGCCGCATTGATCTGGATCGCCGTAATATCGCCGAGTCCCAGCTGCCGCACCAGTTGAACCGACAGTTCAGCCTGTCCGTCTTTCGCAGCTTTCTTCCAGGAAGCCGCGCCGCTGATATTGCCGGTCTCCGCATGAGCCGTCATGCCGAAGAACAGGACGGACAGAAAAAGCATTACACAAAACATCACCGCGGTCAGACGCGGAACCGGCCGGTATTTTCTCTTAAGCATCTCTCTCATGACAGACCGCCTCCTTCATTCAGCATGATCTGCGGAAGTTCCGCCGGCATATCCACGAACAGCGTGGAACTGACGAGCCGCTCTCCCTCGTTGGTCAGCGCATTGTCCACCCGATACAGTTCGGCCCGCACTTTAGCGGCATTTACCGTACCGGCGTAAGCCGGCTCAATATAGTAGACCCATGTTCCTGAGCTGACTTCTCCCAGAAGTCCGTCCTTCGGATCCGGCGCGAAAATGACCTGCACGGCGCGGACATTTCCTTCCGCATCCGTTCCTCCCACCAGATGTCCGTTCTCATCCCACAGAAGCACCGCGTTAAATGCCGGATTGCCTTTATACTGGCCGGTGAAAAGGATAGATCCGGCCGGGATATGGACGCCGTTCGCTCCGTTAAAGTCCGCTTTCAGGATGCCGACGCCTCCGGGCGCCAGATCAATATTATCACCTGTCTGACCCATCAGCGACAGTTCCGCGACCGTGACGACTGAATGTCCCTGACCTTTCGCCCTGATCCGCACATAGGACGCGTCATATGTGTAGAGATTCTTCTCATCGTGGAACCAGACCGTATGACTGCCGGTTCCGTCCGGCTGGAACCGCTTTTCCGATGTGACCACCGTCTTCCAGTCCTCGCCGGTCTCACTGACGCTGATCTCAAAATCGGTGATTGCCGGCCCGGAACCTGCCCGGTACTTAAGCCCTGTGATCGTCTCCGGCTGATTCAGATGGATAATGATCTCCGGATCGGAACCATCTGCCGTACTGCCGGTGAACGCGGTCGCATCGTCGCCGTCGATCATTGCCTCGATTCCGGGCTGCTTCGTCGTATCCGGATGCTCTTCATTGGGCTGTTCCAGATCTTCGTTGACCAGATTCGTGCTGACAGTCCACAGCGCATTGTCCAGACGGCCGTCGTGGCTGACCTTCACAGATCCGATCTCCGTCCTTTCTGTAGGATTCAGACACCGGTCATAACCTACAACCTCATAAGTAAATGTATGATTATTGATCGTTCCGATCACGTCTGTAAATACTGCGCTTCCGCCAGAAGACGCTTCCGCGTAACCTACCGGGCGGCGTTCGATGCTGTCCTTCACACGCTCATAGCGGTAGATCTCGTACATCCAGATCTCACTGTCCGAAGCCAGATTCAGCGTCACCTGGCTGCTGCCTTCCGTATAGTCGATATTTCCGCTGACAGACGCGCCCGCCGCATGATCCCATCCATATCCGTTCTCAAGCTGGTATGCGCGGATCTCATCATTGGCAAACCAGATCCCCCGCGTTTCCTTTTCGAACTGGCTGGCATATGCAACGGTACCCGCGTCCGGCTCCAGGCCCCAACGGGTGAAGAATTCCAGGATATTCTTCTCCGCGGCGGCTACCGCAAGACGCATCAGCTTGTTGTCCGTATTCGCCTGGGCCAGCGACAGCTTATTGCCTTCCGCTCCGGGAGCCGCGTCAGGATGGCGCGCATAAGAATCCGCCCTCGCAAAGAACAGATTCGAAAGCTGCTCCGCGTTATCGTCATAAGTCTTATAGTTATAACCTCCCAGATCATAGGCCAGATGAAGCTGCCAGTACATCGCAAGCTGGACAAAGACATTGGATGCCTTCCCCTTTGTCCCGGAAGTGACCTTCTTAAATACGTCGTCATACTTAAAGCGGACGGAATCATTGGTGTCCTTTGCCTGGGCCAGCACTGAGAAATAGTTGTTGGTGACCTCCGCCACCGCGTAAGCGCCTTCATTGATCTCATGGCCGATCTCATGGGCGATGCCCCAGCCGAAATACTGTCCGGTTCCCGCGTATCTTCCGTTTTCATCGGTCTGCACGGGCACGCCGCCCATCATTCCCTTAAGCTCCGGCCATTCGATACCGATATGCTTTCCGCCCGCGTACATGAACGCTCCGGCGAACATTCTCTGGTAACGGATGTTGATCCGGCTCACCGGCATCTTATTATAAGAAGGCGCCTTCTCATCCTCGCTCAATCCCTTATGCTGGTAGAACAGAACCATCATCTCATCGAAAGCGCGCATGGACTGTTCCAGCTTCCGCGCCATATCGTCCGCGCTGCCTCTTCCCAGACCTTCCAGAACCTGCGTGACCGCGGTAGAAATCATACCGTAGCGCGTCAGGATATCCGTGGCCTGATAGATACAGTTCTCCGGCTGCCAAGCGTATTTCTGATGATCTTTGGCATGGTCGGTCCGGGCCGCCTCTTCCTGTGCGGTTACCTCAAGCAGGTATTCTCTGGCCAGTTCCACCCTTTTGGCGGTATCCGTCTCGTCCGACAGATCCAGAACAGCCGCTTTATGTCCTCCGCTGACGCGCACTCCGTACTGCTCCGCTCCGGAAGCGCCGGTATACTCCACATACAACTGGCCGCCCCGTTCCAGATTCATATCGTCCAGAGCCGTAATTGTGATCTCATTGGGACCTCCCTTTAAGTAGCCAAGGGATTTGAATACCGCGTTGCTGCTGCCGTGATACTGGGAAATGATCAGCTCAAGCCGCGTGGTGTCCCCGTTTCTTACCATCGGTCCGCCTACATAGACCGTTACCGTTTCCCCGGCCAATGCTGTCACACCCAGAGGCTGGTATGTATTCAGACCGCCGCGGAAGGTGATATGGCTGTCCGACCGCGCCGTATCCTTCGTATCGACCGCAAGGATCTGCGCCTGCGCGCCTTCCTTTAAGATCTTCTCCGCATTGTCCAGCTCGGTCTCCAGTTCCGCTTTTCTGGGATGGTACTCACCGCTGACGCTGTCCTTAATCTCAAGTTTCGCGCGCAGGGCGCTGATATCCGCGACAGTCACGCCCTCACGCAGTACCACATGGTAGGAATCTGTATACAGATCCATGATCTCATGCTCAATCGGGTCGTAATAATAGAATTTCATCTCGGCGACGCTGATCCGTCTGGCGTAGCCGTAGGAATTTCCCATAAGAAGCTGTACCTTCGAAGCCTTAAACGGCTGCTCCGTCTGGAATGTATAGTAGATCTTGTTATTGCCGCTGACCTTGCGGCGCATGGTGGTCTTAAGCGCCGTCTTCGTTCCGTCCGCGGACCAGTACTGCAGCGTCGCGCCGGTCATCTCATAGGTCTGCGTCTCATCCGGGATAACGAGGACCGTATCCATCTCATACTCCTGGTCAAACGTCACAACCGGCGCTTTCCCATCATCCGGATACGTATAACCGGCATCCCAGTCGTCGCGCACCCAGGCGGTATCATACCGTCCGTCCACGATATCAAACTGATGGTCTCCCTCGCCGCCGTTGGCTACCGAAAGAATGTGGGCGGTTACAGTTTCCCCGGTCCGCACGGTATTGATCAGCTTGTAATTCGGCGTCTCCGGCGGATTCAGACTGATCGTTGAGGCGGTATAATGCAGGGATTCCGGGCCCTCGCCGATCGGATTCACACCGGTCAGATAGAACTCATATTCCGTCTCATCCTGCAGATCCGCCAGCTCGTATTTCGTCCCCTCAATCGCCTTCACCGACTGATAAGGCGTGTTTTCGCTGGACGCGATCCGGTAGAACAGGTTATAGGTTTCTGTATCCTTCATATCCTTCCAGCTAATGACAAGACGCCGGTAGCCGGACTGGATCACCAGATTCTCCGGCGCGGGCGGAAGTCCCATCGCTCTGGGTTCCGCGCTCACCTTCGCGGCCTGGCTCCGCCAGGAGCCATTGACGGAACGGACTTCTACTTCATAAGTATTGCCGTTGACAAGGTCGGAACCATTTAAGGATGTCACTTCCAGACCGGCGGTCTCCACTCTATGGGTATCCGAAGACGTCTGGCCCTTGCTGTTTGTTCCCGTGACCACGACCTCATAGCCGGTCACATTGGGCATCTTCTTCCACGACAGTGTGAAGCACTCGCTTCCATTTTCCACAACAACACGCTCAGGAACCGACATGGGAGCCTTCGGGATCCGGTCCGCCATATCCCCGTAGAATTCAACATCCGATATTTCGGCCAGACTGCCTCCGCTCATAGTCTTCGTAACCTTGATCGTTATCTTCTTGACGGCAACCTGTCCCTTAAGATCGATCACAATGGGCATACCCTGCAGCATCTCATCCTGCACGGTGATCGCACTGAACAGCGAGAATCTGGCCCGGATCATGCTGACCGGCTGAGCCGCCTGCCCGTCGCGGATCGTAAACACCCTCTGCGTTCCTTCCTCCGTATCCACAACGACCTGTCCGTCGCGGATACTTCCGCCGGAACCTTCCACCGGATCGATCACGAATCCGCCCATCGTTTTCGGCTCCGCAAATTCCGCGGAGACCTGAACAGGAGATGTGTCGCTGATGGCCGCCCCGGCGCTTTTCAATGCCACCGCGCCGCCTTCTCCGGTCATCGCGCCGGTCAGGGAGCCTTCCACCTCCGTCCCGGTTTCAGCCTGCTCCGTCACTTCCTCGGCCCGGATCACAATATTCTCCACCGGATGGGCCTTGCGGTCCTTAAGATCGGTTCCGTAATATCCGGCAAATACCGACACATCGAGCAGATTTACCTGGCCGTCGCCGTTCAGATCGGCCCTGTCGAAGAACACGCTGCGGGTCTCCTCTTTCCCGGAAATAATATCCATCAGGATCTCTTTATCCGTTTCATCCAGAATACCGTCGGCATTCACATCGCCCATGATAAGAACGCCGAATTTCTGCGCCGCGGCCTGATCCGTGTATCCGTGCAGCTCCGGCTTGTCGTTCATCAGATGGATCGTCATCAGGTTCGTGCCGATCTCAATATTCTTCTGTTCATAAGGGAGATAAGCGTTGTCCGTGTCGGACAGGGGAGTCAGCTTCAGATCATAGGTCCCCGACGGGATTTCCTCAAGAGTCGCCGACGCGCTCACATAGACGCCGTCCTCGGTTCCCGGAAGTTCTATCGTGGAACTGAACTGGCTGATCTGCCCCTCCTCGGCAGAAACCGTACCGGAAGGATAAAGTTCCGCCTGCCAGACAGACGGGCGGCTGGCCACGACGCCCTGAATATCGATCTTCAGACTTCCTGTCTTTTCCAGGATGATCTGGCGCATACCGAAAAGCGACTGCGCCTCCGACGCGGTCGCGACTGAGATCTCCTCATCCGGATCTGTACTTCCGTCAGCGTCCTTTTCCGGCTCGGCTTTTGATTCTGCCGACGGCTCGGCTTCCGGTTCCGTCTCTGCTCCGGCTTCTGTCCCCACAGCCGGTTCTGTTCCCGACTCCGTCTCCGGCTCGCCTTCCGGTTCCACTTCCGTTTCTGTTTCTTCCGTCACATCTGCCGGATCCGCATCGTCCTCCACGGTTTCCGCCGCCGTATCCGGCATCTTATCTTCATCTCCCGCCGCCGGGGTTTCTATTATCGGCAGGGTATACCGAACCCTGGCCGCGGAAGTAACCGGCATTTCAAGGGCCATCAGTACTGCTAAAAATAACGCTGCTTTCCGTCTCATCTCAGCATCTCCCTTTGCAACCTATTTTATAGTTAACCTATTATAGCACTTCTTCGATGGCCTAGCAACCATATTTTGATATGATCCGACAAAAAAGCACAAAATAATGGGCAGATGATAACCTGTCTTCATCTGCCCATGAATTTATGTTTCAGCCTGTTTTCCGCTTATGCCTGAGTATCCGGTCCTTTCTGACGGCTCATCTCCAGCAGCTTCTGGCGCAGTTCGCCCTCGATCCTGCCCAGCTCCTGCTCGGCCTCCTGCCGCTTGACGCGGCCTTCCTCCTGGATCTTCATCACGTCGTCCAGCGTAGAGATCAGCGTCTGGTTCGTCGTCTTCAGCGTTTCGATATCCACAATGCCCCGCTCCGACTCCTTCGCGGTCTCCACCGTCGCCAGCTTCAGCATCTCCGCATTTTTCTTCAGCAGCTCGTTGGTCGTGTCAGATACCTGGCGCTGGGCTTTGGCTGCCTCGGTGGAATGGCTTAATCCCACCGCGATCACCATCTGTGTCTTCCATAACGGAATCGTATTCACCAGAGTAGACTGGATCTTCTCCGACATCATCGTATCATTGTTCTGAACCAGCCGGATCTGGGGTGCCATCTGCAAGGACACCATACGGGTCAGATCCAGATCGTGAAGCTTCTTCTCGAACCGGTCGCAGAGATTGCTCAGATCGCTGGCTGCCTGGGTATCCTCCGGCAGTCCGCTCCGATCCGCCTTTTCGAGGGCCGCGGGCAGTTCCGTTCTTCTTACTTCGTCCAGCTTCTTTTTGCCGGCCAGGATGTACATGGACAGTTCCTTCAGATAGGACAGGTTCAGATCGTACATCCGGTCCATAACCGCCACATCCTTAAGAAGCTGTATCTGGTGGTTCTCCAGCATCTTGCAGACCTGGTTCACATGGCTCTCCGCCTTTTCATATCTGGCCTTCATGGCGGACAGCTTATTGGTGTTCTTCTTGAAAATGCCGAAGATCCCCTTGTCTTCCTCGTCGTCGATGGTCTTAAGCTCTCCCACCAGTTCCGTCAGCATCTGACCGACCTCGCCCAGATCCTTGGTTCGGATATTCTCCAGCGCCGTATCGGAGAAATCAGCGATCTTCTTCTGGGCGCCGGCTCCGTACTGCAGGATCATGTTGGAATTGGTCAGGTCGATCTTCCCGGCAAATTCATCCACCATCTTCTGCTCCTCCGGGGATAATTTCACCTGAACCGCTTCCGGCTTAGGCGCAGCGGGCGGCTCCGCCGCGGGCTGAAGCTCCTGCTTCTCTCCCGAAACTGTCTCCGCCCCGAACGGCTCCAGCGTAAGTTCAAGTTCAGGCGCTTCCGCGATCATATCATCCATGTTCTGTGCCATATTTCAAAATCCTCCCATGATTTTATTTTCTCCTCAAAAATCTCCGGAGCCAGCAGGATCCTCATTCCCGCCTCCGGCAGTCTTACTCGGTTTTCTGGCCGCTGCCGCCGTCAAAATCCCCTTCCGTCAGCCCTTCCCGCTTCAGAATCGTCTGAAGCACCGAGGCGTCGGTCATCACATCAAACGCCGTGTCTTCGTACATATCGTCAAGAAGCTTCTCGAAAGCCCCGTTAATCGTGTCCATGGTCTCTTCGATCTCCTTCTTGGCGTTATTGATATTGTCTCCTGGAAATTCCACGGAAGCGAACTCGCTGTAGGCTGTCACCAGTTTCACCGTAGTCGGAAGATAATACTCCATGAACCGCTCCAGCTCATCCAGTTGATCCGGATATTTCCGCAGAGTCGCAAACAGCCGTTCCAGCACACGATCCAGACGGATCAGCTTGTCCGTCATCTCTCCGGCCGGCAATGACTGCCGCAGCTGATCAAGCGTCTCCATCTGCTCCTCACCGCGGGCGATCGCCGCATTTACGGCCGCATCCCCGGAATCGTTCTGAACAGCGTCATTTGTACCGCTGCCTGCACCCGGCGCCGCTTTCGCCTGCGCGTCCCTGGTGTTCTGCACATCGCCGTCCTTGCGAGCCTTCCGGGCTTTTTCCGCCCGCTTCGCCTCCCGCGCCATTTCCTCTTCCCGCTGCTTCGCCAGACGTTCCTGCTCCTGTCTGGCTCTTAACGACTCCTGAGACATCTGATACTGATGGTAGGTTTCCGCATCCATCATCAGATAAGTCCCTTTATCATCCATTCGCGCGTCCGGGAGCATCCCCAGCTCCAGGATCTTCTTCAGATCTTTTTTCGCGAAGTTTTCGCCGCGCCCTGCCGCACGTCCCAGGCGGCCGACTTCACAGTAAGGTCTGCCCACCTTTTTAATCTCATCCAGATACAGCTTAAGCCTGTGGTTGCGGCCATATCGGCTGACGCCGCCCCACAGAAGCAGTCCGAATCCGCCGGTTATAAGCGCCAGAAGCAGGGTTATAAGCCATCCGGCGGATCCATCGATCACAATTATGGACATGGTCAGCATCAAAAATGTAAACATTCCAAATACTGATGTTCCAAGCGCTCCAACCATGCTCATCAGGATTCCCGATATCCGTCCCCGCCATCTGACGCGATAGTCCGCAGTCTGCGGCATCTGCTTCTGCCCGCCGTAGGTATACGGCTCAGAACTGTAAGTGCTCTTCCAGGAAGAATGATCCGCATATGCTCCGCCGGATACATATTGTCCGGCTCCAGAAATATCTCCCGCGGCTCCTGTACCTGCCGCTCCGCCCATCGCCGCTCCGGTTTCATAACGATATCTGCCGTCATCCCCCGGCTGTCTGGTTCCGTGTCTCCAGTATTCACCCCCGCCGAAAGAACCGCCTGTACTGCCGGCGGAAGTTCCTGATCCGCCCCTGGCTCCCGCCCCGGATGCCGAACCGGCCCCGCTGTTTTCGGCGCTGTCTGCCTCCTCAGGCACCCAGTTGGCCGCCTGCGTGTCCACAGGCTGCCCCGACTGCTTCGCAGCCTGGCTGCGGTATCTCTCAAACTGCTGTCTGGCCTCGTCAAGGGCAGAATCCACCGTACCGCTGATGGACCGGTTCAACTGATCAAAATCGCTGAAATCCAGCGCCTGGCTCAGCGCCCTTCGGATCTGTTCCGCGATATCATTTTTTCCCCGTTCACCTTGTCCGTCCATGGCCGCCTCCCACTCCGCACCGCTTTGCCGACGCGGCATATTTATCAACGCTGTTCTTTAAAAGCAGATATACTTTCTATCCGCATTGATTTTAAAAAATGCCTTTATTCTCTGTTCCGTACTGATCCTCAAAAATCAGCCTCTCGCCTTACTCCATATCCGGCTCTTTTCGCCGGAATCCGCCTTAAGAAAGAAGAAAATTAACCATGCAATACCCCACAAACAGAATTACGCCTGCATTAACGCATACAGTCATAAGCCACAGGCCTGCCGGCACCCGCCGCGGCATCCGGTAGAACCAGATCTGCTTCCTTCCGACGATCAGAACCACGATCCCGCCGATCACGCTGCCAAACAGCACCGCATACCATACCAGCATCAGCACGGACCCCAGCATTACATTTCCGTCCATACACCGCAGGATCAGGATCGGCACAATGCTTCCGCTGAAATTCACCAGCATATGCAGAGCGATCGTATACCGGATCCGCCCCGTGCGCAGATACACATACGCGAAAATGACGCCCAGCGCGAACGCGTAGAAAAACTGGTAGAAATTCCCATGAGCCAGTCCGAACAGTCCGCCGGACATCAGAACCGCGGTCAACTGCCCATAGCAGGCCACTCGATCCAGCAGGAACTTTCTGAACAGCAGCTCTTCCAGGATCGGAGCGACGATCACTGCCGCCACCAGGATGCTCCAGGGTTCCATATCAAGGATCAGTTCCTGAACATCATTGACCATAGGCTGCCCTGTCAGCAGACTGACCACCAGCATCAGTAACTGTCCGATCAGATTCCCCACAAGCATGGCCCCAAGGCAGATGATGAAGATCACCGCGAACCGGCCGCCTCCCACCGAAAACTGCCATGACGGTCCCTTCTTGGGAACTGTATGCGCCACAAGGCAGCTCAGAGGAAACGCCACAGGATACATCGCCAGCATACAGATCATCGTATAGAGGCTTTCCCCAAGTCCCTCTCTCCACGGTTCCAGTAAAGTCATGGCACCAAGCTGGCAGCCGCTGGCCACCAGGAAAAACAGAAGATAAGCAAGTCCCATTCGGGAATAGCTTTTTCGAACCTGCTTAAGCCTTGATTCCATCGCCGCACCTCCATCGCTTTAGTCCGCAGGCTTTACGCCTGCCGCCGGTCATCTGTCCGATCCCTCTTTCAGCTTCCTGGTATATTCGTCCTGACACATCTGCATCCGGAATTCAAACGCCTGCCGGTCCTTCTGGATCAGGGTCTGAAGGATCAGACCGGCAAACCAGGACAGAAAAGCCACGATCACGCAGTAGCCGCAGACGATCAGGGTCGGGAAATTCGGCACCAGCCCGGTTCGGATGTATTCTGCCATAACCGGGATAAAGAATACCGTCGCCAGCGCAAACAACACTGCCGCCACCGCACTAAAAAACCGAACCGGACGATAGTCTTTATACAGCTGGAAAATCGTCCTGAGAACCCGGATGCCGTCCGGCAGCGTGTTCAGCTTTGACACGCTTCCCTCCGGCCGGTCCCGGTAGGATACGATCACATTCTTAATGCACATATCCTTGTCCACTGCGTGGATCGTCATCTCCGTCTCGATCTCAAATCCCTTCGACAGTACCGGAAATGTCTTGACGAACAGGTAACTGAAAGCGCGAAAACCCGTCATCACATCCCGGATATCGCTCCCGAACAGATGATTGATGGCTGAGCGCACAACCGCATTGCCGGAATTATGGAACCGTCTTTTATTCTCTGTAAAATAAGTAGAGGACAGCCGGTCGCCCACGACCATATCTGCCTGATGACAGAGAACCTCCCCGGCCATCTCCCGGCCTGCCTCCGCCGGGTACGTATCGTCGCCGTCGACCATGATGTAACACTGGGCGTCGATCTCCCGGAACATACGCCGCACAACGGCGCCCTTTCCCTGACGGGGTTCATACCGCACGACGGCCCCTGCCTGTTCTGCAATCTCATCCGTGTGATCCGTGGAATTATTGTCATAGACATAAATCACGGCTTCAGGAAGTTCGCGCTTCCAGTCGGCGACCACCTTCGCGATCGTTCTGCTCTCATTGTAACACGGGATCAGTACCGCAATCTTATCCATCCCATTCCTCCGAATCACCTGTCTATTCTCCGCATACAGCTCTATTTTTAAGGGGATGTTGCAAAATGTACTTTCGCAGCATCCCCTCACTGTCAGCTATTCCTGTTCGGGCTATCCGGCAAAGCTTAACTCTCCGCGTCCTCCAGGCTGGCTGCCCTTGCCTCGACTTCCTTCTTCTGGATGTCGCCGGGAGCCTGCTCATAGCGGCTGAACTCATACTCAAACACACCGATGCCGCCGGTCATGGAGCGCAGGTCGGTATTGTAACCGAACATCTCGCTCATAGGCACGTCCGCCTCGATGATCTGCTTGCCGTGGTGGTCGGAATTCATACCAAGCACACGGCCGCGGCGGCGGTTCAAGTCGCCCATGATATCGCCGGTGAACTTATCCGGCACCGTCACCTTCACGGAAGCGATGGGCTCAAGAAGAACCGGGTTAGCTTCCATGAACGCCTTCTTAAATGCCAGACTTGCCGCCATCTTGAAGGCCATTTCCGAAGAGTCTACCGGATGGTAGGAACCATCCAGAAGGATCGTCTTCAGACCCACGACCGGATATCCGGCAAGCGGTCCCTTCAGGACGCATTCCTGGATGCCCTTCTCGACTGCCGGGAAGTAGTTCCTCGGAACGGCGCCGCCGAATACCTGCTCCTCGAAGGTATACGGGGTCTCCAGATCGCCGGAGGGCTCGAAGGACATCTTCACGTCGCCGTACTGGCCGTGACCGCCGGTCTGCTTCTTATACTTGCCCTGGGCCTCCACTTTCTTGCGGATGGTCTCGCGGAACGCGAACCTGGGCTTGGACAGTTCGATATCAACTTTATAACGGCTCTGGAGCTTGCTGACCACAACCTCAAGCTGCTGGTCGCCGATGCCGTACAGAAGGGTCTGACGGTTCTCCTTGTCGCCGACCATCTTCAGGGTCTGATCCTCGTCCATCAGCTTCGCCAGGGCGCTGGCCACCTTGTCGTCGTCGCCCTTGGTCTTGGTCGTGTAGCGCATATAGGTGTAAGGCGTGGAGATCTCCGGCTTGTGGTACAGGATCGGGGCCGT